>NZ_CP038256.1:1551219-1861463 GCF_004564075.1 Microbacterium sediminis
GCGACCACGCGCGATCCGGCCCGCTGCAGCGCGCGGATGTCGGCGGGGCCGGGCAGCCCGAAGGTCAGCGAGACCACGGGCACGGGATCGGCGACCAGCAGCGCGATCTTCTCTCCCCAGTGGTCGTCGTCCCGCACCGGAACGGTGTCGGGCGTCAGGCCGTAGGCTGCGGCCTCGGGCGCGAGCTCGGCGGCGTAGGCGCGGAAGGCCGCTTCGTCGACGGGGTCGGCCGCCGGGACGAAGAGGTTGACCCCGAACGGGGCGCCGAGCCCACGCACCTCCGCGATCTCGCCCGCCAGCGCCTCGGGCGTCTTGTACCCGCCCGCGAGGAACGGGAACGCGCCGGCCGAGATCGCCGCGCCGGCGAGCCGGGTGTTCATGGGGCCGCCGGCCATGGGCGCGGCGACGACGGGCAGGGCGGAACCGAGCAGCGGTGTCGACACGCCTTCAGGCTACGCCGGGGACCGCATCACGACGCCGCGGCGTAGGCGGCGATCTGCGGGGCCGCCTCGGTCGCCGCCCACGAGGCGAGCAGCCGCAGCGACTCCTCCGTGGGCGAGCCGGGCGTGGCCAGGTAGACGGTCATCGCAAGGCCCGGATCGCCGTCGAGCTCGAGGGTCTGATAGTGCAGCTCGAGGTCCCCCACCACGGGGTGGCGGAACGTCTTCTGACCGGCGTAGTGACGGCGCACGTCGTGCGCGGCCCAGTACTCGCGGAACTCGACGCTGTGGGCCGACAGCTCCCCGATCAGCGCCTGCAGCCGCTTGTCGTGCGGGTTGCGCCCGACCTCGCGGCGAAGGATGGTGACGTTGGTCCACGCCGCGCGATCCCAGTCCGGGTAGAAGTCGCGCGAGCCGGGGTCGAGGAAGATGTGCCGCGAGAAGTTCGCGGGCCGCCGCGCGCCGGTGAACATCGGCGAGTACATGGCGTAGCCGAGCGTGTTGGCGGCAACCAGATCCATCCGGTTGTTCTGGACGAAGGCCGGCGCCGTCGTGAGCGCGTCGAGGAAGTAGTGCAGCTGCGGGCGCACCGGCGTGTCTCCCGGCGCGCGCACGGGCCGCAGCCCGACGGGGTTGGCGTTGCGCGCGAGATCGAACAGGTGGTCGTGCTCGGCCTGGTCCAGCAGCAGCGCCCGCGAGATCGCCTCGAGCACGCTGTCGGAGACGCCGCGGAGGTTCCCCCGCTCGAGGCGCGTGTAGTAGTCGACACTCATCCCCGCCAGGCGGGCGACCTCCTCGCGGCGCAGTCCCGGCACGCGGCGACGGTCGCCGAACGTCTCCACGCCCGCCTGCTGCGGCGTGATGCGCGCGCGGCGCGTCATGAGGAACTCGCGCACCTCGGATCGGTTGTCCATGTTTTCCACGGTATGCCCCGCGCGCGATGCGAGGGAGGGCCTGGCGGAACCCGTCACGTGACACACGCGGGCGCCGAGCGCAACCGCTCGCGACGCGGCGCGCGCGATCGCTAGCGTGGGGAGGCCGCCGGAGCGACAACGATACGGAGGTCCGCCATGGCTCGCCGCGTGCTCGACACGGCCGTCAGCTGGGGTCGCGACATCGTCGATCAGCCCCGCCTGCTGCTGGCGGCGAAGACGGCGGTGGCGGCCGCGATCGCCTGGTACCTGGCGCCGCTGATCCCGTACGCGGCCGACGAGTACTCGTACTACGCCCCGCTCGGCGTGCTCGTGAGCATGTATCCCACGCTGGCGCGGTCGGCGCGCTCCGGGCTGCTGACGCTGCTGGGCGTGGCGCTGGGGATCGCGCTCGGCATCGGCGGGCTGCTGCTCGTGTGGGCCGACGTGATGGGGATCGTGGCCGTCGCGCTCGTGGTGGGCCTGGGCGTGGCGCTGGGCGGCGTGCGCGCGCTCGGGCCGGGGCGTGACTTCATCGGCATGGCCGGCCTGTTCACGCTGCTGCTGGGCGGGGCGAGCATCGAGGAGTTCTCGATCTCGTACCTCGTGACGATGGCGTTCGGCGTCCTCGTCGGCATCGCGGTCAACCTGCTCGTGTTTCCGCCGCTGTACCTGCAGCGGGCGAGCAACCGGCTCTCGGCGCTGCGCGGCATCGCGGTGGGTCAGCTGCGCGCCCTCGCCGAGGGGGTGGCCCGGGGATCGGCGTCCGCCGACGACGTGGAGCGCGGGCTGCACGAGCTGAGCGATGTCGCGACGGCCGTGGCCGATGAGGTGCGCGAGGCCGACGAGAGCCGCCGCGCGAACCCCCGGGCGCGCGGGCGCGTGCAGATGCAGGAGCAGAACACGCAGCGACTGCGCGCACTCGAGCGCAGCACCGCCTCCACGCGCGAGCTGGCCGGCATGCTGCTGGACGCCGAGAGCCTCTGGACCGAGCGCGGCGAGCCGCTCCGGCACCAGCTCGCCGAGGCGATCGCCCGTGCCGCGGATCTCGTCGACGCCCCGATCGATGACCCGTCCGGTGCGGAGCGGCTCGCCGCCGCGCAGTCGGCGATCACCCGGTTCCGCGAGGCCGTCGACGTCCACCACGCGGGCACGCCGACCTCAGCCGACCATCTTCTGGCCGCCACCGTGTACCTGCAGCGGATCGTCGACGCCTCGCGACCATTCGTGTGACAAGCGCCGGTCAGTCGCGCTCCACCGGCAGCCACAGCTCGCACGTCGCGGTGCGGAAGTCCGCGGCCCGCTCAAGCACGGCCACGATCGACGGCCCGGGCCGCAGGCGCCACGGGTTGGACGGGAACCACTCGGTCGCCGTGGCCGCCCACATCGACTGGAGCGCCGCCGGGTACTCCCCCGCGACGCGGAACACCGCCCACGAGCCGGCGGTCACCTCGATCGCGTCGAGGTCGTCGGGCACCGGCGTCTCGGCCGGCACGGCCACGCCGTGCAGGTAGGTCAGCTCGCTGCCCTCGGCGTAGTCCGGGTCGACGTCGGCACTGACCTGCAGCAGTCCTCGCGGCTCGGTGGCGCTGAGCGCCTTGAGGCGCTCGTGCTCCTCGGGCGGGATCGCGGCGATGTGCGCCTGGATGTGCGGGTTGACCCCCTCGTGGATCAGCGGCACGCGCACGGCGTGGCCGATGAGGCGGAAGGCGGGTCGTTCGGTGATGCGGGCATCCATGGGGGTGCTCCCTTCGACGGTCAGGCGGAACCTGAGCTGTGGTTGTGTTCGAAGGGGACCGCCGTCGCGCCGCACCTCGGCAGGGCTCGCGCCGTGCACGGCGCGGAACGCCCGCCCGAAGGCTTCGGTCGATCCGTACCCGTAGCGCACCGCGGTGGCGAGGATCTCCTCGCCGGCGATGATGTCACCGGCGGCGACGGTCATCCGCCGGCGCCGGATGTACTCCGACAGCGGTACTCCCGCCAGCGACGAGAACATCCGCCGCAGGTGGTACTCCGTCGTGCCGGCGCCGGCGGCCAGCGACGCCAGGTCCGGCTCGTCGCCGAGCCCGGCCTCGATCGCGTCGCTCACCCGGTTCAGGACCTCGATCACGGTGGTCTCCCTTCGCTGACCAGCCTGATCGAGTCGGCGCCGCCGCACCCGATCTCCGCGGTCCGATTCCATCGGATCCGCGCGGGATCACGCGCCGACGCGCCCCTCGAACTCCTCGTCCGTGACCTGCTCGCCCCACCACGAGGCGATGTCGGCGCCCTCGTCGCCCTCGAGGATCGCGAGGTGCGCCATGAAGTGACCGGGCGCGGCGGCGTGCCAGTGCTCCTCGCCCGGAGGCGTGTAGAGCGTCTGCCCGGCGTGCACCTCGATGATCTCGCCCCGGCGGTTGCCGAAGCGCGCGACGCCGTCGATCACGTGGCAGTACTGGCCGCGCGCGTGCGAATGCCAGGCGGTGCGGGCGCCGGGCAGGAAGCGCACCTTGCCCACGGTGGTGCGCTGGTCGCCGTCATGCGGCACGACCAGCAGGTCGAGGTACACGCCCCCGGGGAACCTGTCCTCGGGGTTGAGGATCGTCTTCGGCTGCGGCTCGATGTTCATGCGTCCTCCTCGCTCAGCGCGTCCTTGGCCACCGTCATCGCCGACATCGCGTTCGGCCACCCGGCGTAGAACGCCAGATGGGTGATCAGCTGCGTCGGTTCCATGGCGCCACGGTAAGCACGACGCCGCGCCGGCTGAGAGGCCCTGACGCAACCCGTCACGGCCGCGCCGGCTGCCGGTTGAGGGGGGTCTGCTGAGGCCTCTCACCTCGGCGGCCCCAGGGCGTTGACTGTCGGTGAGGCCTCCGTGATCCGACGGTGCGCCTCGCTGACACGAACGACCTCACGAAGGAGACCACGCATGCGTGGAGTCATGATGTACGGGCCCGGCGACGTCCGCGTCGAGGAGCGAGCCGACGCGACGATCGTCGAGCCCACCGATGCGGTGATCCGCCTGGCGGCGAGCTGCATCTGCGGATCGGATCTCTGGCCCTACCGCGGAGCCGAGCCGCTGTCCGTCACACCGCAGCCCATGGGACACGAGTATGTCGGCGTCGTCACCGAGATCGGCGCGGACGTGAAGAACGTCAAGGTCGGCGACTTCGTCGTCGGCTCGTTCGTCGCCTCCGACAACACGTGCGAGATCTGCGAGGCCGGCTACCAGTCGCGCTGCATCCACAACGTGATGATGGGATCGGTCGGCACCCAGGCCGAGTACGCCCGCATCCCGCTCGCCGACGGCACGCTCGTCGCCACACCGGGCCAGCCCGACGCCGATCTCCTGCCGTCGCTGCTTGCCGCATCCGACGTGCTCGGCACGGGCTGGTTCGGCGCCGTCGCCGCCGAGGCGGGCCCCGGCAAGACGATCGCGATCGTGGGTGATGGCGCGGTCGGGCTTTCGGCCGTTCTCGCGGCGAAGCACCTCGGCGCGGAGCGGATCATCGTGTTCAGCCGGCACGCGGACCGCCAGGAGCTCGCGCGCCGGTTCGGCGCCACCGACATCATCGAGGAGCGCGGCGACGATGGCGCGGCGAAGGTCAAGGAGCTCACCGGCGGGTACGGCGCGCACGGCACCGTCGAGGCCGTGGGCACCCAGGAGTCGATGTGGCAGGCGATCCATTCCACGCGTGCCGGCGGTTACGTCGGCTACGTCGGCGTCTCGCACGGCGTGAAGCTGGACGGCCTCGACCTGTTCTTCACCGGCGTGCACCTGCACGGCGGTCCCGCCCCGGTGCGTCGCTTCCTGCCCGAGCTGATCCAGCTCATCTGGGACCGCACCATCGATCCGGGCCAGGTGTTCGACCTGACGCTCCCGCTCGAGGGGGCGGCCGAGGGCTACCGGGCGATGGACGAGCGCCGCGCCACCAAGGTGCTGCTTACGCTGTGACCTCCCGACCGGCCCGCGCACCTCGGCTGCGCGGGCCGGTTCGCGCTCGTCGCGATTCTTGCGGGACTGGACCCCTCGGCCTACGCTGTACGGGCTCGTGCACCCCGACGAAAGCGACCCGATGTCGTTGGTCTTCCCCGCGGATCCCGCATCGCACGCGGACGTCCAGATCCGCCCCGCCACGGCGGCGGACGCCGTGGCGATCGCCGAGATCTGGCGGGGCGGCTGGCGCGACGCCCACCTCGGGCATGTGCCCGATGCCCTCGTCACGGCGCGCACGCCCGAGTCCTTCGCGCGGCGCTCCCGCGAGCGGATCGGCGACACGATCGTCGCCACACGCGCGGACGAGGTCGTCGGCTTCGCGATGACGCAGGGCGACGAGATCGACCAGCTCTACACGGGTCCGGCCGCGCGCGGCACCGGCATCGGCGGGTGCCTGCTCGCGGCGGCCGAGCGCGCCGCCCGCCACACCACCGGCCGGTCGGCGTGGCTGGCGGTCGCCACCGGCAACGCGCCGGCGCGGCGGTTCTACGCGCGTCAGGGCTGGACCGACGAGGGCCGGTTCGCGCACGCGGCGCCGGTGCCCGGCGGCACCGTGCAGGTGGACTGCCATCGCTTCCGCGCCCCGTCCGCCGCCGCGGAGACCGCCACGAACTGATCGCCGTCCGCGATGCCGCGTGAGCGATCGCCGGAAACACGAAATCCCCGGTGCGAGACCGGGGATTCTTGGTGGACCTGAGGGGACTCGAACCCCTGACCCCCTGCATGCCATGCAGGTGCGCTACCAGCTGCGCCACAGGCCCAGATGTTGTCCGGTAGAAGCCCCGGACAACTCATTTAGCTTACAACACCGTGAGCGGGACGAGAAATCGGCTCACTCCCCGGGCGTGCCGAGCACGGGGCGCTCGGGCAGCGTCACGGGCACGACGGGGCAGTCCTTCCACAGGCGCTCGAGCGCGTAGAAGGCGCGCTCCTCCTGATGGAAGACGTGGACGACGAGATCGCCGAAGTCGAGCAGGATCCAGCGGGACTCCTGACGACCCTCACGACGCAGGCGCTTGTGCCCGGCCTCGTGGAGCTTGTCCTCGATCTCGTCGGCGATCGCCGCGACGTTGCGCTCGTTGCGACCGGTGACGAGCAGGAAGATGTCGACGAGCGGAAGCGGCTCCGACACGTCGAGCGCGACGAGATCGTCCCCGCCCTTCGCATCGGCCGCCTCGGCGGCCAGCTGCAGCATCTCGAGGGATGTGGGGGTGGGACTCAACCGAATACTCCTGTCGCAAACGCGTAGATGAGGACTCCTGCCAGGCCCACGCCGAGCACGCCGGCGACGATGCCGAGCGTGAGCATGAGCCCGTGGTTCTTGTCGGGCTGCGGCGGACGGATCACGTCGCCGGGGGCCTTCGAGGTGCTCACGGCCGAGCTGGCGGCGATCGGCGTGGGCGACGAGTGCAGCGGGATCTCGCCGTCCATGAGCGTGGCGTCGACGTCCTTGCCGTCGGTGGTGCCGGTCGCCGCGCCGCGCGAGGCGAGACCGGCGGGGAGCACGTGCGAGCTCGTGATCATGAACTCGCCGGTCGCGGTCATCGGTCCGCTGAGCGATCCCGTTCCCGGCATGTCGTGGAGCACGAGGCTCGTGCCCGTCGCCGTGGTGGATCCGCCGGCGTCGAGCGAGCGCTGGAAGGCCTCGGCGAACAGCTCGCCCTCGACCTGCGGCTGCGCGGGCGTCGCCGTGGCGGTGGCCGTCGCCTCGCGGCGCTGCTGCGCCTCGCGCTCGGCGCGCTCGCGCTCCTGGCGCTGACGCTCCTCGGCCTGCTGGAACACGGCGGCGCCGAAGCTGGCACCCACCTTGGGGCGCTCCTCGGGCTCGTCCTCGCGTGCGGCGGTCGCCTCGGGCGTGCTCATGGCGTCGGTGAAGCCCGCGGGCAGACGCACCGCGGTCTCGGCCGGCTTGGGCGCCTCGGGGGCCGGCGCGGGTCGCGCTGCGGGCGCCGCGTCACGGGCGGGCGCCGGCGCCTCGGGCTTCGGCTCGCTCGGCGCGGAGCGGCCCTCCTCCGGTGCCTCGGTGACCGCGATCTCGTTGGTCCGCAGCACGCGCGCCTGACGCCGCGTGAGCGGCGGAGTGGGCGCCACGGGGGCGGCCGCGGGCGCGGGCGACGGCACGGGCTTCGGCGCCTCCTCGCGCGCGGGCTCGGCGGGCTTCTCGTCGCTCACGGGCTCGGCGGGCTTCTTCTCACTCGCAGGCGCGGCGGGCTTCTCGTCGCGCGCGGGCTGCGGGGTGGCCTCGGCGCGCTCGTCCGCGGCGGGCGCGGGGACGACCGGCGCGGCCTTCGGCAGGCCGCCGAGCCGACTCTCGGCCGAGCCGGCGGCGGGCGCGCCGACGGGGGCCGGCTGCTCGGCCGGTGCCTGCGCCTTCTCGGCGTCGACGACGGGCAATGCGCCGGTCCGGCGCATCTCCTTGAGCTGGCGACGGGTGAGGGGCTGCTCCGGAGTGCTCATTCGCTGCTCCTATACAGGTGATGCTTCGCGATGTACTGCACGACGCCGTCCGGTACGAGGTACCAGACCGGAAGTCCGCGTCGGGCACGGCTCCGACAGTCGGTCGACGAGATGGCGAGGGCCGGGATCTCGAGTCGGCTCACGTCGTCGGTCGGCAGGCCCTCGGTGTCGAGCACATGACCCGGGCGCGAGACGGCGACGAAGTGGGCGAGATCCCACAGTTCATCATGGTCCCGCCAGCTGAGAATCTGCGCCACGGCATCCGCGCCGGTGATGAAGAACAGCTCGGCGTCGGGGCGCTCCGCCTTGAGGTCGCGCAGGGTGTCGACCGTGTAGGTGGGACCCTCGCGATCGATGTCCACGCGGCTGACGGTGAACTGCGGGTTCGAGGCGGTCGCGATGACCGTCATCTCGTACCGCGCCTCGGCGGGCGAGACCTCCGGCTTGTGCGCGGGCTGACCGGTGGGAACGAACACCACCTCGTCGAGGTCGAACGACTGCGCCACCTCGCTCGCGGCCACGAGGTGACCGTGATGGATCGGGTCGAAGGTGCCGCCCATCACCCCGATTCGCGGCGCTCGCGTGTCCGTCACCGCTCCTGGCCTAGTGGCCGTGCCCCTCGTGCGAGGACGCGCGCTCCACCTTGTCGGCGTGGCGGTTGGCGACGTTGCGGTACGAGAACGCCACGAGTCCCAGCGCCGCGAACACGACGGCGGCGATGATGCCATAGGGCAGGGTCTCGAGTGCGACGTTGCCGTGCTCGCCTTCGGCGAGAACCGCGAGCGCTGCGGGGAAGGTCATCCTGACTCCGTTCGGTGCGTGATCCCCCTAAGCCTACCGCTCAGCGGCGGACTTGCCCGGCACCGCGGACGAGCCACTTGGTGCTCGTCAGCTCGGCCAGGCCCATGGGGCCGCGGGCGTGCAGCTTCTGCGTGGAGATGCCCAGCTCGGCACCGAAGCCGAACTCGCCGCCGTCGCTGAAGCGGGTCGAGGCGTTGACCATCACGACGGCCGAATCGACCTCGCGGAGGAACCGCTCGGCGCGCACCTGGTCGGTGGTGATGATCGACTCGGTGTGGCCGGTGGAGTACGCGCGGATGTGGTCGATCGCGTCGTCGAGGGTGTCGACCACGCGGATCGCGATCTCGAGGGCGAGGTACTCGGTGGCCCAGTCCTCCTCCGTGGCGGGGACGACGCCCGGCACGAGCCGCTGCACGGTCTCGTCGCCGTGGATCGTGACGCCGTGCGCGCGCAGCGCCGCCACGACGCCCGGCACGAGCCGCTCGGCGGCGGCGCGCAGCACGAGCACCGTCTCGACGGCGTTGCACACGCTGGGACGCTGCACCTTGGCGTTGACCACGATGTCGCGCGCCCAGTCCTCCGGCGCCGTCTCGTCCAGCACGATGTGCACGATGCCGGCGCCGGTCTCGATCACCGGCACCGTCGACTCGGCCACGACCGTCTCGATCAGCCCGGCGCTGCCGCGCGGCACGAGCACATCGATGAACCCGCGGCCGTGCATCAGCGAGCGTGCGCCGTCGCGGCCGAAGTCGTCGACGGTCTGCACGGCGTCGGGCGTGATGCCCTGGGCGTCGAGGGCGGCGCGCATGACGTCGATGAGCACGGTGTTGCTCTGGCGCGCGGCGCTCCCGCCGCGGAGCACCGCGGCGTTGCCCGACCGCAGCGCGAGGGCGGCGATGTCGACGGTGACGTTGGGACGGGCCTCGTAGATCGCGCCGACCACGCCGAACGGCACGCGGACCTCCTCGAGCGCCGCACCGGCGGGCATCCGGTGGCCGCGCACGACCTGCCCGATCGGGTCGGGCAGCGCGGCGATGTCACGCACGGCCGCGGCGAGGCCGCCGATCCGCGCGTCGTCGAGCAGCAGGCGGTCGAGCAGCGCCGATGCGAGGCCCTCCCGCTCCCCGCGCGCGAGGTCGTCGGCGTTGGCCGCGAGGATCCGATCGCGGTGCGCGACGAGGGCGTCGGCGATCGCGTGCAGCGCGGCGGCCTTGTCGTCGCTCGTCAGGCCCGCCGTCGCGCGGGAGGCCTCCTTCGCGCGCGCGAGCCGGTCCCGCATCGCGTCGGCGGTCGGGACGGCGTCCGGCACGAGGGTCTGGCTCATCCCGCCAGTGTATCGAGGGGCCCGGTGGTGACGACCTGGTCGACGTCGGCCGGCTCGAACCAGGTGCCCACCTGCTGACCGGTCAGCGCCTCGGCCACGAGGTCGGCGCTCGTGACGAGCACGCCGATACCCGCACCCGCCGCGAGCAGCGCGGCCGACGCCTTGGTCGATGCCCCGCCGGTGCCGACGCTGTTGACGATCGACGAGCCGAACTCCACGGCGCTGAGGTCCTGCCCGTGCGCGATCGTGTCGATGCGCTCGGCGCCCGGCTCGCTCGGCGGGCGCGTGTAGAGCGAGTCGACGTCGCTGAGCAGCACGAGGGCGTCGGCGCCGACCAGCCGCGCCACGCGGGCGGCGAGGCGGTCGTTGTCGCCGAAGCGGATCTCCTGCGTGGCGACCGTGTCGTTCTCGTTGACGATCGGCAGGATCCGCAGCCCCAGCAGCCGCTCGATCGCGCGGCGGGCGTTGGAGCGCGGCACCGCGTTGTCGAGGTCACTCGCCGTCAGCAGCACCTGGCCCGCGACGATCCCGAAGGGACGCAGCGCCTCCTGATAGCGGTACACGAGGATGTTCTGCCCCACCGCGGCGGCCGCCTGCTGCGTGGCCAGATCGGTCGGGCGCGAGTCGAGGTTGAGGAACGGCATGCCCGAGGCGATCGCGCCGGACGAGACGAGCAGCACCTCGGCGCCACGCGCGTGGGCCTCGGCGAGGGAGTAGACGAGCTTGGGGATGCGCCACGACGACGTCCCGCTGATCGATGACGAGCCGACCTTGACGACGATCCGTCGCGCGGTGGCCAGATCGGCACGGGTCTTCGCGGTCACCGGCCTCAGCCCTCCTCGCCGTCGTCGCGGCGCGCCACGCGCCGCACCTCCTCGTCGGCGCGCTCGGCGGCGCGAGCGTCCATGACGGCGTGGTAGTGCTCGCGCCGCTCGGTCGTGGTGCGGCGGCGGTTGTCCGCGAAGCGCGGGTCGGTGCCGCGGGGCGCGGTGGCCAGTTCCGCCGCCGAGCTGATCGCCGGATCCCAGTCGAAGACGACGCTCTCGCCCTCGCCGATGAGCACGGTTGAGCCGGGGACGGCGCCGACCTTGAACAGGGCGTCCTCGACCCCGAGCTTCTCGAGGCGGTCGGCCAGGAAGCCCACGGCCTCCTCGTTCGTGAAGTCGGTCTGCTGCACCCAGCGCTCGGGCTTCTCGCCGAGGATGCGGTACACGTTGCCGTAGGTGCCGCCCTCCACGCGGATCTCGAACTCCTTCTTCGAGCCGCGGGGACGGATCACGATGCGCTCGGGCGCCGCCTGGGCCGGGGCCGCCTTGCGGTGCTCGTCGATGACCTCGCCGAGCGCGAAGGTCAGCTCGCGCAGGCCCTGGCGGGCGACCGTCGAGATCTCGAACACGCGGTAGCCGCGCGACTCCAGCTCCGGGCGCACGAAGTCCGCGAGCTCGCGGGCCTCGGGCACGTCGACCTTGTTGAGCGCGACCAGCTGCGGGCGCTCGAGCAGCGGCACCTGCCCCTCGGGCACGGGGTAGGCGGCCAGCTCGGCGAGGATGACCTCGAGGTCGGTGATCGGGTCGCGCCCGGGGTCGAGCGTGGCGCAGTCGAGCACGTGCACGAGCGCGGTGCACCGCTCCACGTGCCGCAGGAACTCCAGGCCCAGCCCGCGGCCCTCGCTCGCGCCCTCGATGAGGCCGGGCACGTCGGCGACGGTGAAGCGCACGTCGCCCGCCTGCACGACACCGAGGTTGGGGTGCAGCGTGGTGAAGGGGTAGTCGGCGATCTTGGGGCGCGCGGCCGAGATCGCCGCGATGAGGCTGGACTTGCCGGCGGAGGGGAAGCCCACCAGCGCGACGTCGGCGACGGTCTTCAGCTCGAGGACGACATCGCCCTCCCAGCCGGGCGTGCCCAGCAGCGCGAAGCCGGGGGCCTTGCGCTTGGGCGACGCGAGCGCCGCGTTGCCGAGGCCGCCCTTGCCGCCCGGCGCGACGATGAAGCGCATGCCGGGCTCGACCATGTCGACGAGCACCTCGCCGGAGGGGTCCTTGACGACCGTGCCCACGGGGACGGGCAGCTCGAGGTCCTCGCCCTGCGCGCCGGCGCGCATGTCACCCATGCCGAAGCCGCCGTTGCCGGCGGAGCGGTGCGGCGAGTGGTGGTAGCTCAGCAGCGTGGTGGTCTGCGGGTCCGTGACCAGGATGATGTCACCGCCGTCGCCGCCATTGGCGCCGTCGGGGCCGGCGAGCGGCTTGAACTTCTCGCGCCGGACCGACACGCAGCCGTTCCCGCCCTTGCCGGCGCGGAGGTGCAGAGTGACCTCGTCGACGAACGTGACCATGGGGAACCGCCTCGATCCTGAATGTGGAAACGGGGCGAGCCGAAGCTCGCCCCGTTCCGAAAGCTACTGCCTCGTCGCGATTACTCGCCCGCGACGATGTTGACGACCTTGCGGCCGCCCTTGTTGCCGAACTCGACCGCACCGGCGGCGAGGGCGAAGAGCGTGTCGTCGCCACCGCGGCCGACGTTGGCGCCCGGGTGGAAGTGCGTGCCGCGCTGGCGGACGAGGATCTCGCCCGCGTTGACGACCTGACCGCCGAAGCGCTTCACGCCCAGTCGCTGGGCGTTGGAGTCGCGACCGTTACGGGTAGAGCTTGCGCCCTTCTTGTGTGCCATTTCGCTGAACCTCTTCCGCGCTTACTTGATGCCGGTGATCTTGACGCGCGTGAGGTCCTGACGGTGGCCCTGGCGCTTCTTGTAGCCGGTCTTGTTCTTGTACTTCTGGATGATGATCTTCGGCCCGCGCAGGTCCTTGATGACCTCGGCCGTGACCTTGACCTTCGCCAGCTTCTGGGCGTCGGTGACGACCTTGTCGCCGTCCACGAACAGCACGGCGGGCAGCTCGATGGTCTCACCCGCGGCCACCGGCACGCGGTTGAACTGAATCACCGAGCCGACCTCGACCTTCTCCTGCCGGCCGCCGGCGCGCACGACTGCGTAAACCACTTCACACCTTGTTTTCATCAGGGAGAACCCGGGTCTCGGGCCTCCGGATCTCTCACGGAAAGACTTCGCTTGCACTCGCTGGATGCGAGGGGCGTCTGCAAGGCTTCGTCGCGCCGCTCCAGCGAGCGGGCGGCACGGGGGACGCACCAACCGTCTACTTTACCCGATGCAGGGCCGATCCGGCAAAAGCACGCGGCGGCGCGTCCCGCGTGTCGGCGCCGCTCCCCCGCGCGAGCCTAGGCTGGGAGCGATGGCGATTCTCGTGGACAGTGCGATCTGGCCCGCGCACGGGCGACTCTGGGCACATCTCGTGAGCGACTCGGACCTCGAGGAGCTGCACGCGTTCGCCGCCGCCCACGGCGTCCCGGCCCGCGCGTTCGACCTCGACCACTACGACGCGCCGGCCGACATGGTCGATCGCCTCGTCGCCGACGGCGCGCTGCGCGTCACCGGCCGCGAGCTCGTCCGCCGCCTCGCGGCGTCGGGTCTGCGCGTCTCGCAGCGCGAGCGCCGCGGGCTCTGAGTCGAACCCGCGTCACTCCCCTGCCGGCGCGACGGGGTTGACCGACACCGCGGTGCCCGTGAGGGCGGCCGTGGTGACGCGGCGGCTGCGGTTGCGGCCCTGGCCCGGGGCCTTCGGCTCGGGCAACGCGTTGAGCACCGAGTCGAGCAGCTGCTCGGCCTCGGACTTGCGCGGCGCGGGTCGCTCCGGGCGCTCGCGCTCGGCGCGCTCGCGCTCCACGGGGCGCTTGCGGCGCTTGCGGGGGCGCTCCTCCGCGCCGGGCTCGTCGGCGCGGCCGCTGTCGGCCCGCGGGCCCTCCGGCAGCTCGATCGCGAGGTCCGGGTCCAGCTTGGCCGGCTCGGCGGCCGGCGTCGCCGGGGCGGGCGCGATCGTCGAGGCCGCGATCTGCGCGAGCGCCGACTTCACGCCCTCGGTGATCGTGTGGGTCGCCGCCGCCGAGGGCGCCGGAGCGGCGCCGTTCGCGCCCGATCCCCCGTTGCCACCGCGTCCGCGACGGCCATTGCCGTTGCCGTTCCCGGTGGCGGCGGGGCGGTGCTTCACGACGGGATCGTGGTGCACGATGACGCCGCGGCCCGCGCAGACCTCGCACGGCTCGCTGAACGTCTCGAGCAGGCCCAGGCCCAGCTTCTTGCGCGTCATCTGCACGAGACCGAGCGAGGTGACCTCGGCGACCTGGTGCTTGGTGCGGTCGCGGCTCAGGCACTCCACCAGGCGGCGCAGCACGAGGTCGCGGTTGGACTCGAGCACCATGTCGATGAAGTCGACCACGATGATGCCGCCGATGTCGCGCAGCCGCAGCTGGCGCACGATCTCCTCGGCCGCCTCGAGGTTGTTCTTCGTGACGGTTTCCTCGAGGTTGCCGCCGGATCCGACGAACTTGCCCGTGTTGACGTCGACGACCGTCATCGCCTCGGTGCGGTCGATCACGAGCGATCCGCCCGAGGGCAGCCAGACCTTGCGGTCGAGGGCCTTCTCGATCTGCTCGGTGATGCGGAACTCGTCGAACGGGTCGCGCTCGCCCTCGTAGCGCTCCACGCGCTCGAGCAGATCCGGCGCCACCTGCTCGAGGTACGTCGTGATCGTGCTGTGCGCGTCGTCGCCCTGGATGAGCATCTTCGTGAAGTCCTCGTTGAAGACGTCGCGGACGATCTTCACGAGCAGGTCGGGCTCGCTGTGCAGCAGGCTCGGGGCGCTGCCCTTCTCGACCTTCTGCTGGATGTGCGCCCACTGGGCGGTGAGGCGGTTGACGTCGCGCGTCAGCTGCTCCTCGGTGGCGCCCTCGGCGGCGGTGCGGACGATGACGCCCGACGACTCCGGCAGCACCTCCTTGAGGATCTTCTTCAGGCGCGAGCGCTCGGTGTCGGGGAGCTTGCGCGAGATGCCGTTCATGGCGCCGCCGGGCACGTACACGAGGTAGCGACCCGGGAGCGAGATCTGGCTCGTCAGGCGCGCGCCCTTGTGGCCGACCGGGTCCTTCGTGACCTGCACGAGCACCTTGTCGCCCGGCTTGAGGGCCAGCTCGATGCGGCGGGGCTGGTTGCCGGTCTCGACGGCGTCCCAGTCGACCTCGCCCGAATAGAGCACGGCGTTGCGGCCGCGGCCGATGTCGACGAACGCGGCCTCCATGCTCGGCAGCACGTTCTGCACGCGACCGAGGTAGACGTTGCCGATGAGCGAGGCGTCCTGGTTGCGCGCCACGTAGTGCTCGACGAGCACCTTGTCCTCGAGCACCGCGATCTGCACGCGCCCGCTCTTGGAGCGCACGATCATCTGGCGGTCGACGGCCTCGCGGCGGGCGAGGAACTCGGCCTCGGTGACGACGGGGCGGCGACGGCCGGCCTCGCGGCCGTCGCGGCGGCGCTGCTTCTTGGCCTCCAGGCGGGTGGAGCCCTTGATCTTCTGCGGCTCGGTGATCACCTCGACCGGGCGCTGCGCGCGCGACGGACGCTCCGCCGGCGCGGACGCGCCATTGCCGGCGCGGCGGCGGCGATTGCGGCCGCGACCGCGGGACGAACCGCCGTCCTGGTCGTCGTCATCCTCGTCCTCGTCCTCGACGGGCGCCGGCGGCAGCAGGCTGATGTCGGGCGCGTAGAAGTGCAGCGCGGTCGACACCTGCGAGACGAACGTCTCGGGCAGCAGGCCCAGGCTCACGGCGGTGACGGGGCCCGCGGGGGCCTCGGGCTCGGGTGCGGGGGCCTCGGTCGACGCGGCGGGCTCCGCGTCCGCGGCGGGCTCGGCCTCCGCGGCGGGCTCGGCCTCCGCGGGCTCGGCGGCGGACGCCTCCGGCTCGGCGGCGGACGCCTCCGGCTCGGTCGCGGCGTCGCTCGGCTCCGCTGCGGGCTCGGCGCCCTCGGCCGCTGCGGGCTCAGCGCCCTCCGGAGTCTCGGCCTCGTCAGCGCCCTCCGGAGTCTCGGCCTCGTCGGCGCCCTCCGGAGCCTCGGTCGGCTCGGAGGCGACCGCCTCCGTGCCCTCGTCCGCGGGGGTCAGCCCCGGGGCAGCGGCCTCGTCGACGGTACGGTCATCGGTCTCGTTGTTCTGTTCAGCCATCGCTGGCGCGCTCCCTGCGGGCGGACATCCGCGCGTCGCCCGGAAATCTCGTGCGGCACCGGGGTGCCGCGAACTCACTCGGCTTGCGACCGGCACTCGGCTCTGGTCGCGCGAGGCATTCATCGCCTCGAAGTCTTCTCTTCGGTGCCGTTCGCGGCGCGGCCGCGGGTTGCACCTTGCACGCCATTATCGCACTACTCGGCGCTCCTCGCCGAAGCGGCGCGATCCGACCCGCCGTCGAGCGGCCTCGCACCGGGCTCTCCCACCGATCCGGTCATGCCCCGGTGCGATAATCCCCGCATGCCCACGCCCCGCACTCGCCCCACTCTGCTCGCCGTCTGGCTCATGATCGCGGGGGCGATCGGCTGGTGGGCGGCGTTCTCGCTCACGATGGAGCGCTTCGCTCAGCTCGCCGATCCCGATGCCTCCGCCGGCTGCGATTTCAGCGTCCTGGTGCAGTGCAGCGCCAACCTCGAGTCGGTGCAGGGCTCGGCGTTCGGCTTCCCGAACCCGATCCTCGGACTCACCGGCTGGGTCGCGCCGATCGTGGTGGGGGCGGCGATCCTCGCCGGCGCCCAGTTCGGGCGCGTCTTCTGGCTGCTGTTCGCGGCCGGCATGACGTTCGCCTTCGGGTTCGTCGTGTGGCTGATCGTGCAGAGCATCTTCGTGCTGCACACGCTGTGCCCGTGGTGCATGGTCACGTGGGTCGTGACGATCCCGTCGTTCTATGCGGTGCTGCTGCACGTCATGCGCAACGGGGCGCTGCCGCTCCCCCGGGCCGCGCAGCGCAGCGCCGATCGCCTCATGAGCTGGCTGCCGCTGCTCGCGGTGGGCAGCTACGCCGTCATCGCCGTCGTCGCGCAGCTGCGCCTCGACGTGCTGGCCACCTTCCTCTGACGCGACAGGGCGCGGCGGCCGTGGTGGCCGCCGCGCCCTGTCGCGCGGGTGGGATCGCTCAGTCGTTCTCGAGCTCGGCGAGGACCTCGGGCGAGACGTCGATGTTCGTGTAGACGTTCTGCACGTCGTCGCTGTCCTCGAGCGCGTCGATGAGGCGGAAGACCTTGCGGGCCGTGTCGGCGTCGGCGGGCACCTTGACGTTCGCGACGAACTCGGCGTCGGCCGACTCGTACTCGATGCCGGCGTCCTGCAGCGCGGTGCGCACGGCCACCAGGTCGCTCGCCTCGGTGACGACCTCGAACCCGTCGGGGTGCGGCTCGATCTCCTGCGCGCCGGCCTCGAGGGCGGCCATCATGACGTCGTCCTCGGTCGTGCCCTCGCCGGAGACGACGATGACGCCCTTGCGCTCGAAGTTGAACGACACGCTGCCCGGGTCGGCCATGTTGCCGCCGTTGCGCGTGACCGCCGTGCGGACCTCGGCCGCCGCGCGGTTCTTGTTGTCGGTGAGGCACTCGATCAGCATCGCGACGCCGCCGGGCGCGTAGCACTCGTACATGATCGTCGTGTAGTCGACGGCCTCGCCGCCGATGCCGGCGCCGCGCTTGATGGCGCGCTCGATGTTGTCCTTCGGCACCGAGGTCTTCTTCGCCTTCAGCACCGCGTCGAACAGGGTCGGGTTGCCCGACTCGTCGGGGCCGCCCAGGCGCGCCGCGACCTCGATGTTCTTGATGAGCTTCGCCCACGACTTCGCGCGCTTGGCGTCGATGACGGCCTTCTTGTGCTTCGTGGTGGCCCACTTGGAATGCCCGGACATGAAACTCCCGATCGTCTGGCTGGTTCTGACAATTCTATTCCGCGCGGCCGCGGACCCGCCGCGCGGGGCGCGGCAGCCGCTCCAGAGCGGTGCGGACGTCGTCGGGATCGGCGGCGAGGCAGATGCGGATCCAGCCCTCTCCCCCGCGCCCGAAGGCGCTGCCCGGCGCCACCGCGACGTTCTCGGTGAGCAGGAAGCGCTGCGCCCACGCGGCGACGTCGCCCTCGGTGGCGTGCGACACGTCGATCCACAGGTAGAACGCGCCCTGCGGTCGCTGGTACCGCAGCCCAAGATCGTCGAGCTGCGCGGTCGCCGCGTCGATCGCGGCGCGGTAGTCCGCGCGGGCGCGCTCGATGTGGTCGGTCGGCCCGGTCAGCGCCGCGATCGCCGCGAACTGCTCGGGCATGGCGACGCAGGCGATCATGGCCTCCTGCAGCGCGCGCATGGTGCCGGCCAGGCCGGTGGGCGTGACGAGCCACCCGACGCGGGCGCCGGTCATGGCGTGGCTCTTCGACGTGGAGAACACGCTGAGCACCCGCTCCTGCTCGCCGAGGTCGGCGGCCACGGCCGCGAGCGACGTGTGCGGCCCGTCCCAGACGAAGTGCTCGTACACCTCGTCGCTGATGACCCACAGATCGTGTTCCGCGGCGAAGCGGACGATCTGCTCGAGCACCGGCCGGGCGTACACGACGCCGAGCGGGTTGGACGGCGAGTTGACGACGATGGCGCGCGTGCGCGGGGTCACGAGGCGCTCGAGCTCGGCGGCGTGCGGCGTGAAGCCGTGCTCCGCGCGCAGCGGGTACGGCACGGGCACGGCGCCCTGGGCGCGCGGGAACATCGTGAACGTCGTGTAGCCGGGGTCGGGAATGAGGACATCGTCGCCCTCGGCGAGGGTGAGCGTGAACGCCTGCGCGAGCGCCTGCGTGCCGCCCACCGTCACCCACACCTGCTCGATGTCGACGTCGATGCCGTTCTCGCGCGCCAGCTTGTCGACGATCGCGCGGCGCAGCGCCGGCAGGCCGCCGTTACCCGCGTAGTTCGTGTCGTCGCGATCCCATGCCTGCCGCGCCGCATCGGCGATGTGCGGCGGAACGGCCTGGTTCGGCTCGCCCACGACGAGCATGATGGGGTCGTCGAGCGTCATGGCGAGCTCGAAGATGCGGCGGGTGCCCGATTCCGGCACGGAGGAGAGGTGAGCGGCGAGCTGAGGCACGAGGACTCACGTTACCCGAGCGCGTCCGGTCCCTCCGTGACGAGCACGTGGAACTGCGCGGCGTCGAGGATTCGGATGCCCAGCTCCTCGGCCTTGGCGAGCTTGGAGCCCGCTCCGGGGCCCGCGGCCACGAAGTCGGTCTTCTTGCTCACGCTCGAGGCCGCCTTGCCCCCCGCGCGGATGATCGCCTCCTGCGCGCCCTCGCGGGTGTAGCCCTCGAGGGTGCCCGTGGCCACGACCGTGAGGCCCTCGAGCACGCCCCCGGCCGCGACGGCGGCGCCGGGTCCCGGGTGCCCGGGCGTCTCGAAGCGCACTCCGGCCGCGGTCCAGCGCTCGATGATCTCGCGGTGCCAGTCGACCTCGAACCACTCCAGGAGCGAGTCGGCGATGATCGGGCCGACGCCCTCGACCGCGGCGAGCTCGTCGCGCGAAGCGGCGCGGATCGCATCGAGCGAGCCGAACCAGCCGGCCAGCGCGCGCGCCGCGACCGGCCCGACGTGCCGGATGTTGAGCGAGACGAGCAGGCGCCAGAGCTCCTTCGTCTTGGCCTTCTCGAGCTCCTCGAGCAGCTTCGTGGCCTGCGCCGACGGGTGCACGAGGCGGAAGTCCTTCTTGATCCCGGCCTTGCGCCGCTCGGCCGGCGTGGCGTCCTCCCAGCCCGGCGGGTACGTGAGCTCCACGCGCTGGAACGGCGCGCGCCGCACCGGCTCGCCGGTCTGCGGGTCGATCTTCGCCTCGCCGGTCTCGACGTCGTGCACCTCGACCTCGATCGGCACGATCTCGTCGAGGGTGAGATCGAACAGCCCGGCCTCCGTGCGCAGCGGCGGCCGCATGCGCTCGCCGGACGCCGTGGAGGCGCCCTGCGTGAGGGCCGCGGCGGTCACCTCACCGAGGGCCTCGATGTCGAGCGCACCGCGCGACCCGATGTGCTCCACGCGCCCGCGCACCTGGGCTGGGCAGTCCTTCGCGTTCGGGCAGCGGAGGTCGATGTCGCCCTCCTTCATGGGCCGCAGCGGCGTGCCGCACACGGGGCAGTCCGCCGGCATCACGAACGCCCGCTCCGTGCCGTCGCGCTTGTCGACGACCGGGCCGAGCACCTCGGGGATGACATCGCCGGCCTTGCGCAGCACCACCGTGTCGCCGATCAGCACGCCCTTGGCCTTGACGACGTCCTGGTTGTGCAGCGTCGCCTGGCGCACCACCGAACCGGCCACGTGCGCCGGCTCCATGACGGCGTAGGGCGTGGCGCGCCCCGTGCGCCCGACCGAGACGACGATGTCGAGCAGCCGGGTGTGGACCTCCTCGGGCGGGTACTTGTATGCGATCGCCCATCGCGGCGCCCGGCTGGTCGCGCCGAGCTCGTCGTGCAGGTCGAGCTCGTCGACCTTCACCACGATGCCGTCCAGCTCGTGCTCGATGGAGTGGCGCCGCTCGCCGTAGCCCTCGACGAACGCGATCACCTCGTCGGCGCCGTGGCACACCCTCGTGTGCGGGCTCGTGGGCAGTCCCCACCCGGCAAGCAGCTCGTACACCTCGCTCTGGGCCGCGACGGGCGGATCGGGCCAGGCGCCGATGCCGTGCACGTAGAGCTGCAGCGACCCGACGCGCGCGAGCGCCGCCTCGAGCTCGAGGCCGCTCTTCTTCTCGATCTGCTGCCGCAGCCCGCCGCTGGCGGCGTTGCGCGGGTTTGCGAAGGCCGGGAACCGCCGCGCCGCCGAGGCGACCGCCCTGGCCTCGTCGAACTCCCGCCCGCGCGCCGCGGCGCGCTCGCGCCCCTCGGCGACGGCGCGCTCGCGCAGCTCGGCCTGCAGCGCGTTGAGGCGCTCGAACGCGGCGACCGGGATGAACACCTCGCCGCGCACCTCGACGATCGCCGGGTGGCCCTCGCCGCTCAGCCGCTCCGGGATCCCCGCGACGCGCAACGCGTTCTCGGTGACGATCTCGCCCACCCGCCCGTCGCCGCGCGTGGCGGCGGAGGTGAGCACGCCGTTCTCGTAGCGCAGCGAGATCGCCAGCCCGTCGATCTTCAGCTCGGTGAGCCAGGCCACCTCGCGCCCCGCGGCGGCGCGGGTCTTGGCGAGCCAGTCGCGCAGCTCGTCGATCGAGAAGACGTTGTCGAGGCTCAGCATGCGCTCGGCGTGCTCGATCGTGGCCAGATCGCTCGCCTCGGCCGCGCCGACCGCCTGGGTCGGCGAGTCCTGGCCGCGCAGCTCGGGGTAGCGCCGCTCGAGCGCCTCGAGCCGCCGCATCCACGCGTCGTAGGTGGCGTCGTCGACCAGCGACGTGTCGCGGCCGTAGTAGGCCTCCTTCGCCTCGAGGATCCGCTCCGTCAGCCCCCGGGCCTCGGTGCGCGCCTCGTCGAGAGTCAGCTGCTCGATGTCGTCTGCCACGATCCGAGTCTAGAGACGCCCTCCGACATCCCCGCGGGGCTGGACACCGCCCGGACGCGGCGTCAGACGGCCGCGGGCACGGCCGAGACGGTGCGATCGATCGTGCACTGGCCGAGCACGCGCGTGCCGGCGTAGACGACGGCGGTCTGCCCGGGCGCGACGCCGTGCAGCGGCTCGTCCGGGCGGATCACGAGCTCGCCGTCGCGCACCACGGCGACCGCCGGAACCGGGTCGGCGTGCGCGCGCACCTGCACGTCGCACGCGAACTCCTCGTGCGGCGCGTCGGGCGCCGTGCCGGCCCACGTGAACCGGGCGCCGGCGAGCTCCGCGATCGCCAAGGCCTCGCGCGGGCCGACCACGACGGTGTTGGACACGGGCCGCACCTCGAGGACGAATCGCGGCTTGCCGTCGGGCGCCGGCACGCCGAGGCGCAGGCCCTTGCGCTGGCCGACCGTGAACGCGTGGGCGCCGTCGTGCGAGCCGACGACCGCGCCGCTGCGATCGACGATCTCCCCGGGCGCCGTGCCGACCTTCTCGGCCAGCCAGCCGCGCGTGTCGCCGTCGGGGATGAAGCAGATGTCGTAGCTGTCGGGCTTCGACGCCACGGCGAGGCCGCGCGCCTCGGCCTCGGCCCGCACGAGCGCCTTGGACGGCGTCTCGCCGAGCGGGAAGAGGCAGTGCGCCAGCTGATCGGCGGTGAGCACGCCCAGCACGTAGGACTGGTCCTTGGCCTCCTCGCTGGAGCGGTGCAGCTCCAGCCCATTCTCGCCGTCGCGCAGGATCGCGTAGTGACCGGTGCACACGGCGTCGAACCCCAGTTCGAGCGCCCGCTCGAGGAGCGCCGCGAACTTGATCCGCTCGTTGCAGCGCATGCACGGGTTCGGGGTGCGCCCGGCGCGGTACTCGCTGACGAAGTCCTCGATCACGTCGTCGCGGAAGCGCTCGGAGAAGTCCCACACGTAGAACGGGATTCCGAGCCGGTCGGCCACGCGACGGGCGTCCATCGCGTCCTCGATCGTGCAGCAGCCCCGGCTGCCGGTGCGCAGCGTGCCGCCCGCGCGCGAGAGCGCCAGGTGCACGCCGACCACCTCGTGACCGGCCTCCACGGCGCGCGCGGCCGCGACGGCGGAGTCCACTCCGCCGCTCATGGCCGCCAGCACGCGCATGCTCCCAGGGTACGCGCGTCGGCTGGGCGGGGACTCCGGCGCAGCGCTCGATACGCTGCCGGCATGGCCCTCCGGATCCGTCGCGCTCGAGGGCTACACCGACGCGATCGTCGACGCGATCTGGGGCTGAGCCGCTACCGGCCGAGCCGGCGATAGGCGTCCGGCAGGGCGCGCAGCAGCGCGTCGAGGTCGTCGGGCGTCGTCGTGCGCCCGAGCGTGATGCGCAGCACCTGCCGGGCCTCGGCCTCGGAGCGCCCCATCGCGAGCACCACGTGCGAGGGCTCGGCGACGCCCGCCTGGCAGGCCGAGCCGGTCGAGACGGCGATCCCCGCCTGGTCGAGCAGGAACAGCAGCGACTCCCCCGCCGCGCCCGGCAGCAGCAGCAGGATCGTGCCGGGGAGCCGATCGATCGGGTCGCCGAGCAGCTGCGCCTCGGGCAGCGCGTCGCCCAGGCGCGTCAGGAACTCCTCGCGCAGCGCCCCGAGGCGCGCCGCCTCGTCCTCGCGCTCGGCCTCGGCGCGTTCGGCGGCCGTGGCCAGCGCGACCGCCCCCGCCACGTCCTGCGTGCCGGCGCGCAGGCCCCGCTGCTGCCCGCCGCCGTGCAGGAGCGGCTCCAGCGCCGCGGTGCGGGAGACCACGAGGGCGCCGGTGCCGACCGGGGCGCCGAGCTTGTGGCCCGACACGCTCAGCGCGACGAGGCCGGCGCCCGATGGCGCGTCCCCCCGCCACCGCGCGAACGACACGGGAACGTGCCCGAAGGCCGAGACGGCGTCGACGTGCAGCGGCACGCCCGCCTCCCCCGCCGCCGCCGCGAGCGACGCGACGTCGTTGATCGTGCCGCTCTCGTTGCCGGCCGCGATCGCCGTCGCCAGCGCGATCGCCCCCGAGCCGACCGCCGCGGCGAACGCCGGAGCCGGGATGCGTCCCACCGCGTCGATGCCGACCGGCACGACGCGAGCGCCCTCGCGCGCGGCCAGCCACGCGGCGGTGTCGAGCACGGAGTGATGCTCGCCGTCGGGCAGGACGATCCCGTCGTTCCCCGCCCGCCGGGCCCGCCACAGGCCCTGCAGCGCGAGGCCGACCGACTCCGTGCCGCCCGAGGTGAACACGACCTCGATCGGCTGCGCGTGCAGCACCGCGGCGAGGCGCTCGCGCGCGTCCTCGAGCAGCCGCCGGGCGTCCTGACCGGCGCCGTGGATCGACGACGCGTTGCCGATCGTCTCGTGCGCCGCGAGCCACGCGTCACGCACCTCGGGCCGCAGCGGCGTGGTGGCCGCGTGGTCGAGGTAGATCACGGCGCTCGTCTCAGAACAGCAGGTTCGTCAGGCGCCCGCGGGCCCGCACGACGCGCGGGTCGGTGGCGCCGACCACGCCGAACAGCTCCACGAGGCGCTCCTGCACGGGCTTGCGCGCGTCCGCGGGAAGCGCCGCGAACAGATCGAGCAGACGGTCGAAGGCGTCGTCGACGTGGCCGCCGGCCAGGTCGAGGTCGGCCACGGCCAGCTGCGCGTCGACGTCGGTGGGCGACTCGGCGGCGGCGGCGCGGACCGCGACCGGGTCGGCCTCCTGCACGCGCGAGAGCAGCCGCACCTGGCCGAGACCGGCTTGGGCGTCGGCGTCGCGCGGGTTCTCCTTCAGCGCCTTCTCGTACGCCGCGATCGCCCGCGGGTAGTCGCCCGCCTCGATGGCCGCGTACGCCTCGGCGTGCAGCGGCGGCAGCGGCGGCTCGGCGGGCGCCTCGGGGGCGTCGCCGCCCTCGACGGGCACCGTGCCGGTCACGCCGTTCTGCGCCGCGAGCTGCAGCAGCTGGTCGAACACCTGGCGCACCTGCTCCTCGGGCACCGCGCCGGTGAACAGCGGCACGGGCTGCCCACCCACGAGCGCGACCACGAGCGGGATCGACTGGGCGCGGAACGCCTGCATGAGCTGCGGGTTCGCGTCGACATCGACCTTCGCCAGCACCAGGCGCCCGGCGAGCTCGGTGACGACCTTCTCGAGCACGGGCGAGAGCTGCTTGCACGGGCCGCACCACTCGGCCCACAGATCCACGACCACCGGCACGGTGCGCGACAGCTCGAGCATCTGCCCGAACGTGGCGTCGGTGACGTCGTGGACGAGGCCGCTCGGGGCGGCGCCGGAGGGGGTGCCGGCCTGCGCCTGCGGCGCGGGGCGGTTGCGCAGCGCGGACAGATCGACCGCGCCGCGCAGGGCGGCGGTGGGTGCGTAGTCGCTCATCGGTCCTCTTCCTCGATCACTGGGGCTCTTCGATCACACCATCGGTGACGGCCGACGACCAGCCGAGCAGGCGGATCTTCTCGTCGCTGCCCTGCGCCGGCACGTAGAAGAACAGCGGGCTGGTGTCGGTGCGCACGAAGCTGCCGGCCGTCTCGGTCTCGCCCGTGAGGGCCTCGAGGGCGGGATCGCCGTTGTTGCGCACCACGCCGAGCTCGTTGGTGGCCGTGACCTTCTCGAAGCGCGTCACGCCCACGGCGACGATCGCGCCGTTGTGCAGCGTGGCCAGGGCGATCGGCTCGGAGTCCGCGGGGTCCTGGCCGAAGGTGATCTCGCCCGCGACGTCGTCGGCGGTGAACTTCGCCGCGGTCTCGTCGCGCACGCGCTTGACCTCGGTGCGGAACGTGTCGCCCTCGGCCTGGAACGCGGCGGCGAACTCGCTCTCGTCGCCGTGACCGAGCACGTCGGCGTAGGCGGCGGCGACGTCGGCGGGCGCCATCTGCAGGAACGACGAGTCCGGCGGCACGAGCGCCGAGCCCTGGTACGACGGCGCGAGATCGGGGATCTCGGCGCTCGGCTCGAGGCTGGCGATGTACGAGACCTTGTACTTCGCCCACGGGTCGGCCTGCGTCATCGTGAGGATCGTGGGCGGCACGGCGGGGTCGGCCTCGTCCGAGACGACCACGAGCGCGGTGCGCGGCCACTCGTCGAACGCCTGCGGCAGCAGCACCTCGATGGGCGACGCGGGAATCTTCGGCAGCGGCGCGTAGTCGCCGAACTGGCCGCGGATGCGGTAGTTCACGCTGCGCATCTGCAGGGCGAGACCGTCGAGCCGCTCCTGGGCGACGTTCTCGTCTGCGGCCTCGTCGGCGGCCGCGACCGTCGCGGACACGTCGGCGACGATCCGCGCCGCCTGCGCGTCGGTGAGGGCCGGCGCCTGCTGATTCTCGGGCGCGATGACCGTCTCGGTCGGCGTGGGGCTGGGTTCGGGGAACGCCTCGCCCGTGCAGCCGGCCAGCAGCGCCACGCTCAGCCCGATCGCCGGCACGGCGATGAGCGAGCGGCGCTTCGGGCCGATCGAGCGACGCGTGGGCGTGCCGGACGAGATCACGCCCTTCTGCTCGCCGCCCTCGATGGCGCCGCCGTCCTTGGCGAGGTCGATGGGCTCGGTGCGCGGCACGGGCAGTCCCTTGCGACGCGGGCCGCGGGCGCGGCGCGAGTGCAGGATGCCCGAGATGTACAGCAGGAGCCCGACGAGCAGCAGCGCCGCGCCGCCCGCCATGAGCCACGGCGCGTACGGCGTGCTGTTGTCGATCGGCCACGTGAGCGTGATGTCGCTCGGGGCGGGCGCGGCGCCGTCGGTGGCCAGCAGCACCGCCATGTCGCTGCCCTCCGGGAAGCGGAATCGCTCCTGCAGCGAGCCGTCGCCCGTGAACTCCTCGAGCCACAGGTCGGAGCCGGCGGGATTGCGCACCGCGGGCTCCTCGCCCTCGGCCGGCGCCACCTCGGCGTCCACGGTCTCCGACTCGATCGCCACGCCCTCCGTGGCGTCGTCGCTCACCGAGACGCGCGTGTAGGTCTGATCCGACAGCCAGGCCTCCATGTCGTGCGCCCGGCCGTACGAGGCGAACAGGGTGCCCTCGCCCGCCACGTCCAGCGTGCCCGACTCGCCGTCGAGCGCCTCGGGCAGCGCGGCGAAGACGTCGTCCTCCAGGAGCACGAACGGGGTCTGCTCCTCGACATCGATCGACACGGTGCGCTCGTCCGGTCCGAGCCAGACCGTGCGCTGGGCGATGCCCAGGCCGATCAGCCCGGCGGCGAGCACGAACGCCACGACGGCCCAGACGAATCGCACGGCATCACTCCTTCGAGGATCCGCCGGACGCGCCTTCCGGCGATGAACGATCGACCGCGGATCGCAGAGAACTCGACTTCTCAGCCTAGCGAACCCTCCCCTGGACGTCGCCAGGGAGCGTCGTCACGGCGAAGTCGCCGCGTGCCCCTATCCTGACTCGGAGGTCCGCCCCAGAAGGAGCACGATGAAGATCCACAACCCGTTCCGCGTCGCCCTCGTGGCCACCCTCGGTGTGGGGCTGGGGATCCTGCTCATCGGCAGCCTCCAGTCGCTGTCGACGATCCTGCTGTATGTCGGCACGGCCCTGTTCATCTCGCTCGGTCTGGACCCCGTGGTCTCCTGGCTGGAGCGCCGCCGCCTGCCCCGCTGGGCGGCCGTGCTGATCACCCTCGTGCTCGTGCTCGGGGTGTTCGCCGGGATCGTGTGGATCATCCTGCCCACGCTCATCCAGCAGGTCTCGCAGCTGGTGCGCCAGATCACGATCATCGTCAACGGCGACACGTGGCAGGAGGACATCCGCGGCTTCCTGACCGACACGTTCCCCGGGCTGATGGTGGACGACATCTTCGATCAGGCCAACCAGTGGCTCCTCGACAACATCGCCACGATCAGCGAGAGCGTTCTCGGGGCGACGCTGGGCGTCGTGAACGGCCTGTTCGGCGTGTTCATCGTGCTCATCCTCACGATCTACCTGACGGCCTCGACGCCCTCGCTGAAGAACGCCGTCTACCAGCTCGTGCCCGCCTCCCAGCGCGAGTCGTTCATCGGCCTCGCCGACCAGATCACCGACTCGGTCGGCTACTACGTCATGGGGCAGGTGACGCTCGGCGTCATCAACGGCGTGCTGAGCGCGATCTTCCTCACGATCATCGACGCGCCCTTCCCCGCCGTGCTGGCCGTGGTGGCGTTCCTCGGGTCGCTCATCCCGCTCGTCGGCACCATCTCGGCCTCGGCGATCATCGTGCTGACGTGCCTGATCCCGAACCTCGGCTCCACCACCACCGCGATCATCGCCGCGATCTACTACCTCGTCTACATGCAGATCGAGGCCTACGTCGTCTCGCCGCGCGTCATGAGCCGCGCCGTCTCGGTCCCCGGCGGCGTGGTCGTCGTCGCCGCCCTGGCCGGCGGCGCGCTCCTCGGGCTGCTCGGGGCGCTCATCGCCATCCCCGTGGCGGCGAGCGTGCTGATCATCTACCGCCAGGTGGTCATCCCGCGCATGAACGAGCGCTGACGCCCGTCAGGCGGCCGGCCACACGGTCGGCAGCGGCAGCGCCGACGGGTTCACGGCCGCGACGATCTCGCTGAGCACGCGGGAGGTCTGCTTCTCGCCGACCCAGAGGTGCTTGCCCTCGGCCACGGGGATCAGGCGGATGTTCGGGGCGACGGCGAAGCGCTGCGCCGCCTCCGCGGGCCGGAGGAAGTCATCGTGCTCCGGGATGAGCGCGATCACGGGCCGCGGGTCGTCCCGCCAGGCTCGCACCTCGTCCTCGGTGGCGCGGTGCAGCGGCGGCGAGAGCAGCACCATGCCGCGGATGTCGTGGTCGCGGCCGTACTTGAGCGCCAGCTCGGTGCCGAAGGACCAGCCGACGATCCAGGGGTTCGGCAGCCCCCGCTCAGCGACGAACGCCATCGCGGCGGCCACGTCGGCCTCCTCGGTCACGCCCTCGCCGAACGCGCCCTCGCTCGTCCCCCGCGGCGAGCTCGTGCCGCGCGTGTTGAACCGGAGCACCGCGAGGTCGGCCAGCGCCGGGAGGCGGGCGGCGGCCTTGCGGATGATGTGCGAGTCCATGAAGCCACCCGCGGTCGGCAGCGGATGCAGGGTGACGAGCGTCGCGACGGGATCGCGGTCGGCCGGCAGCGCGAGCTCGCCCACCAGGGTGAGCCCGTCGGCGGTGTGCAGCTCGATGTCCTCGCGGCGGGCGGGCAGCAGCGTCGCCCCGCGGATCTCGGTCGGCTCGAGGCCGGTCGCGTCGGTCATCCGTGGATCCTCCAGCAGTGGGTGTGCCAGTGCCGGCGCGCCGCCAGGTCGGCCTGGGCGCCGAGGATGCCGTCCTCGCGCCAGACGACCACGTGCGGCGTGCCGATCTCGATGGTCTGATGGCAGCCGGGGCAGGTGTAGGTCTTCTCCGTGCGCGCGCCGGTCACCGGCTGCACGGAGTACTCGCGCCCGCGGCGCGTCTCGGTGCGCCGCCAGCCGGCGAGCATCCGCTGGAACGACGCATCGCGGGCGTCGTCACGGTCGCGATCGCCCGCACCGCGACCGCGGGGGCGATTCGACCGCGGCACGGCTCAATACCAGCCGACGCTCTGCGAGTGTCCCCACGCACCGCACGGCGATCCGTAGCGGCCCTGGATGTAGTTGAGACCCCACGTGATCTGCGTGGCCGGGTTGGTCTGCCAGTCGGCGCCGACGCTGGCCATCTTGCTGCCGGGCAGCGACTGCGGGATGCCGTAGGCGCCGCTGTAGGGGTTGTACGCGTTCACGCGCCAGCCCGACTCCTTGTTCCACAGCGCCACGAGGCACGAGAACTCGGAGTCGCCCCAGCCGCGCGCCGCGACCATGCCGTACGCGATGTCCTGCGCGGTGCCCGGCGAGGGCGCCACGAACGACGGGATCGAGACGCCGCCACCGCCGCCACCGCCGGTGCTCGCCGCGGCCACGACGGGCTCGGGCTCCGGGGTCGGCGTGGGCGTGACGTAGATCTCGTAGTCGGTGATCGACAGCGCGTTGGCGTTGCTCAGCTCGGCCGGCGCCGTGAAGATCTGCGCGTCGGCGACGGAGGCGGCGTAGCTGCTGGTGACCTCGTCCTGCGGCTCCGCGTTGGCCGTGGCGGTCGGCACGATGTAGGCCGCGATGAAGCCGAGCGCGGCGACGCCCGCACCCGCGCTGGCGATGGCGCGCTTCAGCGACCACGCGGATCGGGTGGGTCGCGACGGGGCGAGACCGGCCTGGGCCATGAGGGCTCGGGTCTCGCGTCGGGACAGCGTGGTGGGAGTGGTTCGCTCGGGCGTGGAAGTCACAGTGGGGCCTACTGTACCAGGCGCGTTATCGCGCCGTGATAATCGATTCGTCAGCGCACCGCGAGGAGCACGTCGACGACGGAGTCGAGGAGCGCGTCGACCTGCTCCTCGCGGTACCCGCGGCGCGTCATCCGGAACGCCGCCGCACGCACCTGCTCCGTGGTCAGCGGGTCGCCCGACTGCAGGAAGGCGGTGATGCGATCGGCGACCACGTCCACCTCCTTGGGCGCGTAGCCGTAGGAGAGGAAGCTCACGCGCTGGAAGCGCTTCCCGCGCGGGCGGGCAAGGCGGTCGAGGATCTCCTGCGCGTCGGCGCGGGCGCGCTCGACCCAGGCGGCCGCGCCCTCGGTGGCCACGACGGCCTGGCGTCGACGCGCGGCGAACGCGTCCTCGATGCGGCCGAGCGCTGCATCGACGGCCGCCACCTGGTAGCCGTTGCGCACCAGCGGGAACCCGACCTCGCGCACCGCCCGGGCGTCGACGCTGCCGTCGCCGCTCTCGAACGCGGCGCGCGCCTTGGCGAGGAACGCTTCGACCGCGTCGCGGCGGTAGCCCTTCTCGCGGCCGTGCACGAGCGGGAACGGCAGGCTGCGCGGCTCGCCGCCCGACGTCGCCCGCGGGGCGGGGTCGCGCGTGATGCGCTGCGTCTGCGTCGCGGACGCGGGGGCCTCGGTGGTCTCGGCCTCCACCGCGTGCAGCAGTGCCGTCGCATCGCCGATCGTGTCGTTCACTTTCGCCTCCTCGGGCGTCGTCTCGTGCGTCATCGGGTGGTCCTCACAGTCCGCCCAGCGGCGAGAGCAGGGCGTGCAGGGCGAGCGCGGCGGCCGCCGAGAGCAGGATGCTGTCGAGGCGGTCGAGCACGCCGCCGTGGCCGGGCACCCAGGAGCTCATGTCCTTGATGCCCAGGTCGCGCTTGAGCATCGACTCCCCCAGGTCGCCGATCGTCGCGGTGGCCAGGATCACGGCGCCGAAGATCAGGCCGGCCCACCAGGGCACGCCGAGCATGAACTGGGCCAGGAGCGCGCCCGCGACGAGGGCGGCGACCGCCGCTCCGGCGAACCCCTCCCACGTCTTCTTGGGGCTGATGCGGGGAGCCATCGGGTGGCGGCCGAAGGCGAGCCCCGCGGCGTAGGCGCCCGTGTCGGCGGTGATCACCGTGATGAGGAACGCCAGCACCCACCACTCGCCCTCGGGCTGGCGCAGCAGCGCGACGGCCAGGCTGGCGAGGAACGCCACGTACACCGGCACGAAGGCCCCGGCGAGCACATCGCCGAGCACGTCGCCGTAGAGCCGACCGTCGCGGGCCGTCATCTGGCCGAGCATGCGCCAGACCGCGATGAGGAACACCGACGCGAACAGCGCCGTCCACTGCAGCCAGCTCTCGGAGAAGTAGGCGGGCAGCACGATGAGCGGCACGGCGATCAGCTGCGGGATCACGTCGACGCGGCGACCGCCCGTCTGCAGCGCGCGCACGAGCTCGAACGTCCCCAGCGCGGCGGCGGCCAGCGCCAGCAGCGCGAACGTCCACTTCACGATCAGCAGCGAGGCGAGCACGACGGCGCCGAGGATCAGGCCCGTCAGGATCGCGAGGATGAGGTCGCGCCCCGTGCGCTGCTTGATCCGCTCGTTGGTCGCCTCGAACTGCTCGCGCGCCTGCTCGAGATGCTCGCGCGCGTGGCCGAACTGGTCGCGCGCGTGCTCCCTGGCGTGCTCGAACGGGTCGCGGCCGCTCCCCCGGGAGTCGACGGCACGAGGGGCGCCGGCCTCGCGGCGCGAGTCGGGCGCATCGCCTCCGGCGGCGGGAGAGTCGGTCATGGGCCGGCCTCAGACCTCGAGGAGCTCGGCTTCTTTGTGCTTCAGCGCCTCGTCGACCTTGTCGACGTGCGCCTTGGTCAGCGCGTCGAGCTCCTTCTCCGCGCGCGCGATGTCGTCCTCGCCGATCTCGTCCTTCAGCGCGTCGAGGTCGTCCTTGATCTGGCGGCGGATGCCGCGGATGCGGACCTTCGCGTCCTCGGCCTTCGCCTTGACGATCTTGACGTACTCCTTGCGGCGCTCGGCCGTGAGCTCGGGCATCGTGATGCGCACGATGTTGCCGTCGTTGGTCGGGTTCGCCCCGAGGTTCGGCATGTCGCGGATCGCGTCCTCGATCGCCTTGAGGGCCGACTTGTCGTAGGGCGTGACGATGAGTGTGCGCGCCTCGGGGTTCTGCATCGAGGCGAGCTGCTGCAGCGGCGTGGGAGTGCCGTAGTAGTCGACCATGAGCCGCTGGAACAGCTGCGGGTTGGCCCGGCCGGTGCGCACGGTGGCGAAGTCCTCCTTCGCCGCCTCCACGGCGCGATCCATGCGGTCGGTGGCCTCGGTCATGACATCCGCGATCACGGGTCACTCCATTCGTCGTGTGGAACTCGTATGAGTGTAGTCGCCGGGCGCGTTCGCCCCGGCGCGCGCCGAGGGCGCGGGAGGGGCTCAGGCGGTGACGATCGTCCCGATCGCCTCGCCGCGCAGCGCCTTGGTCACGTTGCCGGCCGGCTCCATGCCGAACACGCGCATGTCCATGCCGTTGTCCATGCAGAGGCTGAAGGCGGTCGAGTCGACGACCTTGAGGCCCTTCTGGAGCGCGTCGGAGTACGTCACGCGGTCGAGGCGCGTGGCGGTGGCGTCGACGCGCGGATCGGCCGTGTAGACGCCGTCGACGCCGTTCTTGGCCACGAGCACCTCGCGGGCGCGGATCTCGAGCGCGCGCTGGGCGGCGACCGTGTCGGTCGAGAAGTACGGCAGTCCGGCGCCGGCGCCGAAGATCACGACGCGGCCCTTCTCGAGGTGGCGGATCGCCCGCAGCGGGATGTAGGGCTCGGCGACCTGCATCATCTCGATGGCGGACTGCACGCGCGTGGCGGCACCGGCCTGCTCGAGGAAGTCCTGCAGCGCGAGCGCGTTCATCACCGTGCCGAGCATGCCCATGTAGTCGGCGCGGCCGCGGTCCATGCCGCGCTGGCTCAGTTCGGCGCCGCGGAAGAAGTTGCCGCCGCCGACGACGATCGCGATCTCGACCTCGTCGGTCGCCTCGGCGATCTCGCGGGCGATCTGGCTGACCACGTCCGGGTTGACACCCAGCTGGCCGCCTCCGAACGCCTCTCCCGACAGCTTCAGAAGGACGCGGCGGCGTCCGGTGCTCTCTCGCATGGTGTCTCCCTCGTAGCGTCTCTCACCGTATCGCCTCGAAGGGTTCCGAGGCTGATCATCCGCCCCGATGGGCGGGCATGGGAAGGGGGCCCGGATCGTGGATCCGGGCCCCCTTCGCGGCGTCTTACGCGCCGACCTCGAAGCGCGCGAAGCCGGTCAGCGTGATGCCGGCGTCCTTCGCGACCTGCTCGATCGACAGCTTGTTGTCCTTCGCGTACGGCTGGTCGAGGAGGACGACCTGCTTGAAGAACGCGTTCACGCGGCCCTCGACGATCTTCGGCAGCGCGGCCTCCGGCTTGCCCTCGTTGCGCGAGATCTCGGTGACGATCTCGCGCTCCTTGTCGACGACGTCCGTCGGGACCTCGTCGCGCGTGAGGTACTGCGGAGCGGCGAACGAGATGTGCTGCGCGATGCTGCGAGCCGTCTCGGCGTCGTCACCCGAGAAGGCGACGACCACGCCGACCTGCGGGGGCAGGTCCTTGTTGCGCTTGTGCAGGTAGACCTGGAACGCGTCGCCCGACAGGGTCGCCACGCGGTTCAGCTCGATCTTCTCGCCGATGATGGCGGCCTCGTCGGCGATGAGCTCGGCGACGGTCTGGTCGCCCGCGGGGGCGGCCAGCGCGGCCTCGGGCGTCTCGGCGGCGACGGCGGCGACCGCGTCGGCCACCTTGTCGGCCAGCGCGATGAAGCGCTCGTTCTTGGCGACGAAGTCGGTCTCGCAGGCGAGGGCGATCAGGGTGGCCTTGCCGCCCACCTCGCGAGCGGTGACCAGGCCCTCGCTCGTGGCGCGGTCGGCACGCTTGGCGTTGCCCTTCGCACCCTTCAGGCGGAGGATCTCGATGGCCTTCTCGACGTTGCCGTCGGCCTCCTCGAGCGCCTTCTTGGTGTCGACCATGCCCGTGCCGAGCTGCTCACGCAGGGCCTTGATGTCGGCGATGCTGAAGTTGGCCATGTGTCCTGGCTCTCCTTGGTTCGATTCGGTGATCCGCCGGCCCCGGTTCGCGGAACCGGCGGATCGGGAGAATTACTCGGCGGGGGTCGTCTCGGCAGCGACCTCGGCCTCGGCGGCCGGAGCCTCCGCGGCGGGCGCCTCGGCCTCGGCGGGCGCCTCGGCAGCGTCACCGGAGAGGAGCTCCTGCTCCCACTCGGCGAGCGGCTCGGCGTCGCCGGCCTCGGGGTTGTGCTTCTGCTGCAGGCCCTCGGCGGCGGCGTCGGCGATGATGCGCGTCAGCAGCGAGACCGAGCGGATGGCGTCGTCGTTGCCCGGGATCGGGTACTGGAGGTCGTCGGGGTCGACGTTGGTGTCGAGGATGCCGATCACCGGGATGCCGAGCTTCTTGGCCTCGTCGATGGCGAGGTGCTCGCGCTTGGCGTCGACGACCCACAGGGCCGACGGCGTCTTGGTGAGGTTGCGGATGCCGCCGAGCGACTTGTGCAGCTTGTCGAGCTCGCGCTTCTTGAGCAGGAGCTCCTTCTTGGTGAAGCCCGACTCGGCGGGGTTGTCGTAGTCGAGCTCCTCGAGCTCCTTCATGCGGGCGAGGCGCTTCGAGACGGTCTGGAAGTTGGTCAGCAGACCACCGAGCCAGCGCTCGTTGACGTAGGGCTGGCCGACGCGGGTCGCCTGCTCGGCGAGAACCTCCTGCGCCTGCTTCTTGGTGCCCACGAAGAGGACGGTGCCGCCGCGGGCGACCGTCTCCTTGACGAAGTCGTACGCCTTGTCGATGTAGGCGAGCGACTGCTGCAGGTCGATGATGTGGATGCCCGAGCGCTCCGTGAGGATGAAGCGCTTCACCTTCGGGTTCCAGCGACGGGTCTGGTGTCCGAAGTGGACGCCGCTGTCGAGCAGCTGGCGAATGGTAACGACGGCCATGGCCGTTCTCCTTCTGTTGCGGTTTCGTGCCGACCGGTCGGTCGGCGATCCTGGTGCCCGACACACGCCCGCCCTCTGTCGAGGGACCGTGGGGTGGATGTGCCGCGATCGAGATCGCTGTGGACACGCGAAGTCATCCCGAACACGCGGGATGCCCTCTCAGCATACCAGCCGCGGGACCGCGCGCCCGCGCGAGGACGAGGACGTCACGCGGCGTTCGCCCGGGATTCACGACCGGCCCGCAGGCGGCCCGCTCACAGGCCGCCCGCGCGGGTGATCCGTCCACAGATCCGCCGGCGGCGTTCCGCGGGCGCCGGCGCCGCCGCAGGGTGGGGGCATGCCCCGTCTGCGCCCTGCCCTCGCCCTGGCCGCGGTCCTCGCGCTGGCCGCCGTCGCGCCTACCGGTGCCGCGCCCGTTTCGGACGCCGCGGGGGCGGCGGCCGGGGCGGTGGTCGCCCCCGGTGTGGCCGCCGCGGCGGCACCGGCCGCGGTTTCGGGGGTCGCGGGCGACGCGGGGGCCGATCCCGGCGAGACGAGCATCGACACCTGGGAGCAGTGGTGGTGGCCCGTGCGCCCCGTCCGCATCGCCGAGCCGTTCGTCGCGCCGGCACACGCCTACGGCCCCGGGCACCGCGGCATCGATCTGCGGGCCGCGGGCGTGGTCACGGCGCCGGCGTCGGGCGTGATCGCGTTCGCGGGCGTCGTGGTCGACAGGCCGCTCGTCACGATCGCGCATCCGGGCGGGCTCGTCACGACGCTGGAGCCGGTGCTCACCCCGCTGCGCCCGGGCACCCCGGTGATCCGCGGCATGCCGATCGGCGTGATCGCCGTCGGCGGCCACGCCGCGCCCGGTACCGTGCACTTCGGCGTGCGCCTGCACGGCGAGTACGTGAATCCGCTGCTGCTGCTCGGCGGCGTCCCGCGTGCGGTGCTGCTCCCCTGCTGCTGAGCCGCGCCGATCGCGGAGCGCGGTTGCCAGACGGGATCAGGCGCGCGGGTGCGCGAGCGCGTACGCGGCGCGCAGGCGCTCGGACGACACGTGCGTGTAGATCTGCGTGGTGCCCAGGCTGGCATGGCCGAGCAGCTCCTGCACGGCCCGCAGGTCGGCGCCGCCGTCGAGCAGGTGCGTCGCGGCCGAGTGGCGCAGGGTGTGCGGGCCGACGGCGGAGGATCCGATCGCGGGGCCCACCGTGCGGGTGACGAGGTCGTAGACCGCCCGCGTGCCGACGCGGCGGCCCCGTGCCCCGAGCAGCAGCGCCGGCGTGGCCTGGTCGCCGCGCGCGGCGAGGACGGGACGGCCGCGCGTGAGGTAGGCGCCGATCGCGCGGGCCGCGGGAGCCCCGAACGGCACGACCCGCTCCTTCGACCCCTTGCCGAGCACGCGGACGGTCGCGCGATCGAGGTCGAGGTCGTCGATGTCGAGCCCGCACAGCTCCGAGACGCGGATGCCCGAGCCGTACAGCAGCTCGAGCGCGGCGTGGTCGCGCAGCGCGAGCGGGTCGCCGCCGGCCGCGCGCTCGGCGGCCGCGTCGAGCACGCCGCGCAGCGCGTCGGCCGTCGCGACCTGCGGCAGGGTGCGGCCCCGCTTGGGCGAGACGAGCCGCAGCGACGGATCCGCCGCCACCAGCCCCTCCTCGTGCGCCCACCCGAAGAAGGCGCGCGCCGACGAGGTCCGCCGCGCCAGCGTGGATCGCGCGTCGCCGCGCTGCGTGGCCGCCCACAGCCACTCGCGCAGGTGCTCCAGGTCGATCCCGCCGACCTCCGGATCGCCGATCGTGCGGGCGAGATCGGTCAGATCGTTGCGGTATGCCCGCACCGTCGCCGACGAGAGCCGCCGCACCCGCTCGAGGTGCGCCGCGAACGCCTCGATCCCCCGCGACAGCTTCATGCCTCCAGCATGCGACGTCCGCACCCCCGAGCGCGATCGACCCGCCCGCAAGCCGCCGGCCCGCATCGCGGTCATCCGCGCCGATCGACCGAGTCAGCGACTGTCGGCGCGTCGACCGGGGCTCATTCTTCGGTGAAGCTCACCAGATCGTCCCAGGGGATGCGGATTGACTTGTTCCCTCTGGCGATGTCGTCCTTGTCAAACCCCAGCTCAGTCGCTGGGGTTTGAAGGTCGACGTATCGCCCGGGATCCGCGACGGGCATGTCACTCGTCATGTCCTCGACGCCGAGTGTGAGCGAGACGAGGTCCGCGTCCTTGCCGGTGACATCAACGATCGTCGTGAGCAACTCGCTGAGGTCACCGGCCTCGATGGTGTCACGCTCCACTTGGGCCACCACCGCAAGGTAGCGGCTGAATCCGTCCAGCTCTACGGAGGCTTCGGCGTTGACGATCTCGAGATCTGAGGCTTCCAGCGCGGCGGGCACCTCGGTCTCCGCGTGCGTGGGCGCGTACCCGGCCACCGGACCGCATGCCGCCACCGCGCAGGCGACAGCGGCCGCCAACGGCAGCAACCATACGCGTCGGCGCATCTCACTCCTCCCAGCGATCCTGCTGATGGTCGACGACTCGCCCGAAGAACTCGAAGCGGCGCTCCTCACGTCCATCATCGTGCTCCGCCGCCACCGCCCAGCGCGACCGATTCCGGGATGTCGACCGGTCCCGTGTGAGCGCAGCGTTCACGGCTCAGCCGGCTTCCGGCGCCGCTCACGCGTCGTCGGTGAAGCGCACGTGCACCAGGGGCGAGCCCTGCATCCATTCCTCGACCGGCTCGACGGGCTGGGCGAGGTACCCGCTGTGCCGCGGATGGTTGAGGTCGGCGACGATCGCGCGGACGTCGCGACGCCGTGCCGGGTCGAGCACCGGCTCGGCCCGCGCCGCGAGGTCGGCGCGGACGCCGTGCCGGAGGTGGAAGGTGAACTCGGGATGGGCGAGGAGGTTGGCGTACCAGCTGCGCACCGCCGGCTGGGTGGTGAGGTAGATCTCGCCATCGACGCGGTAGAACCAGATCTCGATCCGGCGCGGCCGCCCCGTCTTCGCGCCGGTGGTCGTGATGTCGATCGTCCGCGCGGAGGCAGGCGACTCCGGCGTGATGGCCAGTGCCCGCTCGATTCGCTCGTCCATGCTGCTCCCCCTCGTCGGCGCGGCGGCTGACGCCGGTCGCGCAGCAGCCAAGACGCGCCGATCCCGCGCCCGGACCCGATGCGATCACGGTGCGCCTCGCCCCACCACCCTGCCACGCGCGTGCCCGGGGCGGCTCCGATCCGGGAGCATCCGCGGCGCTCACGCCGCCCCGAGCCGCCACGCCGCGCCCTCGCGCTCGGCCCTCCCCTCGAGCGCGAGCGTGCCGAGCGCGGCCTCGACGTCGTCGATCGCCAGGCCGCTGCTGACCGCGAGCTCCTCGGCGGTGCGCCACACCCGGGTGCCGAGGGCATCGGCCACCCGCACGAGGCGGGGATCGGCGATCGGCGACGGCGCTCCCGCGTCGCCGGCGAGGCCGAGCAGCTCCCCGACATCGGCCGCGCACGTGACGCACACCGCGCCGTACTCGCGCAGCAGCCGATGACAGCCGGCGGACTGGGCAGAGGTGATCGACCCGGGGACGGCGCCGATCGGCCGGGCCAGGGACGCCGCGTGGGAGGCGGTGTTCAGCGATCCGCTCGACCAGCCCGCCTCGACGACGACGGTCGCGCCCGACAGCGCCGCGATCAGGCGGTTGCGCTGCAGGAAGCGGAACTTGGTGGGGGCGGTGCCGGGCGCGACCTCGCTGATCACGGCCCCGGTCTCGGCGATGCGCGCCAGCAGATGCGCGTGGCCCGCCGGGTAGACGCGATCGACCCCTCCCGCCAGCACGGCGACCGTGAGCCCGCCCTCGCGCAGCGCGGCGCGATGGGCGGCGCCGTCGATCCCGTACGCCGCGCCCGAGACGACCGCGACGCCCTCGAGCGCGAGATCGCCCGCGAGCTCGGTGGCGACGTGCTCGCCGTACGAGGTGGCCGCCCGGGCGCCGACGATCGCCGCCTCTCGGCGGTATTGCGGCAGATGCAGGATCCTTGGGAACGTCCTTGTCGGAAAAGGTACACCGCGCCGCGTTGCCGTCCTCGTGATGCCGCGGATCGGAGTTGCAGCACTGTTACGCTTCGCGTTAAATGCATGATTAGCGCGTTATGAGAGTGAGGATGGGTGATGGCGAAACGGGTGCCGCATGGGGCGTCGTCGTTGTACTTGGCGAGTGGTGTCTCGTTCCTGAACGCACCCGAGTCGGTGTTCGACGCGATGATCGAGGGCTGGCGGATGCAGCAGATCGGCGGGCGACGGCTCAAAGAGGACTCGGTGACGGCCGGAGTCGGGGTGGTGCGCCGGTTCGAGGCGTATGCGATGAAGAAGCCGTGGGAGTGGTCGGCGAGCGACTTCGACGAGTGGATGACGCTGCTCGTCTCGCAACGACAGGTAGCGGCATCCACGATCCGGTCCTATCAGGGCGCGATACGCCAGTTCTGCGACTACGTGTGTTCACCGCACTACGGGTGGGTCGACGAATGCATGCAGCGGTTCGGCTCACATCCGGTGCAGGTCTGCCATGAGTGGAACACGCTCCCCCACCTGCAGGACTACGAGGGCGGGCCGGGACGGCGGCCGCTGACGCGCACAGAGTTGCAGCGGCTGCTCGATCATGCCGACAACGAGGTTTCTCGGGTGCTGGACGAGCACCGCAAGGGCGCGCTGCCGGCGTTCCGCGACGCGACGCTACTGAAGGTCGTCTATGCGTGGGGTCTGCGCGCGAGCGAAGCGGTCGGGCTGGATGTGACGGACTTCTACCGCAACGCGAAGGCCCCGCAGTTCGGCGAGCTGGGCGTGCTGCAGGTGCGTCACGGCAAGTCGTCGCGGGGCGGGCCGCCGAAGCGGCGGGCAGTGGTATCGCTGTTCGATTGGGCGGTCGAGGCGCTGCAGGAGTACATCGACCACGTCCGGCCCTTGATGGTGCGTTCAGAAGCCACGACGGCGCTCTGGGTGTCCGAGCGCGGCACGCGCCTGCGCACTCGCGAGCTCGCTTCGAGGTTCGCGACCTACCGGGATGCGCTGGGCTTGGACGAGGTACTCACGCCGCACGCGTTGCGGCACTCCTATGTGACGCACCTGATCGAGTCGGGAGTCGACCCGGGCTTCGTGCAGCGACAGGTCGGGCATCTGCATCAGTCGACGACAGCGATCTACACCGGGGTGAGCACGGACTACATGAACACGATGATGAGTCAGGCGATCGAGCGGACACGGCACCGCCCGAGCGATGAGGAAGGAACAGGGTCATGAGATTGATCGGCTACGAATGGCGTCTTCGCGAGGTGATGGCGGCGGCGGGGATGTTCTCCACGACGAAGCTGGTGCCGCTCCTCGAGGAGAGAGGGGTGCATCTGTCGACGAGTCAGGTCTATCGTCTGGCGGCGGAGAAGCCCGAGCGGATGAACATGCAGGCGCTGGTCGCGCTCCTGGACATCTTCGACTGCACATTCGAGGAGCTCGCACCGCGGGTGCTGCTGGGCGGCGAGGCTGCGGCGACGGGAACGACCGACGCGGCCCCGGAGCGAGGAGACTCGGCGACGAACCGTCTTCGCGAGTCGGGATTGCGGCCTCGCCGGGCACGGATTCTTCCGCCGGATGCGTGATCCGGTCTTCGAAGAACTGTCGGCTCGGATCGCCGCCGTCGAGCGCGTCGTCGACCCCGCGCGAATCCAGGAAGTCGTTGAGGCCAGCTTCAAGCAGTTGCCCGTCGCGAAGCGCACACGGGACCTGGTGGATGCCTCACCGCACCTGCTGACCTCGATGGACCCGCACATGCCTCCCGCGTTGGCGGGACTGCTGCTGCGCCTGCGAGACGCGGGGGCGGGAACGGTGCGTCCTCCCGGATGCGTCCTTTGCGGGCAGCAGCGGGAGCTGCGTCAGGTGATCGATCAGGGGCGTATGTGCAACCCGTGCGCGCGTCGCCGCACGGGTCGGAGTGGGAACTGCGACCGCTGTCATGAGGAGCGGTGGTTGCAGTCTGGGCCGGCGGGAGCTGCTTACTGCCGGGGCTGCTGGAGGGAGATGGGGCGCGATGCGCGCGCCCGGATCGTCGACGAGGTCCGTCGCCATCGACGCGTCGCGTCGGAGGTGATCCGCACTGCCCTGGCGAGCATGCCGTCCGCGCGGGATCGAAGCACGAGGCTCATGCTCGAGCTCGCCGCTTACGGACAGGAGTGGTTCGCGGACCCCGCGACCGGGTCGGTGCTGTTCGGCACGTTCTACGATCTGATGCGCGCGGGCGGGGCCCGGCTTCCGGAGCGGCGCTGCGGAGGCTGCGGGACGACCCGCACCCTGACCGAGCGCGTCGAGGGGAAGGTGAGCTGCCGACGCTGCTACCGCGTCGCCCACCACCGTCCCTGCGACGGCTGCGGCGACGTCACCAACCTGGAGCGGGTGCTCTCCGATGGCCGGAGACTCTGCCAGCGCTGCACGAACAAGCTCCCCGACGAGAACGCCGTCTGCGTCAGCTGCGGCAACCATCGCCTTATCGCCTACCGCAGCCCGGACGGGCCGCTGTGCTCGACCTGTCGGAGCTCCTCCCAGCTGGACACCTGCACGGTCTGCGGGCAGATCGCCGCGTGCTTGTTCCACGGCAGTGAGAAGGCGGTCTGCAAGCCCTGCTCCGACAAGGCCAGTGTCGACATCTGCACGATCTGCGGGAACGAGCGGCAATGCCGCTGGCCGGGCACCGCACGCGCCGCTTGCGAACAGTGCTCCAACCCTCGGCAGCCTTGCGTGAGTTGCGGGGAGGTCCGGCTGCGCCATCGACGCGCCGAAGACGGCTCGGGCTACCTCTGCTGGGCCTGCGTCCCGCCGATCATCGAGACCTGCACCAGCTGCGGCGACGACCGGCTCGTGAACGGCCGGATCGAGGGCCGTCCCTTCTGCCCGCTCTGCTATCCCCGCCAACCGGAGTCGTTCCGCCCCTGCACCAGCTGCGGGACCGTGACACGGCTGATCGCGAAACTCTGCCCGCGCTGCCGCGCCGACCAGATGATCCGCGAGATGGTCCCCGACGAACTCGCCGCCACCGACGCCCGCATCGCGCAGCTGCGGGAAAGATGGTTCCAGGGTGCTCCATCGAAGATCGTCTACGCCTTCGAGCGCGGCACCGTCGCCTGCGCCCTGATCACGCAAGTGCTCGCCGACCCGGTCCTGCGCACGCACGCCTTCCTCGACCAGGCCGGCTCCGAGTATCAGACGCGCTCAGTGCGGTCCGTGCTCATCGACCACGGGTTGCTCCCGCCAAGGGACGAGCTGCTCGCCCGGTTCGAGCTCTGGCTCCAGGGCGCTCTCGCGGAGATCCCGGATCCGGGCGAGCGACGCACCGTCACCCAGTACGCGCGATGGCGGCACCTGCGCGCCCTGCGGCGGAACACGATGCCGTCCCGGTCAGGTCAGCTGTCCTGGCGACGGATCGAGATCACGGGAATCATCGAGCTGCTGGCATGGATCCGTGCCCGAGGCGGCTCCCTCGCCTCCCTCGCGCAGGCCGACGTCGATGAATGGCTCACCACCGGCACCCGCCCGTTCCTGCACCATTTCCTGACCTGGGCGGGGCGAAACGGCACCACCCGCCGCCTCACTGCGCCGCGCCCACCGTCCGGAACCTTGAACCCGCAAGCGATGAGCGACGCCGAACGCTGGCAGCTCTTCGCCGACGTCACCTCCGACGCGTCCATCGACCCGCACACGAAATTCGCCGCCGGTCTGATGCTGATGTTCGGCATCCGCGCTGCGAAGATCGTCCAGCTGCGCGCGGAAGACGTCACCGTCACCGATCAGGCCGTGATCGTCCGTCTCGGCAAGGCACCGCTCGTCCTTCCCGCCGAGCTCGCACCGGCCGCTGCCGGAGCGGCCGGCAACCGCACCGCGCCGCGCATGTTCGTGGAGAGCATCGAACAGGAGTGGGTCTATCCCGGAGCTCGCGCTGGTCACCACATGGCACCCGACACGCTCAACGCCCGGCTCCGCGCGGTCGGCATCCCACCACGACTGGCACGCACCAGCGCGCTGATCGCACTCGCGCAGGAGCTCCCGCCGGTCGTCCTCAGCCGATTGACCGGGCTGGAGATCTCCTCCGCGATCGCGTGGTCCAACGCAATTGGGGCGAACAGCACCTCCTACGCAGCCGCCGTCATTGAGCGCACTGGCATGCCCAGCCCACTTCTGTGACTACGCGGACTCCTGCCGCAGTTCACGCCGCGGCAATCACTCCAAACTAATTGCACGAGTTTGCCGACGTGCCCGGACTGGGACGTTGAGAGCCGCGAGCTGTTCCTCGGAGCCGCGTGCGATCAGACGCAGGTCGTTGTCGCTCTCGTCGATGTCCCACTGCACGAATGCGCAGCAGCGTTGCTCGACCTCGACGAGGTCTCGTAGCCGGCTGATCGAGTCATCGACCTTGGCGTAGTGGATGACGAGCTCGGAATCGGTGCGTTCCGAGGAGAGCGCGTAGTCGGCGTCGAACGCCTGCCACTTCTCCACCTGCGTCTTGGCCTCCGCGATGGTGGGGAGCGTGCACGCGATCGGGACGTCTCTGAATGGGCCCTGTGTCATCGGATCTTCTCCTCTGTGTCGTCATCGTCATCTGCCAGGTCTTCGAGGACCTCGAACGGGGACTCCACGTCGCCGCGCCACGCTTCGATGCCCTCGCGGATCGCGAGAACCGCGACGACGAGCGCTGCGACGGAGTCGGCCCACCACCAGCCGAACAGGCTGTTGAGCATGAGGCCGATGAACACCGCTCCGGAGAGGTAGACGCAGAGGATGAGCTGCTTGGCGTCGGCCATCACGCTCTTGGAGTCCAGCTCGCGTCCGGTGCGGACCTCGAACCAGGCCAGCAGCGGCATGATGAGCAGGCTCAGTGCGGTGATGCCGAGACCGAAGGGGCTGTGGTCGGGCCCTTCTGCTTGGATGAGGCTCAGGACGGCGTCGACGGTTACGTAGGCGGCGAGGGCGAAGAACGCGATGCCGATTGCCTTGACGGTGACCTTCTCCCACCGCTCGGGATCCTTGCGCGTGAACTGCCACGCAATCGCGGCAGCCGAGAGCACCTCAACGACGGAGTCGAGGCCGAACCCGATCAGTGCCGCGGAGGAGGCGAGGATGCCGGCCCAGACAGCGACGATGGCTTCGATGACGTTGTAGGTGATCGTGAATCCGACGATGAACCGGACGCGGCGGTGCAGCGTTGTGCGGCGCGCAGTTGTCAGCGTGGCGCTCATGCCTGCGCTTCCGTTTCGCAGCAGCCGGGCACCGTGCAGGCCGCGTCGAGACACGGTGCGTTCTCGTCGACGGCGAGCGTCACGTCGATCAGCGCCGTAAGCGCAGCAGTGAGGTGCGGATCGGCGATCTCGTAGCGGGTCTGCCGCCCTTCAGGTTCGGCGACGACGATGCCGCAATTCCGCAGGCACGTCAGATGGTTCGACACATTCGAGCGCGACAGTTCAAGCGAACGGGACAGTACGGCCGGATAGGACGGCCCTTCCAGCAGGGACATCAGAATCCGGGAGCGGGTCGGGTCGGCCATCGCGCGGCCGAGCCGGTTCATCACATCAAGACGGGAAGCAATAGTCAGCACACGATGACTATACAGCGAACGATGACTTATTGCGAGCCTGGGAGGATGGTCGCATGGCACAGGGCGTGAAGTGGATGGAGCGACACCAAGTCGCGCTCTACCTTGTGGCCTTGGCCGTGGGCGCTGTGGCCGGCCTCCTGTTCCCGGCCCTGGCGCATCCCGCGGAGACAGCGATCAACCCCGTGCTCGGGCTGCTGCTCTATGTCACCTTCCTCGGCGTGCCGTTCGCGCGGCTCCGGCTCGCTTTCCGTGACTGGCGGTTCTTGACGACGCTGCTCGTGGTGAACTTCGTGCTGGTGCCGGTCGTGGTGTGGGTGCTGTCTCGTATCGTCGCGCACGACCAGGTGCTGCTGATCGGTGTGCTCTTCGTTCTGCTGACGCCGTGCGTGGACTACGTCATCGTGTTCGCAGGACTGGCCGGCGGCTCCCGGGAACGGTTGCTCGCGGCCGCGCCGCTGCTGATGCTTGCCCAGATCCTGCTGCTTCCCGCATACCTGTGGCTCTTCGTCGGAGAGGAGTTCGTGCAAGCAGTTGACCTGCGACCGTTCGCGGAGGCGTTCCTGCTGCTCATCGTCCTACCGCTCGCGGCTGCTGCTCTCACGCAGCTCGCGGCGGCACGAACACGCTGGGGACGCGTGCTCGAACGGGTCGGGCTGGCAGCGATGGTGCCGCTCATGATGCTCACGCTCGCCGTGGTCGTGGCCTCCCAGATCGCAGGCGTCGGGCAGCAGATCACCGGCCTGCTCCTCGTGATCCCTGTCTACGTGTTCTTCGCCGCGGTCATGGTCCCCGTCGGCATGCTCGCCGGGGCTGCTGCAGGGCTGGACGTTCCAGCGAAGCGGACGGTCGTATTCAGCGGCGCGACGCGGAACTCGCTCGTCGTGCTCCCCCTGGTCCTGGCACTTCCTGTCGCCTTCGACCTCGCCCCACTCATCGTCGTCACTCAGACGCTCGTCGAACTCGTCGTCATGGTCGTCTTCGTCCGCCTCATCCCGCGGCTGGTCCCGTAGCGGGTACCGTCAGACGCCACCGCCTGAGAGCACTGACCCGCTCGGGCTAGCTCGCCGTTTGACGACGCACGTGCCCTATTTCGTGGCCGTCACGCGGACAGCCATCTCGTCGACGTTAGGCATGTGCTCTTTCACTGACGCCTCGGCCGCAACGGCCAGGCGGTCGGCTTCGGCCAAACTCATCGGTGCGACCGTGACGACCGCGTCGCCGCGGAGGCGGTGGCCGACCCACCGCAGTCGCACCTGTTCCACGGACTTGACCTGAGCCAGATGCGTCAGTGCGTGCTCGGCCCGGTCGACGAGCTCCGGCTCGATGCCGTCCATAAGTCGGCGACCGACCGAGCGCACCGTGCCGACCAGGAGCACCGCGATCATCGCCGAGATCAGCAGACCGACGATCGGGTCAGCCAGGGGGAAGCCCAGTAGCACGCCGACCCCGCCAGCGACCACCGCCAGAGACGTGAACCCGTCCGTGCGGGCATGCACGCCATCAGCGACCAGCGCGGCCGAGCCGATCTTCCTCCCCACACGAATGCGGTAGACGGCGACGGCTTCGTTGCCCAGGAACCCGACGATGCCCGCGGCGATCACCCAGCCGATGTTCTCGACTGGCCGAGGGTTCACGATGCGGTCGATCGCCTCATATGCGGCGACGATCGAGGACAGCGCGATCATCAGCACTATGAACAGGCCCGCCAGGTCCTCGGCCCGGTTGAACCCGTACGTGTACTTGCGCGTCGCGACCCGGCGGGACAGCACGAACGCGATCCACAGCGGGACCGCGGTGAGCGCGTCGGACAGGTTGTGGATCGTGTCGGCCAGCAGCGCGACCGACCCGGAGAACGCGACGATCACGGCCTGCACCACGGTCGTCGCGAGCATGACCACGAGGCTGATCTTCAGTGCCCGGATGCCCTGCGCGTGGGCCTCCATCGCGTCGTCGATCGAGTCCACAGCATCGTGGGAGTGCGGCACGAAGATTCCGTAGAGGAAGCCCTTGAACCCCGTCGGGTGCGAGTGCCCGTGCTCGCCGTGACCATGAGAATGATCGTGCCCGTGAGGTCCTGCGCCGTGATCGTGCACGTGGTCGTGCTGGGTCATGCTCGTTCTCGTTCCTCGTGGTGGTGCGCCGGGGTCGTGCCGTCGGCGATGGCGTGCTCGGCCTGGAAGATCGCGTCGGATACCAACTGGGAGGCGTGCTCGTTCGCCAGCCGGTAGAAGACCCGCTGGCCCTCCTGCCGGGTCGACACGATCCGCGCCATCCGCAGCTTCGCCAGGTGCTGCGAGACCGCCGCTGGCGACTTGTCCACGATGTCGGCGATGTGATTCACCGACAGCTCGTCGTTGGTGCGCAGGGCCAGGATGATCCGCACTCGGGTCGCGTCCGCGAGGAGGCCGAACACCTCGACCGCAAGTTCCACGTACTGGCTGTCCGGGTCCATTCCACATCTCTGCTTATCTGCATCCATACGCAGATTATTGCATCATTCGTCGCGCGAGGAGTGAACGCGACAAGCATTCCCCAGCCGCTGGATCCCCCCAATATCGCCAGAAGGAACAGCGCGCACTACCAATAGCCGCGATGCAGACCGGCCAGCCCGACCGGGTCGCCGCGCACCCACAGCGCCGGCGGCGCGTGGTCCCCGAGGTCGGCGAGCTGCTCGGGCCACAGCGGGCCGTCCTCGGGGACCAGCAGCGTGAGCCCGCGGCGGCGCATGGTCTCGAGCGCCGCCGCCACGAGGCGCGCGCCCTCCGCCAGGCGCGGCCGCCAGCGCGACACCGCGGCGGCCCACTCCGCCTCCGCCACCCCGGGCGGGGCGGCACCCGAGCCGGCCGCCGCCCGGCCCGCGGCGACGAGCGCGTCGACGGGCCCCAGCGCGTTCACCGTGCGCCCCGCCACCCCGTCGCCGGTCTCGGCGACGATCGCCCACGCCGCCCGGGCGATGCGCGTCTCGCGCTCGGTGTCGGACGCGTGCGGCCAGAGCGCGGCCGCCGCGCCGGCGACGGCGCGCTCCCTCAGGATGCCGCTCATGAGTCTCCTCCTCGTTTCAGGAACAGTGCGCGCCCCACGTCGGCGGCGCTCGGCACGTCGCGGCCGGCGAGGTCGGCGAGCGACCACGCCAGCCGCAGGATGCGGTCGTAGGCGCGCAGCGTGATGACGCCCCGGCGCAGCGCGGCATCCAGGGGACGACGCTCGTCGGCCGGGATCGCGGGGCCCGAGCCGCGCAGCCACGCGCCCGGCACCTCGGCGTTGAGCCGCCACGGCGTGCCCGCCAGGCGCCGGGCGGTGCGGGCCCGCGCGGCCATGACGCGCTCGCGCGCCTCGCGCGAAGAGACGTCGCCGCGCCCGGCCGCGGCGGTGACGCGCGACAGGTGCAGCTCGATGTCGATCCGGTCCAGCAGCGGCCCCGAGAGCTTGCGCTGATACGTGCGCACCACGTTCGGGGCGCACAGGCACGTGCCGCCGCGCACGCCGAACTCGCCGCACGGGCAGGGGTTCGTCGCCAGCACGAGCTGGAAGCGGGCGGGGAAGCTCGCGGTGAAGCCCGCGCGATGGATGTCGATGCGGCCGCTCTCCAGTGGCTGCCGCAGCGCGTCCAGCAGCCCCACCCGCGACTCGGCCGCCTCGTCCAGGAACAGCACGCCGCGGCTGGCGCGCGAGATCGCGCCCGGTCGCGCCGAGCGGGAGCCGCCGCCCACGAGCGAGGCCGCCGTGGCGCTGTGGTGCGGCGCCTCGAACGGCGGCGTGCGCGAGAGGGCGTCGACGACCTCGCCGCTCAGCGACCGCAGCGCGGCCACCTCGAGGGCGGCGTCGTCGTCCAGCGGCGGCAGGATCCCCGGCAGCCGGCTGGCCAGCATGGTCTTGCCCGCGCCGGGCGGACCGATCATGAGCAGGTGATGGCCGCCCGCGGCCGCCACGATGAGCGACTCGACCGCCTCGCGCTGGCCCACGACCTCGGCGAGGTCCCCCGGCTCCGACGCGGCGGCGACGACGGCCTCGCGCGCGACCGGGGCCAGATCCGGCACCTCGATCTCGGCACCGTGCCGCGCCGCGACCTGCGCGAGCGAGACCGCCCCCAGCACCTGCACGCCGGGCACGAGCTCGGCCTCCGCGCGGTTCGCGTGCGGCACCACCACGCGCTCGAACCCCGCCGCCGCGGCGGCGCGCACGGCCGGCAGCACGCCGGGCACCGGCCGCAGCCGGCCGTCCAGCCCGAGCTCCCCGAGGTGCACGGTGCGCGCGATCGACTCCGGGCGCACGATGCCCTCGATCGCGAGCGTCGAGATCGCCACCCCGAGGTCGAACGCGGAGCCGTGCTTGGGCAGCGCCGCGGGCGAGAGATTGACGGTGATGCGCTGACGCGGCAGCGGCAGGGCGCTGTTCTCGCACGCGCTCACCACGCGACGCGCGGCCTCGCCGAGCGTCTTGTCGGGCAGCCCGATGATCTTGAACTCCGGGGTGTGGGAGGTCACGTCGGCCTCGATCTCCACGAGCTCGCCGTGCAGGCCCGACAGCGCCACCGACCACGTGCGCGCGACCCTCACCACAGCCCCTCGACGTGCTCCAGCCGCGCCGTGGCCGGGTCAGGCCCCACGAGCGCGACCACGTCGACCCGCAGGCGCCGGCCGCGGCTCGCGTCGGGATGCGCGCGGCGCCACGCGTAGGCGAGCCGCCACAGCCGCCGCAGCTTGCGATCGTCGACCGCCTCGAAGGGGTGCCCGAATGCCGTGCCGCTGCGGGTCTTCACCTCCACCGCCACGATGCCGTCGTCGCGCTGGGCCACGATGTCGAGCTCGCCCTCGGCGCACCGCCAGTTGCGGTCGAGGATGACGTAGCCGCACTCACGCAGGTGCGCGGCCGCCCGCTCCTCTCCCGCCCGTCCCAGGTCGTCTTTGCGTGCCATGACGCCCAGCGTCGCGCCGCGCACGGCGCCGCCGGACGGGATCCCGCGGATTGTGGACAGGCCGCGCGCCGGCCGGCCCTGTGAGCGAGCGTTCAGCGGCTCCCCGCGCCCGCGCGACGCATAGGATGGACGCATCATGGATGACGACGTCTTCGAGGACTACGACCGCGAACTCGAGCTTGCGCTGTACCGCGAGTACCGGGACGTCGTCGGGCAGTTCCAGTACGTGATCGAGACCGAGCGCCGGTTCTACCTGGCCAACGAGGTCAGCGTCGTCCGTCACGACACCGAGCACGACTTCTACTTCGAGCTGACGATGAACGACGTCTGGGTGTGGGACATCTACCGCGCCGACCGGTTCGTCAAGTCGGTGCGCGTGCTGACGTTCAAGGACGTCAACATCGAGGAGCTCACCCGCCGCGACTTCCAGCTGCCCGAGGAGCTCTCGCTCGACGGCAGCTGAGCAGCGCGCGTCAGAACAGCGTGGGCGCGTCGGCGATCGCCCACGAGCGCCGGTGATACGCGCTCAGGCCGTTCGCGCGGATCGCGTCGCGGTGCGCCGGGCTGGCGTACCCCTTGTTGCGGCCCCACTCGTACACCGGATGGTCGTCGTGCAGCCGCGTCATCTCGGCGTCGCGCGCGACCTTGGCGATCACCGAGGCCGCCGAGATCGAGGCGCAGTCGCGGTCGCCCTTGATCACCGAGCGCACGTTCAGGCCGCGGCCGCCCGCCGGGGTGATGTAGTCGTAGTTGCCATCGAGCAGGACGACGCCCGACGCGGCCGGGAAGCCGAGCTCCTCGACCGCCGCCAGCGCGCGCAGCGCCGCCAGGCCGAGGGCGCGCATGATGCCGACCTCGTCGATCTCGGCCGCGCTGGCCCACCCCACGGCGCTGGCCCGCACCCAGTCGGCGGCGCGCGCCGCCACATCGGGCCGCCGCGCCTCGGCCACGAGCTTGGAGTCGCGCAGGCCCTCGGGCACGCGCCGACGGGCGCCCGCCGCGTCGATCACCGACGCGCCCACCGCCACGGGCCCTGCCAGCGCGCCGCGCCCGACCTCGTCGCACGCGAACACGAGCGGCGTCTCGCGCAGCAGCTGCCGCTCGAGCGTGAGCCTGGGCGCGACGACCGTCATCCGGCGGGCTCCGGATCGGGCACGCCGGTGAAGGCGTTGGTGCCGTCGATCGGCCCGAACCGGTCGAACGGCCACATGCGCAGGAACACGCGCCCCACGACGTTCTCGACGGGGACGAAGCCGTCACCGGGCTGATCGGTGTTGTACCGCGAGTCCTTGGACATGTCGCGGTTGTCGCCGAGGACCCACAGGGATCCCTCCGGGACCACGACATCGAAGGGGATGTTGGAGGCCTGCGTGTCGCCGGCGGGCAGCTTCAGGTACGACAGCTCGTCGACCGCCTGGCCGTTCACGGTGATCTGCCCCAGCGGGTTGCAGCACACCACGTGATCGCCCGGCAGACCGATCAGGCGCTTGACGAGGTGGTCCTCCGAGTCCGAGGCCGAGACGCCGATCAGCGTGAGGAACCAGTCGACGCCCTCCTCGATCGGCGAGCGAGCCGGCTCGGGCGAGGCGGGCAGCCAGCCGCCCGGATCCGCGAAGACGATGATGTCGCCGCGCTCGTACTCGTTCCAGCGGGGCGTGAGCTCGTCCACGAGGATGCGGTCGTTGACGAGGAGGGTGTCCTCCATCGACGCGGAGGGGATGTAGAACGAGCGGACCACGAAGGTCTTGATGAGGAACGACACCACGACCGCGATCACGATGATCACGGCGACGTCTCGGAGGAAGAGGGCGAGGCCGCGGCCGCCCGAGCGGGGCTTCGCGGCGGCGTCGACGGTGTCTGAACTGCTCATCTGATCCTTCGTCCGGCGCCGGAGCGGGCGCTCCCTCCAGGTTCGCACATCCGAGCGCGCGGCCCCGCACCGGCCCGCCGATTCGCGCCTGACAACTCCCCGGAAACGCGAAAGCGCCCCGGGTCCGCAGACCGGGGGCGCTTCCGAGGGGCCGGATTACGCGTTCTCGCGCTTCTCCTTGATCTTCGCCTTCTTGCCGCGCAGCTCGCGCAGGTAGTAGAGCTTCGCGCGACGCACGTCACCGCGGGTGACGACCTCGATCTTGTCGATGATCGGCGAGTGCACCGGGAAGGTGCGCTCCACGCCGACCTGGAAGCTGATCTTGCGGACCGTGAAGGTCTCGCGCACGCCGCCGCCCTGGCGGGCGATCACGACGCCCTGGAACACCTGGACACGCGAGCGCGAGCCCTCGACGATGTTCACGTGCACCTTGATGGTGTCACCGGGGCCGAAGGCGGGGATGTCGGTGCGCAGCGATGCTGCGTCGACGGCGTCAATGAGGTTCATGGCGCTATCTTTCTGCGGCCGCCACAGGTCGACCGCCATCGAAGGAAAGGAGATTCTCGTGCAGTGAGGCCGGATCCCGGCCCTCGTCCCCCCTGAGGCAGAGCGCGAAGCAGGATGCGCAACGGCGCACCGTGCCACAGCACAGCTCTCCATTCTGCCACGTCCGGGGCCCGTCCCCAAACCGCCCGCCGCGGCGCACAGCCCGCGCATCGGTGCATCCGCGAGAATGGAGACGACACCCCTGGAGGAACCGGAATGATCGAACTGCGCACGCCCGCCGAGATCGAGCAGATGCGGCCCGCCGGCCGCTTCGTCGCCGAGACGCTCGCCACCCTGAAGGACGAGACGAAGGTCGGCACCAACCTGCTCGACATCGACCGCCGAGCGCACGACATGATCCGGGCCGCCGGCGCCGAGTCCTGCTACATCGACTACCACCCGTCGTTCGGCGCGATGCCGTTCGGCAAGGTGATCTGCACCTCGATCAACGACGCCGTGCTGCACGGCCTGCCGTTCGATTACAACCTGCGCGACGGCGATCTCGTCACGCTCGACTTCGCCGCCTCGGTCGACGGCTGGGTCGCCGACTCCGCCGTGTCGTTCGTGGTCGGCACGCCGCGCGACGAGGACCTGCGAATCATCGAGACCACCGAGCGCGCCCTCGACGCCGCGATCGCAGCGGCGGTGCCCGGCAACCGGATCGGCGACATCTCCGCCGCCATCGCGGCCGTCGCGCACGGGGACGGCTACGCGATCAACACCGACTTCGGCGGGCACGGCGTCGGCCGCACGATGCACGGCGACCCGCACGTGCCCAACGACGGCCGCGCCGGTCGCGGGTACCCGCTCAAAGCCGGCCTCGTCCTCGCGCTCGAGCCGTGGCTGCTGCAGACCACCGACAAGCTCTTCACGGACCCCGACGGCTGGACGCTGCGCAGCACCGACGGATCGCGCGGCGCCCACTCCGAGCACACGATCGCGATCACCGCGGACGGCCCGATCATCCTCACCGACCGCTCCGGGCTGTGAGCGCGTTCTCACACGCGGCGAAGGCCGCATGTGAGGGAACTGTTCGCGCGAGGTAATCGCCCGGGCGCGGGCGGGGAAACACCGGCTTCCTAGCCTGGGCGCATGATCGCCGACACGCTCCCCTCCCGCCGCGTCGTCGTCGTGGGCGCCGGCATGGTCGCCCACCGCTTCGTCGAGAGCCTGCTCGCGCGCGGCGACGCGCCGTGGCGGGTCACCGTCGTGGGCGACGAGGGCCGGCTGCCGTACGACCGCGTCGGCCTGACCTCGTACTTCAGCGGGCGATCCGCCGACGACCTCGCGCTCGAGGCCGCCCCGCTGCGCGATCCGCGCGTGACGGTGATCCCCCGCGACCCCGTGGTGATGATCGACCGCGACCGGCGGTTCGTGCGCACGGCCTCCGGCGTCGAGCACGCGTACGACGCGCTCGTGCTCGCGACGGGCTCGTCGGCGCCGCGCCCCGCGGTGGAGGGCGCCCACCTGCCCGGCTGCTTCGTGTACCGCACGATCGACGACCTCGAGCGGCTGACCGCGTTCGTCGAGCGCCGCTCGGCGGAGCTCGGCCGGCCCCTCGTCGGCCGGGTGGTCGGCGGCGGCCTGCTGGGGCTCGAGGCCGCGGGGGCGCTGCGCGGCCTCGGCGTCGACTGCACCGTGCTGCAGTCCGGCACCCACCTGATGAACCAGCAGCTCGACCGCGCGGCCGGCGAGGTGCTGGGGCGCCTCATCACGCGCCGGGGCATCGGCGTGCGCACGCAGGCACGCTCGACCCGCTTCGATCCGGATCACACGGGCCAGGTCGCGGGCATCGAGTTCCAGGACGGCTCGTACGAGGCCGCCGACGTCGTGATCTTCACGGTGGGCGTGCGCGCCAACGACCGCATCGCGCGCGAGGCCGACCTGCCCAGCGCCCCGTACGGCGGCGTGATCATCGACGAGGCGTGCCGCACCGCCGACCCGGCGATCTACGCGATCGGCGAGGTGGCGAGCTTCGAGGGCCGGTGCGTGGGGCTCGTCGCCCCGGGGTACGCGATGGCCGAGGTCGCCGCCGATCGCCTCTCGGGCGGCGAGGCGTCGTTCCCCGGCTACGACGACTCGACCAAGCTCAAGCTCTCGGGCGTCGACGTCGCGAGCTTCGGCGACGCGATGGCCACCACGCCCGGCGCGCTCGACGTCGTCTACACCGATCCGATCGGCGGCGTCTACAAGAAGCTCGTGCTCTCGGACGACGCGCGGACCCTGCTCGGCGGCATCCTCGTCGGCGATGCCTCGGCCTACGGCTCGCTGCGGCCGCTGGTGGGGATGCCGCTCGGGGCCGATCCGGCCGCCTATCTGCTCCCGGCGGACGGTGTCGAGGCGCCGGCGGGCGACCTGCCCGACGAGGCGATCGTGTGCTCGTGCTCGAGCGTGACGGCCGGCCGGATCCGCGGCGCGGTGCACGACGACGGCTGCGCGGACGCCGCGGCCGTGAAGGCGTGCACGAAGGCCGGCGCCACGTGCGGGTCGTGCTTCGTGACGGTGAAGAAGATCGTCGGCAAGGAGCTCACGCGGCTGGGCCAGACCGTCAGCACCGCGATGTGCGAGCACTTCGACCTCTCGCGTCGGCAGCTCTTCGACGCGATCCTCGTGTCGGAGCTGACCACCTTCAGCGAGATCATCGGGCGCTTCGGCCGCGGGCGGGGCTGCGACATCTGCAAGCCCGCGGTCGCGAGCATCCTCGCCGGCCTGGTCGGGCGCCACGTGCTCGACGGCGAGAACGCCGCGCTGCAGGACACCAACGATCACGTCATGGCCAACATGCAGAAGGACGGCTCGTACTCGGTCGTGCCGCGCATGCCGGGCGGCGAGGTGACCCCGGAGGGCCTGATCGAGGTCGGGCAGATCGCGAAGGACTTCGGGCTGTACACGAAGATCACCGGCGGCCAGCGCATCGACATGTTCGGCGCCCGGCTCGAGCAGCTGCCGCTCATCTGGCAGCGCCTCGTCGACGCGGGCTTCGAGTCGGGGCACGCGTACGGCAAGTCGCTGCGCACCGTGAAGTCGTGCGTGGGATCGACGTGGTGCCGCTACGGCGTGCTCGACTCCGTGGGCATGGCGGTGCGGCTCGAGCTGCGCTACCGGGGCCTGCGGGCGCCGCACAAGCTCAAGCTCGGCGTCTCGGGCTGCGCGCGGGAGTGCGCGGAGGCGCGCGGCAAGGACGTCGGCGTGATCGCGACCGAGCACGGCTGGAACATGTACGTGGGCGGCAACGGCGGCTTCAGCCCGCGCCACGCGCAGCTGCTGGCCGAGGGACTGAGCGACGCCGAGCTCATCACGGCCATCGACCGGTTCTTCCTGTATTACATCCGCACGGCCGATCGCCTGCAGCGCACGGCGCCGTGGCTGGAGGAGCTCGAGGGCGGCATCGACGGGCTGCGCGCGGTGATCTTCGACGACGCGCTCGGCATCTCCGCCGATCTCGACGCCGCCATGGCCCGGCACGTGGACGGCTACGAGGACGAGTGGGCGGCGACCCTGCGCGATCCCGAGAAGCTCACGCGCTTCCACTCGTTCGTCAATGCGCCCGACACCCCCGATCCCTCGCTCGCCTACGTGCCCGAGCGCGGCCAGGTGCGGCCCGCGACGCGCGAGGAGCGCGAGGGCGGCGCGGTGCTCATCGCCGGCACGACGCTGGAGGTGCGCCGATGACCATCGTCGAGACCCGGACGGCCGCGTGGGTGCGCGTCTGCGCGCTCGCCGACCTCGAGCTCGAGCGCGGTCGCGCGGCGCTGATCGGCGACGTGCAGGTGGCGCTGTTCCTGCTGGCCGACGGCTCCGTCCGCGCCGTGTCGAACTATGACCCCTACGGCGGGGCACACGTGCTGTCGCGGGGTATCGTCGGCTCCAAGCTGCTGGCCGACGGCACCGAGATCCCGACGATCGCCTCTCCCCTGCACAAGCAGGCGTGGGATCTGCGCACGGGCATGGTCGTCGAGACGCAGGGCAAGGACGAGCGCTCCGTGCCGGTGTATCCGGTCGGAATCGAGGACGGCACGGTCTGGGTGCGGATGCGGGAGGTGACATCGTGACGACGATGCTGGGGGTCTCGCTCGCGGGGCGGAAGGTCGTGCTCGTCGGCGGCGGCGCCGTCACCGCGCGGCGCCTCGCGCGCCTGCTCGACGACGGCGCGGCGGCCGAGGTGGTCGCGCCGCAGCTCGCGCCCGAGACCGCCGCGATCGTGGCCGAGCGCGGCGTGCCGTGGCGCGCGCAGCCGGTGGCCCGGCGCGACCTCGCCGGCGCGTGGCTCGTGCACACCGCGACCGGCGACGCGCGCACCGATGCCGAGGTCGCCGCCTGGTGCGACCAGGAGCGGATCCTGTGCGTGAACGCCTCCGACGGCGCGCACGGCAGTGCGCGCATGACGTCGGAGGTGCGGGCCGGCGACGTGCTCGTCGGCGTCACCAGCGACGCGGGCGTCGACCCGCGGCGCACGGGCCGCGTGGCGGCGGCGATCCGCGAGCTGGTCGAGTCGGGCCGGGTGCCGCTGCGGCGCACCCGCGAGGGCGCCGCCGGCCGCGTCTCGCTCGTCGGCGGCGGGCCCGGGCCCGTCGATCTCATGACCGTGCGCGCGCGGCGGCTCCTGGCCGAGGCCGACGTCGTCGTCGCCGATCGCCTGGGCGCGGTGGACGTGCTGGAGGAGCTCGACCCCGACGTCGAGGTGATCCACGTCGGCAAGGAGCCCGGCCACCACCCCGTGCCGCAGCACGAGATCAACGCGCTGCTCGTGGCGCACGCCCGCGCGGGCCGGCGCGTGGTGCGCCTCAAGGGCGGCGACCCGTTCGTGTACGGCCGCGGCGGCGAGGAGGTCACGGCCTGCCTCGAGGCGGGGGTGCCCGTCGACGTCGTGCCGGCACCGTCCAGCGCGATCGCCGTGCCGCAGGCGGCCGGGATCCCCGTGACCCACCGCGGCCTGGCGTCTGCCCTGCACGTGATCAACGGGCAGAGCGGGCTGTCGGCCGCCACCCTCGCGTCGCTGCACGACGACGCCGTCACCACGGTGCTGCTGATGGGCGTGGGCTCGTTCGCCGCCCTGGCCGACGAGGCGCTGCGGCACGGGGTGCCCCGCGACCGTCCCGTGGCGTTCGTCGAGAACGGGCACACCGACCGCCAGCGCACGACGCGCGCGACGCTCGGCGAGGCGGCCCGCGTCGCCGCGCGGGCGAACGTGCGCAACCCCGCCGTCATCGTCATCGGCGAGGTGGCCCGCGCCGATATCCTGCTTCCCATGACCACTCCGAGCTCCGCCGTCGTCGAGCCCGGCGCGACGGGATGACGGCCGGCACCACGGCACGGCTGTCGTCCGCCCTGGAGGGCTGCCGCATCGTCATCGCCGTCGACCGTCGCTCGAGCGAGCTCACCGCCGCGCTGCAGCGTCACGGTGCGAGCGTGATGCAGGCACCGGCGCTCACGATCGAGTCGCACATCGACGACGATGCGCTGCTCGAGCGGACGGCCGAGCTCATCGCGCACCCGCCCGACATCGTCGTGGCCACCACTGGCGTCGGGTTCCGCGGCTGGATCGAGGCGGCCGACGAGGCGGATCTGCTCACGGGGCTCGAGGCGGCGCTGGCCGGGGCGCAGATCGTGGCGCGCGGCCCCAAGGCGCGGGGCGCGATCCAGCAGGCGGGCTTCACGGCGGACTGGGTCGCGGAGTCGGAGACCGCGGCCGAGCTCGGCGCGTACCTCGTCGCCGAGGGCGTCGCCGGCAAGCGGATCGCGGTGCAGCACCACGGCTCGGGCGCCGACGGCCTCGACGAGCTGTTCACCGCCCACGGCGCCGACGTCGTGAGCCTCACGGTCTACCGCTGGGGCCCGCCGCCCGATCCTGAGCCCGTGCGCCGGTCGGTGCTGCAGGCCGCGGCGGGCGAGGTCGACGCGGTGCTGTTCACCTCGGCTCCCGGCGCGAGCGAGTGGCTCGCGGAGGCGCGCCGGGCCACCGTCATCGACGCGCTGCGCGATCGCGCCGAGCGCGGCCGGCTCGTCATGGCCGCCGTCGGGCCCGTCACGGTCGTGCCCCTGCAGGAGGCGGCGATCCCCGCGCTGATCGCCGAGCGCGGCCGCCTGGGATCGCTCGTGCGCACGGTCGTGACCCACTTCGGCGGCGGCCACGCGCCCGGGCTCGCCACGGCCTGCGGCCGCCTGGAGCTGCGCAGCGGCGGTGCCGTGCTGGGCGGCCGGTTCATCGCGCTCTCCCCCGCCGGCGTCGCCCTGCTCGACGCGCTCTTCGATGCGGGCGGCGCCGTCGTCACGCGCGCCGCGCTGCAGGAGGCGCTCCCCGGGGCCGGGCGCAACGCGCACGCCGTCGAGATGGCGATCGCCCGCCTGCGCGAGGCGCTCGCGGCGCCCGAGCTCATCAAGACCGTCGTCAAGCGCGGCTACCGCCTGAACGTGGAGGACCCCGAGTGACCGCGCCCGTCCTCGTCTGCTGCTCGCACGGCACCGACTCCCCCGACGGCCGCGCGGCCGTCAGCGCCATCGTCGCCGGCGCGCGTGACGCCCTGGGCGTCCCCGTGCGCGAGACCTACGTCGACGTCCAGGAGCCGCAGGTCGACGAGGTGATCGCCTCGTTCGCGCAGCCCGCGATCATCGTGCCGCTGCTGCTCTCGCCCGGATTCCACACCGCCGTCGACATCGGCCGCGCGGCCCGCTCGCGGCCGGACGTGGTCGCGACCGGTACCCTCGGGCCCCATCCGCTCCTGGCCGAGCTCCTCGCCGAGCGCGTGCGCGACGCCGGCCTGCGCGACGGGGACCACGTCGTGCTCGCGGCCTCCGGCTCATCGCGCCCCGAGGCGGCCGAGCGCGTCGGCGAGGTCCGTACCGCGCTCGGCGCCCTGATCCCCGCCCCGCTCACCGTCGGCTACGCATACGGGGCGACGCCGAAGGTCGCCGAGGCCGTCGCCGCCGCCCGCCGCGCCGGCGCCGCCCGCGTGATCGTGGCGAGCTACGTGCTCGCCCCCGGCCACTTCGCGAACCTCATCGCGGGCGCCAGCGCCGACATCGTCACGCCGCCGCTGGGGGCCGATCGCCGCGTGATCCGCATCGTCGCCGAGCGGTACCGCGAGGGCCTCGCCCTGCTGGCCGACTGACCGGCCGCGCACGCAAGGGAGGGCCGGGATCAGCGCGATCCCGGCCCTCGTGCGTGCGTCAGAGCTGATCGACGAGATCCGCCGGCACGCGCGTGGGGTGCGCGGCGAAGCGCTTGCCGTTCGCCCGCGTGAGGGGCACCCGCTTGGGCGCCGTGCGGGCGTGGGTGATGTAGATCGTCAGGCCGACGAAGCTCAGCCCGCCCACGAGGTTGCCCACCACGGTGGGGATCTCGTTCCAGATCAGGTAGTCGCCGATCGTGAAGTCGGCGCCCAGCAGCAGGCCGGTCGGGAACAGGAACATGTTCACGATCGAGTGCTCGAAACCCATGTAGAAGAACAGCATGATCGGCATCCACATCGCGAGGATCTTGCCCGGGACGTCCTTGGCGATCATCGCCGCGACCACGCCGGTCGAGACCATCCAGTTGCACAGCACGCCGCGCACGAACAGCGTGAGCATGCCGCCGGCGCCGTGCTCGGCGTAGCCGACCGTCCGGCCGTGCCCGATCTCGCTGAGGGCGACGCCCACGGCGCTCGGCTCCGTCGTGAAGCCGTAGGTGAAGTAGATCGCCATGCACACGGCCACCGTGAATGCGCCGGCGAAGTTGCCGGCGAACACGAGGCCCCAGTTGCGCAGCACGCCGGCCAGGTTGATGCCGGGGCGCTTGTCGATGAGCGCCATCGGCGCGAGCGTGAACACGCCCGTGAGCAGATCGAACCCGAGCAGGTACAGCAGGATGAACCCGACGGGGAAGAGCACGGCGCCGAGCAGCGGCTGCCCGGTCTGCGTCGACACGGTGATCGCGAACGCGGCGGCCAGCGCGAGGATCGCGCCGCCCATGAACGCACGGATCAGGGTGTCACGGGTGGACATCAGGACCTTGGACTGCCCGGTCTCGATCATGGACTGGGCGAGGTCTGCGGGCGGGACGTACGACATGGGGGCCTCCGGTGCGAGCGATCGGTGGTGCGTGAGACCACTGTGCTCGCGTGCCGTTACCGCGGCGGTCGCCGCCGATCACGCGCAGCGAACGTTCTGTTCACTCCGCGCGCGGCCCGCGTGTGAGAACGCGCTCAGACCTCGTCGGGCAGCAGGTCGGGCCGGTGCCGCCGGGTGCGCTCGATGCTCTGCTCGCGGCGCCACGCCGCGATCGCACCGTGATTGCCGCTCAGGAGCACGTCGGGCACCGCCCGGTCGCGCCACACCGCGGGTTTGGTGTAGATCGGGTACTCGAGCAGGCCCTCGTCCTCGTGCGACTCCTCCACGAGGCTCTCGGGGTTGCCCACCATCCCGGGAATGAGTCGGGCGACGGCCTCGATCATCGCCATGGCCGCGACCTCGCCGCCGTTGAGCACGTAGTCGCCCAGGCTGACGAGGCGCACGCGGCCCCGCGCGGAGTATTCGTCGATGACGCGCTGATCGATGCCCTCGTAGCGGCCGCACGCGAAGGCGAGCTGCGACTCCTGCGCGAGCTCGCGCGCCATCTTCTGCGTGAAGCGCTCCCCGGCCGGCGACGGCACGATCAGCACGGCGTCGTCGCCGAGGATCTCGTCGAGCGCCTCGCCCCACGGCTCCGGCTTCATCACCATGCCGGCGCCGCCGCCGTACGGGGTGTCGTCGACCGTACGGTGGCGATCGTGCGTCCAGTCGCGCAGATCGTGCACGCGCACGTCGAGCAGCCCGCGCTCGCGGGCCTTGCCGACGAGCGAGACGTCGAGCACATCGAAGAACGCCGGGAAGATCGTGACGATGTCGATGCGCATGTCAGTCCTCGCGGTCGGCGTCCCCGGCAGGCTCGGCGCCGTCATCCTCGGACGCCGGCGCGTCCTCGGGCAGATCCTCGAAGAGCCCGGCCGGAGGCGTCACGACGACGCGGCCGCCGTCGACGTCGACCTCGGGCACGATGGCAGCCACGAAAGGCACCATCACCTCGCGCTCACCGGCCTTGACGATGAGCAGATCCTGCGCCGGGAAGTGATCCACGCGGGCGACCGTGCCCACCACGGCCCCGTCGCGGACGACGTCGAGGCCGACCAGCTGGTGGTCGTACCAGGCATCGGGTTCGGCCGGCTCGTCCTGATCCTGATCGATCCACAGGATGGCGCGGACGAGGGTCTCGGCCTCGGTGCGGTCCTCGACTCCCTCGAGGAAGACCACGGGGTGACCGTTCATCCACTTGAACTCGCGGACGGTCACGCTCTTGCCGTGCCACTTGGACGCCTCGGGCACCTGCAGGGTGAACGACGCCCCCGGCGTGAACCGCCGGTCGGGATCGTCGGTGTACAGCTCGACCTTCAGGGCTCCCTTGAGCCCGTGCGCCTTCAGCAGGCGTCCGACGCGGAGCTGCGTCCGGCCTGCGCGCGGAGTCGCCACGTCAGTCGTCCGCGACGTCGACGCGCACACGGCTGCCGTCCGCGAGGGCGGCCACGACGGTGCGCAGCGCCTTCGCGGTCCGGCCGCCGCGCCCGATCACGCGTCCGCGGTCCTCGGGCGCGACGTGCACTTCGAGCACGTCGCCCCGCGGGGACGAGGAGGACACGATGCGCACGGCGTCAGGCTGATCGACGATCCCCTTGACGACGTGCTCGAGCGCGGCGGCCAGCACGGCGATTACTCGGCGGTCTCGTCGGCCGCAGCCTCGGCGGCCTCGTCGGCGGGCTCCTCGGCCTTCTTCTCGACCTTGGGCTTGACGACCGACTTCTTGCTGGCGTCGAGCTCGAACGCGGGCTTCTCGCCCTTGACCTGGACGGTGTTCTTCGCGTCCTTCTCGCCCTTGAAGGTGCCCCAGTCGCCCGTGAGCTTGAGGATGGCGCGGACCTGCTCGGTCGGCTGCGCGCCCACCGACAGCCAGTACTGCGCGCGCTCCGAGTCGACCTCGATGAACGAGGGCTCCTCGGTCGGGTGGTACTTGCCGATCTCCTCGATCACGCGACCGTCGCGCTTGGTGCGCGAGTCGGCGACGACGATGCGGTAGTAGGGCGCACGGATCTTGCCCAGGCGCTTCAGACGGATCTTGACAGCCACGATTCTCCTGTGGTGTGTGAAAGTGAACGAACCATTCGCCGGTGCGTGGGGTCATGCACGCCGACGGAAGCTCAAAAGGGTGGATCGCCGCGCTGATTAGAGGGTCGAGCGCGCGCTCCAAACCTCTATTCTGCCAGATCCGGCGACGCGCGACGAATCCCGACACGACCGCCTCCCTGTGGGGATCCCGAGCGGACTTGCATATATCGGCTCTTTAGGTGAGCCTTACCTACGGCCCCACCGAGTTAGGTGAGGCTCACCTGCAACCCGAACAGCATCCGCTTCCCTCGAAAGAGAGGCCCGCCGTGGTCCGCAAGCCCCTCCTCGTCCTCGCCTCCGGCCTGGGCGCCGTCGCTCTTCTCGCGTCCTGCGCGAGCGGTGACACCACCGCCGCCACCGAGCCCGCCGGCGGCGGCGAGACCATCACGGTCGAGCACGCCCTCGGCACCACCGAGATCCCGGCGGACGTGGAGCGCGTCGCGACGATCGGCTGGGGCAACCACGACGTGGCGCTCGCTCTCGGCGTGGCCCCCGTGGGCGTGGACGACCAGACCTGGTCGATGGACGGCGGCGACGGACTGGGTCTGTACGACTGGTCGCTCGAGGCCTACGAGGAGCTGGGCGCCGAGGAGCCGGTCATCTTCGACACCGCCGACGGCACCGACTTCGAGGCGATCGCCGACTCCGAACCCGACCTCATCCTCGCCGGCTACTCCGGGCTCACCGAGGAGGAGTACGCGACCCTCAGCGAGATCGCGCCGGTCGTCGCCTATCCCGAGGTGCCCTGGTACACGCCGTGGCGCGAGACCATCCGCATCGACTCGGAGGGCCTCGGCAAGGCCGACGAGGGCCTCGCGCTCATCGACGACCTCGACGCGCAGATCGCCGACGCCGTCGCGGATGAGCCCGCCATCAAGGGCAAGAAGGCCGCCTTCTTCTTCATCAACGCCGCCGACCTGTCGACCCTGTCGGTGTACGCCACGGGCGACTCGCGCACCGCGTTCCTCGGCGACCTCGGCTTCGACTTCCCGCAGGTCGCGGTCGACGCGGCGGCCGAGGGCTCGTTCTACGCCGACATCTCGGCCGAGAACATCGATCAGCTCGCCGATGTGGACGTCATCGTCTCGTACGGCGACGACAGCATGCTCGAGGCGCTGCAGGCCGACCCGCTGTGGAGCACGCTGCCCGCCGTGCAGAACGGCGCCGTCGTGACGGTCGGCCTCGGCGACGCGTTCAGCGGCGCGGTCACGCCCACGGCCCTGTCGATCCCGTGGATGCTCGACGACTACGTCGCGCTCCTCGGCGACGCCGCGGCGAAGGCGGAGTAACAGCCCGCGTGGCCACCGACACCCTCGTCGTCCGCACCCGGCGCGACGCGCCCGGCCGCCAGGCCGGCACGTCGCGCCGGGTCGGGCTCGTCGTCATCGGGATCGTCGCCGTGCTCGCGGCGGCGGCGCTCTCGCTCGCGTTCGGCTCGCGGCTCGTCTCGCTCGGCGAGATCGCCGACGGCCTGGGCGCGTTCGCGCGAGGCGAGGTCCCCGCCGATGTCGGCGCCATCGCGGTCCAGGAGCGGATCCCGCGCACGGTGCTCGCGATCGTCGCCGGCGCGGCGCTCGGCCTCTCGGGCGCCGTGATGCAGGCCATCACCCGCAACCCGATCGCCGATCCCGGCATCCTCGGCGTGAACACGGGCGCCGCCCTGTTCGTCGTGTGCGGCATCGCCTTCTTCGGCATCTCGTCGGTGTACGAGTACCTCGGCCTGGCCCTGCTGGGCAGCGCCCTCGCCGCGCTGTTCGTGTATCTCGTGGGGTCGGTCGGCCCGGGCGGCACCACCCCGATCAAGCTCGCGCTCGCGGGCGCGGCCACGACCGCCGCCCTGTCGTCGCTCGTCAGCGCCGTCCTGCTCCCCCGCGCCCAGGCCATGACCGAGTTCCGCTTCTGGCAGGTCGGCGGCGTCGGCGGGGCGCAGTGGGGCTCCATGGCGGTCGTCGTGCCGCTGCTGGCCGTCGCCGCCCTCGTGGCGTTCGCCCTCGCCTCCGGCATGAACGCCCTCGCGCTGGGCGACGACGTGGCCGTGGGGCTCGGCGTGCGCGTCGGACCCACCCGGGCGCTCGCGGCGATCGCCGGCGTCGTGCTCTGCGCCGCGGTGACCGCGGTGTGCGGCCCGATCGCCTTCGTCGGTCTCATGGTGCCGCACGTGATGCGCCTGCTCTCCGGCCCGGATCAGCGCTGGATCCTGCCCCTGTCGGCCCTCGGCGGCGCCGTGCTGCTCGTGCTCGCCGACACCGCCGGGCGCGTCATCGGCTCGCCGGGCGAGGTCGAGGCCGGCATCCTCACGGCGTTCCTCGGCGCGCCGGTGCTCGTGATCATCGCCCGCCGCACGCGGATGAGGGGGCTGTGATGACCGCCGCCGTGCTGACCGCGCCCCTCGACGCCATCCGCGTCGGCCGCCGCGCGCGCGTGCGCCGCCGCACGATCGGCATCTCGGTGCTCGCCGTGCTGCTCGTCGCGCTGCTGGCCGGCGAGATCCTGCTCGGCCGCACCATCTACCCGCTCTCCGAGGTGCTCGCCGTCATGGCCGGACAGGACGTGCCGGGCGCCTCGTTCACCGTGGGCCAGCTGCGCATTCCGCGGGCCGTGACGGGGGCGCTGGGCGGCATCGCGTTCGGCATCGCCGGATCGACCTTCCAGACGCTGCTGCGCAACCCGCTCGCGAGCCCCGACGTCATCGGCATCACCTCCGGCGCCAGCGCCGCCGCGGTGTTCTCGCTCGTCGTGCTGCACCTGTCGGGCGGGCTGACCACCCTCATCGCCCTGGCGGTCGGCATCGCGACGGCCGTCGTGATCTACGCGGCCTCTCGCGGCGGCGACGCGACGGGCGGCCGCCTGATCCTCATCGGCATCGGCATCGGCGCCATGCTCGAGGCGGTCGTGTCGTACCTCATCCAGCGCGCGGCCGAGTGGGACGTCGCCGTCGCGATGCGCTGGCTCACCGGGAGCCTCAACGGCTCGCGCATGGAGGACCTGCCTCCGCTCGTGGGAGCGGTGATCATCCTGGTGCCCGTGGTGCTGCTGCTCTCGCGCGACCTCGACGCCCTCGCACTGGGCGACGCCTCGGCGACGGCGCTGGGCGTGCGCGTGGATCGCACCCGCATCCTGCTCATCGTCTGCGCCGTGGCGCTGGCGTGCTTCGCCACGGCGACGACGGGACCGATCGCCTTCGTCGCGTTCCTCGCCGGGCCGATCGCGGGGCGCATCGTCGGGGCGGGCTCGTCGCTCGTGGTGCCCTCGGCGCTCGTGGGCGCGTGCCTCGTGCTCGGGGCCGATCTGCTGGGCCAGTTCGCCTTCGACACCAAGTTCCCCGTCGGCGTGATCACGGGCATCCTCGGCGCGCCGTACCTCATCTACCTGCTCATCCGCACGAGCCGCCGTGGAGGTTCCGCATGACCGTGCAGCATTCCCTCGAGGCGCAGGGCCTCTCGTCCGGCTACGGATCGGTGACGGTCGTCGACGGCATCGACCTCGCGCTCCCGCCGGGTCGGATCAGCGTGATCGTCGGCGCGAACGCCTCGGGCAAGTCCACGCTGCTGAAGACCCTCGCGCGGCTGCTGCCCCCGAAAGCGGGGTCGGTCGTCCTCGACGGGCGGCGCATCGACGAGCTCCACACGAAGGACATCGCCCGCACGCTCGGTCTGCTGCCGCAGTCGCCGGTGGCGCCGGAGGGCATCGCCGTGGCCGACCTCGTGGGCCGCGGACGCCACCCGCACCAGAAGCTGTTCCGCTCGTGGACGGCCGACGACGAGCGCGCGGTCGCGCAGGCGCTCGTCGAGACCGGCGTGGCCGAGCTCGCCGATCGCGCGGTCGACGAGCTCTCCGGCGGTCAGCGCCAGCGCGTGTGGATCGCCATGGCGCTCGCGCAGGAGACCGAGGTGCTGCTGCTCGACGAGCCGACCACCTTCCTCGATCTCGCGCACCAGATCGAGGTGCTCGACCTGCTCACCGACCTCAACCGCGAGCGCGGCACCACCGTCGCGATGGTGCTGCACGACATCAACCTCGCGGCCCGGTACGCCGACCACCTCTTCGCGATGCGCAACGGCCGCCTCGTGGCCTCGGGGGCTCCGGAGGACGTCGTCACCGCCGACCTCATCCGCGACGTGTTCGGCCTGGAGGCGCAGGTCATCGCCGACCCCGTGAGCGGCACGCCGCTCATCCTCCCGATCGGGCGGCACCACGCCCACCCCGCGGCGATCGACGCCCCCGCGTCCGCCGCGCCCGCGACCCCCACCGGAGCCCACGCATGAGCACCCCCACGATCACCGACACCCGCCCGTCGCGCTTCTTCCGCGGGCGCGTCACCCGCATCCAGGACCTGACGCCGAGCTTCCGCCGCTTCACCTTCACGAGCGACGACATGCACGAGTACGGCGACCCGGGCTACGACCAGCGGATCAAGGTCGTCTTCCCCACCGACGCGGCGCCGCTGGAGACCATGCCGACGGGCGAGGACTGGTACCTGCAGTGGCGCGAGCTGCCGGCCGGGCAGCGCCATCCGTTCCGCACCTACACCACCCGTGCGGTGCGCCCCGAGGCCCGCGAGGTCGACATCGACATGGTCGCGCACGGCGTGCAGGGACCGGCCTCCGCCTGGATCGAGCGGGCCGTCGTCGGCGACGAGGTGCTCATCTACTCCCCCACGATCCACCACGAGGGCGTGAGCCTCGGCGTGGACTTCGTGCCGCCCGCCCGCACCGGCGACTACCTCCTCGTCGGAGACGAGACCGCCGCCCCGGCGATCGCCGTGATCCTCGAGCAGCTGCCGCGCGAGGCGACGGGCATCGTTGTGCTCGAGGTGCCCGATGAGCGCGACTGCGCCTACCTGCCGCAGCACCCGGGCTTCCGCGTCTATGCCGCCGGCCGCGGGTCCGCGCCGCGCCACGATCACCTCATCCGCGTCGTCGAGGCCCACGCCGGCCTGCTGTGCCCCGACGGGCGCGGCGGCGAGGTCGAGGAGATCGACATCGACCGCGACATGCTCTGGGAGGTCCCGCGCACCGCGAAGGGCGGCGCCGCGCTGAAGTCGGCGCCGCTGTACGCGTGGATCGCCGGCGAGGCCGCCGCCGTCAAGCAGCTGCGCCGCCACCTCGTGCAGCAGGTGGGCGTGGATCGCCGGGCCGTGGCCTTCATGGGCTACTGGCGCCTCGGACGCGCCGAGAACGAGTAGTCAGACCCAGTCGAGGGTGCGCTCCACCGCGGCCTTCCACCGCGCCAGGCGCGCCTCGCGCTCCCGCTCGCCCATCGCGGGCTCCCAGCGCCGGTCCTCGGCCCACAGCGATTCGAGCTGCTCGAGCGAGTCCCAGAAGCCCACCGCGAGCCCCGCGGCGAATGCGGCGCCGAGGCACGTCGTCTCCGACACGGCCGGGCGCACCACGGGCACGCCGAGGATGTCGGCCTGGAACTGCATGAGCAGCTCGTTGTGGACCATGCCGCCGTCCACCCGCAGCTCCGCCAGCGGCACTCCGGCGTCGGCGTTCATGGCGTCGATCACCTCGCGCGACTGGAAGGCCACCGCCTCCAGCGCCGCCCGCGCGAGGTGCCCCTTGTGCGCGAAGCGCGTGAGCCCGGCGATCACCCCCCGCGCATCCGGCCGCCAGTGCGGGGCGAACAGGCCCGAGAACGCGGGCACGATGTGCACATCGCCGTTGTCGTCGACGGTGCGGGCGAGGGTCTCGACCTCCGGCGCGGTGCGGATGATCCCGAGGTTGTCGCGCAGCCACTGGATGAGCGATCCCGTCACCGCGATCGATCCCTCGAGCGCGTACACCGCCGGCCGGTCGCCGAGCCGGTAGGCCACCGTCGTGATGAGGCCGTGCTCGGAGCGGACGATCTCCTCGCCCGTGTTGAACAGCACGAAGTTGCCGGTCCCGTAGGAGTTCTTGGACGCCCCGCGCGCGAACGCCGCCTGCCCGAAGGTCGCGGCCTGCTGGTCGCCGAGGATCCCGGCGATCGGCGTCTCGCGCAGCAGACTGTGCGGGTTGGCGACCCCGTACGTCTCCGACGACGAGCGGATGGCGGGCAGGATCGCGCGCGGGATGCGGAACACCGCGAGCATCTCGTCCGACCAGTCGAGGGTGCGCAGGTCCATGAGCAGCGTGCGGCTGGCGTTGGTGACGTCCGTGACGTGCACGCCGCCCGCGGCACCGCCGGAGAGGTTCCACACGATCCAGGTGTCGATCGTGCCGAACAGCAGCTCGCCCGCCTCGGCGCGGGCGCGCGCGCCGTCGACGTTGTCGAGGATCCAGGCCAGCTTGGAGGCCGAGAAGTAGGCGTTGAGGGGCAGCCCCGTGATGTCGGCGAAGCGGTCGTGCCCGCCGTCGGCGGCCAGCGCGTCGATCGCGTCCTGCGTGCGGGTGTCCTGCCACACGATCGCGTGGTGGATCGGCCGTCCCGTGGCCTTCTCCCACACCACGACCGTCTCGCGCTGGTTCGTGATGCCCACCGCGGCCACGTCGTGCCGCGTGATGTCGGCCTTCGACAGGGCCTGGCCGATCACCTCGCGCACGTTGCGCCAGATCTCGAGCGCGTCGTGCTCGACCCAGCCCGGGGCGGGGAAGATCTGCTCGTGCTCCTTCTGACCGGTCGCGATCGCGCGGGCCTCCCGGTCGAACACGATCGCCCGCGTCGAGGTGGTGCCCTGATCGATCGCGACGACGTACTGCGACACGGCGGCTCCTTCGTTTGCCTCGTCCTGCCTGTGCCTACAGGCTAGGGGTATGAGTTCTCGCACGCCGTCCTCGCCCCTCCGTGCCGCGGTCGCCGAGGCCCGCGAGCGGGGACGTGCGCAGGTGCTCGTGATCGGCGGCGGCATCAACGGGATCGCGACGTTCCGCGACCTCGCGCTGCAGGGCGTCGACGTGCTGCTCGTCGAGCGCGGCGACTTCGCCTCGGGCGCCACGGCCGCCTCCAGCCACATGGTGCACGGCGGCATCCGCTATCTCGAGAACGGCGAGTTCCGGCTCGTGCACGAGTCGGTGCAGGAGCGCAACCGGCTGCTGCGCAACGCGCCCCACTTCGTCAAGCCGCTGCGCACGACGATCCCGATCTACTCGACGTTCTCGGGCCTGCTGAACGCGCCGCTGAAGTTCCTCTTCGGCTTCTCGGGCAAGCCCCGCGAACGCGGCGCCCTCGTCATCAAGGTGGGGCTGACGATCTACGACCTGTTCGCCAACGAGGGACGCGCCACTCCGTGGCACGACTTCCGCGGGCGTGCGCGCTCCCTGCGCGAGCTGCCGAAGCTCAACCCACGCATCCGCTACACCGCCACCTACTACGACGCCTCGATGCACGATCCGGAGCGCCTCGCGCTCGACGTGCTCGGCGACGGCATCGCCGCCGGCGGTCGCGCCCTCAACTACGTCGAGGCGGTGGGCGCCGACGGCGGCGCGGTGCGGCTGCGCGATCTGGTGTCGGGCGAGGAGTTCGCCGTCGCGGCCGACGTGATCGTCAACGCCTCGGGCCCGTGGACCGACCTCACCAACGCGGCGCTCGGCACGCCCACGCGCTTCATGGGCGGCACCAAGGGCTCGCACATCGTGCTCGACAACCCAGAGCTCCTGCGCGCCACGGGCGGGCGCGAGATCTTCTTCGAGCACGAGGACGGCCGCATCGTGCTCATCTACCCGCTCAAGGGACGCGTCATGGTGGGCACGACCGACATCCCCGCCGATCCGGCGGAGCCGGCGCGGTGCACCGACGAGGAGGTCGGCTACTTCCTCGACCTCATCGGCGACGTCTTCCCCGGCGTGCCCGTCTCGCGGGGTCAGATCGTCTACCGGTTCAGCGGCATCCGCCCGCTGCCGCGCAGCGAGGCCGCCCTCACCGGGCAGATCTCGCGCGACTACCGCGTGGAGGTGGGCGACCTCGCCGGTGTGCCGCTGCTGAGCCTGGTGGGCGGCAAGTGGACCACGTTCCGCGCCCTCGGCGAGACCCTGTCGTCTGCCGTGCTCGACCTCATCGGCGCCCCGCGCCGCGTGCGCACCGAGGAGCGGCAGATCGGCGGCGGCCGCGACTACCCCCGCACCCGCGGCGACGTCGCGGTGTGGCTGCGGGCCCACGTCGGCGGCGACACGCCCCGCTCGCGCCTGCTGTTCGAGCGCTACGGCACGCGGGCGGCCGAGGTGTGGCGGCATCTCGGCGCGGGCGAGGACGCCGAGCTGCTCGGCGGCGAGCTGTCCACGCGCGAGCTGGACTGGATGGTCCGCGAGGAGCACGTGGTGCATCTGACCGACGTGGTGCTGCGCCGCACCGCCCTCGCCTTCACCGGGCGCGCCGACCGTGCCGCGCTCGAGGCGATCGCCGACGCCCTCGCGCCCGTGGTCGGCTGGGACGCCGCGCGACGCGACCGCGAGGTCGCCGACACGATCGCGGTGCTGCGCGACGCGCACGGCGTCGACGCCTGAGCGCTATCCGCCGTCGTGCCGGCGGTGCGACAGCCGGCGCCGCAGCTTCACGAGCGTGAGCAGGAGCGTCGATCCGACGAGCGCGCTGAACAGCACGACCGCGATCATCCAGCTCTGCACCACCGACAGCACACCGATGAGAGCCACGGCCAGAAGCAGCATCATCTCGCGCAGCTCCGCCCCGAACTGGTGCAGTCGCGCGGGCCGGGCCCGGATCGTGCCGAGCTGCTGCGCGGAGACGCCGAGCCGGGCGCGGGTGGTGGCGTCGATGAACACGATCGGGATGTCGGGCCACACCCCGAGGGTCTCGCGGACCCCGGGGAAGCGCCCGCCCCACGTGCCGTTGGCCACGCGGCGCCGCTCGCTCAGGACGTCGTCGGGCACCGCGAAGGCCTTGACCGCCATCGTGCGCACCCTCCCGCTCTCGTCGGCGGCGCCCTCCAGCACCACGTAGTCGCCGCTCGCCACGCCGAGCAGCTGCAGCGAGAGCTCGGTCATGAGGCAGACATCGCGCTCCGTCGATGACGGATCGGCCATCGTGACCCGCAGGGTGAGCGAGTTCGGCGGACCGAGCAGCACGTCCGGCCACCGCGCACGGTCCACCTCGACCGGCCGCACGATGATGTGCTCGCCCGCCTCCACGCCCAGACCCATGCGCAGCATCTGGTCGACCTCCACCGCCTGCGGCGCCGGGTCGGGCACGCCGGCGCTTCCGTCGCGGTACACCGTCGCGATCACGCGCGGCGCGCCGTCGCCGACGCGGTCCGCGAGGGCCGCCGACACGATCTCGACGTGGCGCGGACGCCCGAGCAGCGCATCGGCCTCGACGCCCAGCCGCACCACGGAGCGACCGCGGCGGTCGAGCAGGTCGTGCGATCGTCCGGCGACGGCACGCACCGCTCCCCCGGCGAGGGGCATGGCCGATGCCTCGAACAGCGAGCCGTATCGTCGCGGCGATCGGCCGATCTCGTCCCCGAGCTCGTACAGCGGGTTCTCGGCGATGACGAGACCCGCCTCGCGCAGCACGGCGGCCGACCGATCGGCGTCGACACCGGCGCGCACGGCCTCCTCGGGCGTCGCGCCGAGGAGGCTCGCGACGGCGGGCGCGAGGATCAGGCGTTGGAGAACGGCGGCCTGATCGGCCATCCAGCGTCCCTGCGGCACCTCGTCCGGGCGCGAGACGCCGGCGGCGCCCATGACCCACCCGCCTCCGTCATCGCCCAGGTATCCGCCGCGCGAGACGTACGCGTAGGCGCCCGGCAGCCGCTCGCCCGAGGCGAGCACGATCTCGGCCTCGAGCCAGATGCGCCGATACAGCGGCGCCTCCGTCGCGTCGATGATGGCGAGGTGGCGGTCGTCGAGCAGCTGCAGCGCCATCTCGGTGACGGCCTCGGTGTCCGGAAAGAGCGTGGCCGGAACGTACCCCAGCGGCGACGCGAACGCCGAGAACCCGGCACGCACGCCGCGCACACGAGCCGGAATGGAGGGGACGGCGAGGGCGGCGCCCAGCCCGAGGAACTTGTGTCGCAGCTGCGACGGTGCCGCGTTCGAGCCGATCGCCAGCACCGGCACGCGCGCGTCGACGGCCACGCCGTAGCCCTCCTCGAGCACGGAGTTGAGGTACGGCGGCGCCGCGTGCGACAGCGAGAGCGCCTCGCGCTCCTCGCGGCCGAGCATCACCCGCGCCAGGCCGAGACGCAGCGGATGGTCCGCCCGCCAGGCGAACGGCGCCCCGTCGCGGTCGCGGATCTCCCACAGCTCCTCGTCCGCGATGAGCGCGGCGTACGGCGGGCGCACGCCGGGATAGGTGAGCGGTTGGACCCGCGGCGCGCTCGAGGCGGCGTAGGGATCGGCGGGAAGGGATCCGGCGGCGGGGTTCACCCCGCGAGCCTATCGATCACCTCGCGCCGTCCTCAGTCGCGCAGGCCGAGCGCCTCGGCGAGCGGCTCGGCCAGCTCGCGCGCGTAGGTCGCCGTGAGGTGGTGCTGGTCGCGGTAGACCGTGTGGCGGCCGATGATCACGGGGCAGATGCGCTCACCGTCGCGGTCCAGGCAGAGATAGTCGTTCAGGTCGACCAGCTCCGCGTGCGAGTCCTCGGCCACGGCCGCCATCGCGTCGGTGCCCGGACCACCCAGCGCCTCGTCGGCCGGCGCCGCGCACTCCAGCGCGCTCTCGAGGTTCTCCGCGAGGCACTCGATCGGCTCGAAGTCGAAGCGCGGGGTGTCGACGAGGAACGCGATCCGGGTCTGCGGCAGGGCCTCGACGATCTCGCGCAGCCCCGATCGCCACGCCTCGCCGGAGTCGACGTCCTCGGGCATCTTCTCCCACGAGTACGAGGCAACCACGAGCAGCTGCGGCGGGTCGGCGGCCAGCTCCTCCAGCACCGCGGCGCGCCACCGGTCGCACGCCTCGTACGCGTGGCCGTCGAGCACGTGCGCCGCGAAGCCCGACGAGCAGCCGCTCTTGGTGTGGGTCTCGAGGCGAAGCCCATCCTCGCGGGCGATCTGCGCGAGGGCCGGCGCCCAGCTGGCCGCGTGGGAGTCGCCCCACAGCACCACGCGCGAGCCGTCCTCGTCGCCGTACACACCGGGATCCGGCGCGTCCTCCCCGTAGCCGAGGTTCGCGTCGTCCGCGTACGGCTCGGCCTCGTCGCCCAGCGCGTCCTCGAGCGACGGCGTCACGTTGCCCGGCACCACCGACGTCACCGCCGGTGGGCTCGAGGCGGGGACGTCGGCCACGTCCTTGTCGGTGGTGGTCCGGGCGACCGGTGCCCACGCGGCGGTCGCCAGCGCGAGCACCGCCACGCCGCCGGTGGCGAGCGCCGCCAGGCCCAGCGAACGCCGCGGCCGCGCGCCGACCAGGGCGGGGGCGCGGCGCACCGGCTGCTCGACGAGGCGGTACAGGGCCCACGCGATCGGCACGCCGGCGAGGGCGAGCGCCGCATGCCACGCCCACCCCTCCGGCACCAGCGGGGCGCCGAGCAGCAGCAGCGGCCAGTGCACGAGGTACAGCGAAAACGAGATGGCACCGAGGAACTGCATCGGTCGCGGCGCGAGCACCCGAGCCACGGCGAGGCGGTCGTCGGGCGCCACGGCCGATCCCGCGACGATCACCGCGGCGGTCGAGAGCACCGGCAGCAGCGCCGCGGCACCCGGCCACCCCGCCTCGGTCACCGCCACGACCGAGAGCACGATGCCGCCGAGACCCGCCCATCCGATCGCGAGCAGCAGCGGCCGGGGCAGGCGCGCGATCGCGGCGGCCGGCAGGAGCGCCGCGAGCGCCCCGATGCCGAACTCCCACGCGCGGGTCCACAGCGCGAAGAACGCCCACGAGGGCGAGGCGGCGGTCAGCACAAGGCAGCACGCGAGCGAGGCCGCCGTCACGGTGACGAGGAGCACGAGCACCGCCGTGTGCCGTGACCGGCCCAGGCGGCGCGCCAGCCACACCGCCGCCATCAGCAGCAGCGGGCAGACGAGGTACCACTGCTCCTCCACGCCGAGCGACCAGTAGTGCTGGAAGATCGACGGCGCGTCGTCGCCGAAGTAGTCCGTCTCGCGCGCCGCGAAGACGTAGTTCGGCACGAACAGGGCCGAGGCGAGGGCGTCGACGAGTGCCGGCCGGCGCTCCAGGGGCGGCGCGAGCAGCACGGCCCCGACGGCGGTGAGCACGATCACCACGAGCGCCGCGGGCAGGATGCGCCGCGCCCGCCGCGCCGCGAACGCCGGCAGATCGATCCGCCCGGTGCTCTCGATCTCGCGCACGAGCACGCCCGTGATGAGGAAGCCCGAGACGACGAAGAACACGTCGACCCCCACGAACCCGCCGCGGGCCCACGCGAATCCCGCGTGCTGCAGCACCACCGCCGCCACCGCGATCGCTCGCAGACCCTGGATGTCCGCGCGGAATCCGCCACTCATCCCCGGGATCCTCCGTCACCCAGGTGAACGCGAGGTGACAGCGCCCGGCTCGTGGCGCGCCGCTGGCGGTCCACACGGGCGGGATGCTTGAGTGGTCGGCATGACGATCGCGCACGAGGCGGCCACCCCGACCAGCACGGCGGGGACCGTCCGGGTGCTCAGAGTCTTCCTCATCCGCGTGCTGATCGCGGCCGCCGTGTACGCGTGGCTCGTGCACGGGAGCAAGAGCGGCGCGGTAGGACCGGAACCGGATGCGGCGAGGGTCTCGTTCGCGATCGGCCCGAATCCGATCATGCTGATCGTCTTCGCGGTGATCGCGATCAGCGGATTCCGCGCCGCGGAGCGCGGGGAGCCGGAACTTGCGGCCCTGCTTCGCCGCCGTCTGCGGCTGATCGTCGCTCTCGTCGCGCTGTCGCTCGTCGTCACGGTCTGCTGGATCTCGCTCTACCCGCTCGAGGGGTGGCCGCAGCCGAACACGTGGTTCTTCCCGTTCCCGTTCGCCGCCGTGGAGATGGTCGGCCCGAGCTGACCCGTTTCTCCACGGCGTCAGCGCGGCCAGAACGGCGGCGTCGACGCGGTCAGAACGGGGCGTCGCCGGCCGGCGGCAGGCGGTCCCACTCGCTCGCGTACGCCATCGCACCCCGTCGCGGCGACCCTCGTTCCGCCGCCGCGTCCGCTCCGGGCGGCGCCCCGGGCCGCGGTCCAGGATCGGGGAACTCGTCGCGGAAGACGACGCGCGTGGGTGGGTGGTCGGTGTAGGTGTGTCCGGCGGGGCTGGTCCACTCCAGCACCCCGCCCCGTCGCTGCCGCACTCGCCACGGCGAGTGGTGTTTGAGCATGTGATGCGGTTCGCACACCGCCGCGAGATTGTCGAGGCGCGTCTGCCCTCCGTGCGCCCAGTCGACCGTGTGATCGATATCCGCCTCCCGTGCCGGCACGCCGCATCCCGGGAACCGGCAGGTGCCGTCCCGCGCCGCCAGCCACCGCCGCTGCGCGATCGTCGGCCGATACGTGTCCACCGCCACGAGGGCGCCCGTGTCGGGGCGGACGAGCAGCCGCTCCCACGTCGGCGCGGTCCCGGCCAGGGCCCATGCGCCGAGCGTGTCGATCGGGGTGGCCCCATCCAGGAACGCCACGTGGTCGGCCTCGAGAGGGTCGATCAGCGCGTCGACCGGGATCGTGACCTGCACCCGCGCCGTGAACGCCCGCGATCCGTCGTCGCCTGGCGCATGCAGGTGATGCGCCGTGGGGACCGCCGTGAGCAGCAGGTCGCCCAGGAGGTCGGCCCGCAGCTCGTCCAGACCGCGCGTGTCGCCCGGGTCCGCGGCGACGCCCGCCGCCGCCCGCCCCGAGCTGGCCGTGTCGTCCGCGTCGCTGGACGCGTCGTGCGCCACCGCACCCGCGCCCGGCGCGGTCGCACTCGCGCCCGGCGGCCGAACCCAGGGGTCCGCCGTCTCGAGCATCGCTCGCTCGGTGCCGCCGCGCCCGGCGCGGCGTCGCTCGCGTTTCGCCGCGAGCCCCAGCTGTGTCAGCCGATCGCGGATGCCGTGCGCGACCGGCGAGGCGAGCACGGCGCACAGCTCGCTCATCCCGTCCTGGAGATCCCGCACCCACACCCCGCGCTCGGCCCGGGCCTGCTCATGCCGAGCCTGCATCGACACCGGCGCGAGCTTCGCCGCCAGAACGCGCACGATCCGTCCGGTCTGCGCCGGTGTCCGCACGCGCGCCTCGTCGATCGCCCGCTTCTCGAACAGGCCCAGCCGATCCTCCGCGCCCTCCGCGAACCGGCCCGCCTCCGCCTGAATATGCCGCGCGTGCGCCATCTGCAGCCGGCCCTGCCGCAGCGCCTCCACCACCCGCGGCAGGCGTTCCACCAGATCGGCCGCCTCTTCCAGCCGTGCACGGGCCGACCGCGGCGATTCCCGCAGCGCACACGCGACCTCCGCCGCCATCGACCGCACCGGGAACTCATAGGCCCCCGAGGCCCCCGAACGCTCCTGCTGGTCCCGCGCCAGCGTCAGCAGTCGTGCCCGCACCGCGACCGCTCGCGCCTCGAGCCGCGCGATCTCGCGCTGCACCTCCCGCAGCTCCGCGATCCCCGCACGCACCTCGGCGAGCTCACCCGGCGTGAACTCCCAGGTCGAGGGCGGAATCGCGGTGATCGTCATGACCCGATTCTCCTCGGGGCCACCGACATTCGAAGAGAGAATCGAGGGGGCCGGGATCGGCGTGAGATGGTCGCTTCAGCTCCGCGGCCTGCGGCCGCTCCCTTCAGCAACCGGGCACGCGCGTCGAGATCGTTCAGCAACCGGGCGCGCGCACCGCGATAGCTCAGCAACCGAGCGGCACCCGTCCCGGATCCGTCAGCCGTTGCCGGCCGAGCAGCGCGTCTCGTCCGCGGTCTGCCCGTAGACGTTGTCGGGCTGCGCCGTCGGTGACGCCGACGGCGGCGGCGTCGCGCCCTCGGTCGGCTCCGCGCCCTCCGTCGGCACGGAACCCGAGCCGGGCTGCGGGGCGAACTCGGTGTTGTCGCGGATCGACTGGATCAGCGTGGCGGCGTTGACCTCGTCCGCGACCACCCGATCGGGGTCCTGCGGCCAGTCGTAGACGGGGAAGCGCACGAACCGGAAGTCCGACAGCGGCACGTTCCGCACCGCCAGTGCGACCCGCGCGAGGTAGACCGGGTCGGTGAGGCCCGTGGAGGGCTCGATGGCGCGCACGGCGGTGCGGGCAAGGGCGAAGAGCCGGCCCCAGTCGCTCAGCGTCTCCTCGCTCATGAGCTTGCGGACCAGGGCGGCCATGTACACCTGCTGGTTGCCGATACGGGCGAGATCGCTCCCGCCCTCGAGCCCATGGCGCGTGCGCAGGAACTCGAGCGCCCGCACCCCGTCGATCGTGTGCTCGCCGGCCTCGAAGTACGCGCCGGCCTCCGGGTCGTGGATGGGCGTCTCCACGCACACCGTGACGCCGCCGATCGCGCTCGTCAGGCCGATGACGCCGCCCCACGTGATGCTCGCGGCGTGGTCCACGGGAAGACCCGTGAGCTCCTCGACGGCGGCCGCCGAGCACGCCAGGCCGCCGATCGCGTACGCCGAGTTGAGCTGGCCGAAGTAGCCGCCGTCCTCCTCGCCGCTCTCGGTCTCGCACACCGGCAGGTCGACCATGAGATCACGCGGGAAGCTGAGGACGGTGACGCGGCGCGGCTCCGGCGAGATGTGCAGCAGCATCACCACGTCGCTGTTGGCGACGAGCTCGCGCCCGTCGTCGCCGTACTCCTTGTCGCGGCAGCGATCCCCCATGATCGCCGCATAGTCGCGCTCGCAGATGTCCAGACCGAGCAGCAGGATGCTCACGCCACGGTCGTCCAGCTCGGTGATCCCCGGCGGGACGGCGTCGTCGCCGATCTGCACCGCGTCCTCGGTCAGCGCGGAGTACAGATCGTTCACCGCGAACGCCACGACGCCCGCGCCGGCCACGAGCACCGTGGCGAGGCCGATCCCGAGCAGCGCGAGCAGCTGGCGCACGGGGTGGGGTCTCGGCAGCTGCCCGTGCCGGGCGAGCGTCTGCCTCGTGCGGGCGTGCGACGGGCTCATGCCGCCATTGTGGACCTCGGGCCGCCCGTGCGCCGGAAAGAATCGCGGCGAAAGCCCACGGGCAGGCGTTCGTGCCAGGGATCGAACGCCGCAACCGCGTCGGCGGCGCCGACACCCGCGCGGACTCCTCGCCTCGGGCCACGACGGCCCTGAGGCCCGGGGTCAGCCCTTGCCGAAGAGCCGCTGGATCTCGGCGAGATCGGCCTCGGTCGGCTGCGCGGCGCCACCGCCCAGGCCGAAGCCCGAGCCGCTGGGCGCCTGCGCCGGGAGGCCGGCGTTCTCGGCGGCGCGCTTGGCCGGGTTGCCCGAGCGCGAGCCGCCCTTCTTCTTGGCCTGCTTGCCGCGCTTCGACGACGCGCCCGGACGCCCCATGCCGGGCATCGCACCCATGCCGGGGATGTTCGGGGTGCCGCCGCGGGCGACGGTCTTCATCATCTTGGCCGCCTGCTCGAAGCGGTTCACGAGCTGGTTGACGTCGGTCACGGTCATGCCCGAGCCGCGGGCGATGCGGGCGCGGCGCGAGCCGTTGAGGATCTTCGTGTTCTGGCGCTCCGCCGGGGTCATCGAGCGGATGATCGCCTCGGTGCGATCGATCTCGCGCTCGTCGAAATCGTCGAGCTGCTGCTTCATCTGGCCCATGCCCGGCAGCATGCCGAGCATCTTCTTCATCGAGCCCATCTTCTTGAGCTGCTGCATCTGCTCGAGGAAGTCGTCGAGGGTGAACTGCTCCTTGGCGAGCTTCTCGGCGACCTTCTTGGCCTCCTCCTCATCGAAGGCCTGCTGCGCCTGTTCGATGAGCGTGAGGATGTCGCCGAGGTCGAGAATGCGGCTCGCCATGCGGTCGGGGTGGAACGCCTCGACGTCGTCGAGACCCTCGCCCGTCGACGCGAAGATGATGGGGCGGCCCGTGACCGAGGCCACCGAGAGCGCGGCACCGCCGCGGGTGTCGCCGTCGAGCTTCGAGAGCACCACGCCCGTGAAGCCGACGCCCTCCTGGAACGCGCGGGCGGTGTTGACGGCGTCCTGACCGGTCATCGCGTCGATGACGAACAGGACCTCGTCGGGATCGGTCGCCCTGCGGATGTCGGACGCCTGCGTCATCAGCTCGGCGTCGACGCCGAGCCGGCCGGCGGTGTCGATGATGACGATGTCGTGCAGCTTCTGGCGCGCGTACTCCACGCCCGCCTTCGAGACCTTGACCGGGTCGCCGACGCCGTTGCCCGGCTCGGGGGCGAAGATCGCCGCGCCCGCGCGCTCGGCGACGACCTGGAGCTGGTTGACCGCGTTGGGGCGCTGCAGGTCGGCGGCGACGAGGAGCGGCGTGTGGCCGTCCTTCTCGAGCATCTTCGCGAGCTTGCCGGCGAAGGTCGTCTTACCCGAGCCCTGCAGGCCCGCGAGCATGATCACCGTCGGCGGCGTCTTGGCGAACTGCAGGCGGCGCTGCTCGCCGCCGAGGATCGAGACGAGCTCCTCGTTGACGATCTGCACGACCTGCTGGGCCGGGTTGAGGGCCTTGTTCACCTCGTCGCCCAGCGCCCGCTCGCGCACCTTCGAGGCGAAGTCCTTCACGACCTCGAGCGCGACGTCGGCGTCGAGCAGGGCGCGCCGGATCTCGCGGACGGTGCCGTCGACGTCGGCCGCCGACAGCTTGCCCTTGGTGCGGAGATTGCGGAACGTCTCGGTCAGACGCGAGGAGAGATCGCCGAAAGCAGCCATGATCCGTCAAGTTTACGCGAGCGGCCCGGCTCCCCGGTGGCATCGATCGCGCGCTCCCCCACACGACGCGCCTTCGCGCACACGGATCCGCGCGGAGCGTGTGTGCGAGGGCGGATCTGTGCGTCAGCGCGCGCGCAGACCCGCGGAGTCGAGCGCCTCCGCCACGAGAGCGGCGAGCGGGCGGCGGCCGGCGCCCTGCAGCGCCCACGCCCGGATCGCGGCGATGATCGCCGCCCCGTGCCCGGCGCCGAGGACCTCCGCGGCGAGGGCGGACTCCCCCGCCCGGCGCAGCGCCGGCGCGACGAGGGAGCCGATCCGCACGATCCTCATCGCCGCCTCGCGCTCGAGATCCTCCTCCAGCCCCATCGCCGCGGCCTGGGCGAAGGCGAGCGCGAGGGCGTCGGGCGCGAAGCCGTCGGCCAGCGCCGCCACCGCGTCGGCCGGCGCCGCTCCGGCGGCGAGCGCGTCCGCCAGCGCGTCGATCCGCTCGTCCAGCCCGCCCCACAGCAGCGACGACTTCGTGGGGGCGTAGTTGAAGAAGCTGGACCGGGCGATGCCCGCGCGGCGCGCGATGTCGGCCACCGACGTGCGCTCGAACCCCTGCTCGAGGAAGAGCTCGCAGGCGGCCTCGGCGAGCATGTCGCGCGAGATCGCCTTCGGGCGGCCGGGCTTGGGCGTCGTCACCGCTTCAGTGTAGGGTCGGCTTGTTTTTGGACCGCGTCCGGAAATATCGAGGGAGCGCAGATGTTCGATGTGATGGAGCCTGGCTACGCGCCGCATCCGGTCCCGTACCTGGAGGGCTGGGAGCTGCAGCGCGAGATCCATCGGCAGGTCGCGTCCGGCGAACGACCCGAGACGCTGATCCTCCTCGAGCACGAGGCCGTGTACACGGCCGGCTCGCGCACGGAGGATCACGAGCGGCCCGCGGCGAGCGCCACGCCGGTGATCGACGTCGACCGCGGCGGGAAGATCACCTGGCACGGACCGGGCCAGCTCGTGGGCTACCCGATCCTGCGCGTCGAGGAGCGCGGCGGCATCGTCGCGATCGTGCGGCGCCTGGAGCGCCTGCTCATCGACGTCCTCGCCGAGCGGGGCGTCGCGGGCCGACAGATCGAGGGCCGCAGCGGGGTCTGGGTCGATCAGGCCGACGCCCCGCCCGCGAAGATCGCCGCGATCGGCATGCGTGTGGCCCACGACGTCTCGATGCACGGGTTCGCGCTCAACTGCACGCACTCCCTCGCGCCGTACGACGCGATCATCCCCTGCGGCATCCGCGACGCCGGCGTGACCACCGTCGCGCGCGAGACCGGCCGCGCCCTGAGCCCGCGCGAGGCGGCCGCATGCGTCGCCCGCGCCTTCGCCGACGCCTTCGAGAGGATCCCCGCGTGAGCGCCCCGACATCCCACCCCCAGACGGCGCCGAACGGCCGCAAGCTGCTGCGCCTCGAGGTGCGCAACGCCGCCACCCCGATCGAGCGCAAGCCGGAGTGGATCAAGACGCGCGCGAAGACCGGCCCGGAGTACCGCGAGCTTCACGCCCTCGTGAAGGATCAGGACCTCCACACGGTGTGCCAGGAGGCCGGCTGCCCCAACATCTACGAGTGCTGGGAGGACCGCGAGGCGACGTTCCTGATCGGCGGGTCGCAGTGCACGCGGCGGTGCGACTTCTGCCAGATCGACACGGGCAAGCCCGCCGCCTACGACACCGACGAGCCGCGCCGCGTGGCCGAGTCGGTGCGGGCGATGGGGCTGCGCTACGCGACCGTCACGAGCGTCGCCCGCGACGACCTGGACGACGAGGGCGCCTGGCTCAACGCCGAGACCGTCCGCCAGATCCACGCGCTCAACCCGAACACCGGGGTGGAGCTGCTGGCCAACGACATGTCGGGCAGGCCGGAGCACCTCGGCCAGGTGTTCGACGCCCGTCCCGAGGTGTTCGCGCACAACCTCGAGACCGTGCCGCGCGTGTTCAAGCGCATCCGCCCCGCCTTCACCTACGAGCGGTCGCTGGGCGTGCTCACCCAGGCACACGAGGCCGGCCTCATCACCAAGTCGAACCTCATCCTCGGCATGGGCGAGGAGCCGGAGGAGGTGGTGCAGGCACTGCAGGACCTGCACGACGCCGGCTGCGACATCATCACGCTCACGCAGTACCTCCGGCCCACGCCGCGGCATCTGCCCGTGGCGCGCTGGGTGAAGCCCGACGAGTTCGTCGAGCTCAAGGAGACGGCGGAGCGGATCGGGTTCCTCGGGGTGCTGGCGGGGCCGCTCGTGCGCTCGTCGTATCGCGCGGGACGGCTCTGGGCTCGGTCGATGCGGGGGAAGGGCCGGCCGATCCCAGAGCATCTGCGTCACCTCGTCGAGGAGTCGTCGGAGGAGTTCGCCCAGGCGGTCTGAGCGGGAGGCGCCGCACGGATCCCGCCCCCTCGAACGCGGGTAAGCTGATCCCTCGTGGCTCGTTATTGGACAGCGTCTGAAAATCCCTCCGCCCGCAAGCGCTCCCTGCGCCGTCTGCTGCCCGCGCTCGCGGCCGGTGCGGCCGCCCTCCTGCTCGCCGGATGCGCGGCCGACGCGTTCGACGCACCCTCGACGGCCGAGCCGATCGAGGGCGGCACGCTCGTCTACGCCACCGGCGACGCCGAGCCCACGTGCCTCGACCCGCACGTCGGCGGCAACTACCCCCAGGCGCTCATCTCCACCCAGTACCTCGAGCCGCTCGTGGGCCGCAGCCCCGACGGCGAGATCCTGCCGTGGCTGGCCACCGAGTGGCAGGCGTCCGAGGACGGCCTCACGTGGGACCTCACGCTGCGCGACGACGTGACGTTCACCGACGGCACGCCGTTCGACGCCGAGGCCGTGAAGGCGAACATCGAGCACCTGCAGGACCCGAACACGGGCTCGTCCACCGGCTGGCTGGCCGTGCAGCAGATCGACAGCGTCGAGGTCGTCGACGCGACGCACGTGCGCTTCCACCTGAGCACGCCGAAGTCCGCGCTCATGGAGGTGCTGAGCCAGCAGTGGGCGGCCATGCAGTCGCCGGCCGGCATGGAGCGCGGCAAGGACGAGAACTGCCTCGCGCCGGTGGGCACCGGCCCGTTCATCGTGGAGAGCTGGACCCCGCAGGATCGCGTGGTGCTGATCCGCAACGACGACTACGTGCCGACGAACCCGCAGGGGCACGACGGCCCCGCGTACGTGGAGCGCATCGAGTGGCGCTTCATCCCCGATGCCGCCACCCGCCAGGCGGCGCTCGCCTCCGGGGAGGTCCACGTGATCGACAACCCGCTGCCGGCCGACATCGCGGCCTGGGAGGCGCAGGACAAGCAGCACATCGACGCCCCACGCCCAGCCGCGTCCAACCGCATCGAGCTCAACTCCGCCCAGACCCCGTTCGACGACGTGCGCGTGCGCGAGGCGTTCATCCGCGCGGCCGACCCCAACCCCGGGATCGCGTCGCTGTTCCACGGCACGGCCGAGCGCTCGTACTCGGTGCTCTCGAGCGTGGAGCCCATGCGCCTCTCGGACGAGAGCGTGTTCGCGACCGACGCGGAGCGCGCCGCGGAGCTGCTCGACGAGGCCGGCTGGACCGACACCGACGGCGACGGCGTGCGCGAGAAGGACGGCGCGACCCTCACCGTGCGCTTCCCCGTGTCGACCAACCAGTCCACCGCCGCCGAGCAGTCGCTGTTCGAGCAGATCCAGGCCAACACCGGCGCCGTCGGCTTCGACGTGCAGCTGGAGCCGATGGATCTGTCCAGCTGGTACGGCGCCCTGGCGGCGCACGAGTACGAGGCCGTGTCGGCGCCGTACACGACCGTCGGCCCCGACGTGCTGCGGATCCTCTACCACTCGGACGGGACCATCCCCGCGCCCTCCGGCTACTTCGCCAACAACGCGCAGCTGAAGGACCCCGCGCTCGACGCCCTCCTGGAGTCCGCCCTCGCCACGACCGACGAGGCGGAGCGGGCCGACATCTACACGCAGGCGCAGCGGATCATCCTCGACAGCTACACGGTGCTGCCGCTGTACGACCAGCAGAACCACTTCCTCACGCAGGGCGTCGAGGGCGTCGAGCCGCTGACGACGATCTCGACCCCGCTGCTGCTGAACGCCCGGCTGCTCGGCTGATCGGGGCCGACGTGGGCGGGACCGAGGCGCCGCGCGCGATCCCGGCGTGGCGCACGGCGCTGCGCTGGGTCGCCGCGCGCGTCGGCGGCGCGCTGCTGGTGGTGTGGCTCGTGGCGACGATCGTCTTCTTCGCGCTGCGCTCCTCGGGCGACCCACTGGAGGCGATCCTGGGCGGCCCCGGCTCGCAGGCGGGCCCGGAGGCCGTCGAGGCGGCCCGGCGCGAGTACGGTCTCGATCAGCCGCTGATCGTGCAGTACCTCCTGCAGCTGTGGCGGGTCGGCACCCTCCAGCTCGGCGACTCGTACGCGCGCCGCCAGCCGGTGGCCGACCTCATCGCCGATCAGCTCCCCGGCACCCTGCTGCTCGCGGTGCTGGCGCTGGCCCTCGCGTGGGCGCTGGCGGTGGCGGGCGCCGTGGTCTCCACCTCGGCCCGCGGCCGGGTCGGGGCGGTCGTGAACGCGGTGCTGCGCGGCGTGGAGGTGATCGCGACCGTGATGCCGGGCTTCTGGCTCGGCGCGGTGCTGATCCTCGTGTTCGCCTCGACGCTCGGCCTGCTGCCCGCGACGAGCCAGGGATCGCACCCCGCGGGGCTCGTGCTGCCGGTCGTCACCCTCGCGGTGCCGATCGCGGGCTTCCTCGCGCAGGTCTCGCGCGACGCCCTGCTCGAGGCCGACGCCGCGCCGTTCGCCGTGACCGCCCGCGCGCGCGGCGCGAGCGAGCCGGCCGTGCTGCTGCGCCACACCCTGCGCCACGCCGCGCTGCCGGCCCTGGCTCTGTCGGGATGGGCGTTCGGCAACCTCCTCTCGGGCGCCGTCGTCGTGGAGGTGCTCTTCGCGCGCCCGGGGCTCGGCCGGCTGCTGCAGGACGCCGCGCTGGCCCGCGACGTGCCGCTCGTGATCGGCGCGGTCACGAGCGTCGCGCTCATGTACGTCGCCGTGGTGGTGCTCACCGACATCGTCGAGCTGTTCGTCGATCCGCGCCTGCGGGGGCCGCGCCCCGCCGTGCTGCGCGCCCCGGATGTGGCGGTGGGATCGTGATCCGCCGGCTGGGCGCCTCGGGCCTGGTCGCGCTGCTCGCCCTCGCCCTCATCCTCGTCGCGATCCTGTGGCCGGGCCTGATCGCGCCGTCGGATCCGCTCGCGATCGCCCCGGCCGAGGGGTTCCAGCCGCCCGGCCCCGCCCATCCGTTCGGCACCGACGAGTCCGGGCGCGACATCCTCACCCGCATCGTGCACGGCGCGGCCGCGTCGGCGGGGATCGGGCTGGCCGCCACCGCGCTCGGCATCGGGCTCGGGCTCGTCATCGGCTTCGCGGCCGGGCTGGGCCCGGCGTGGCTGGACGCGGCGCTCGGGCGCGTGATCGAGGTGCTGTTCGCCCTGCCGACGCTCGTCATGGCGCTGCTGCTCGTCGCCGTCCTCGGCGCCGGCACGCAGAGCTCGATCCTTGCCATCGGGCTGGCCACGGCACCCGGTTACGCGCGCATCCTGCGATCGCGGGTGCGCGGCGTCGCCCGCAGCGACTACGTCGGCTACGCCCGGCTCGAGGGCGACGGGCCGTTCACCCTCTTCCGCCGCCACATCGCGCCGAACACCCTGTGGCCGCTCGTGTCGACGGCCACCCTGGGCATCGGCCAGGCGATCGTGTGGGTCTCGGCGCTGAGCTTCCTCGGGCTCGGCTCTCCCCCGCCCTCGCCCGAGTGGGGGGCGATGCTCAACGCGGGCCGCGTGTACATCTCGACGGGATGGTGGATGACGGTGTTCCCCGGCCTCGCGATCGTCGTCACGGCGACCGTGCTCACGGTGCTCGGCCGGCGCCTGGCGGGAGCGGGGCGATGAGCGCGCTGTCGGTGCGGGGGCTGTCGGTGTCGCTGCCGGGAACGGGGCCGGTGCTCCGCGACGTGTCGCTGCACGTCGACGCGGGCGAATGCCTCGCGATCGTCGGCGAGTCCGGCGCCGGCAAGTCCGTCCTGGCCCGCACGCTGCTGGGGCTCACCCACGACGTGCCCGGCGCGCGCGTGACGGCGTCCGAGCTGTCGATCGCCGGCCGCGACCTCACCCGTCTCGGGCGGCGGGGCCGCCGCGCGCTGCGGGGCCGCGACGTGGCGCTCGTGCTGCAGGACGCGCTGCAGTCGCTCGACCCCCTGCGCACGATCGAGGCCGAGGTCGGCGAGGCGCTCGCGCTCCGCGGCGTCCCGCGCGGCGAGCGGCGCCGGCGCGTGATCGCGGCGATGGCGGAGGCCGGGCTGCCCGACGCCGAGGCGCTGCTCGCGCGGCGCTCGGGCGAGCTCTCCGGCGGCATGCGCCAGCGGGCGCTCATCGCCTCGGCGACCGTGGGCGGGGCCGGGCTGCTCGTCGCCGACGAGCCGACCACCGCGCTCGATGCCACCACCGCCGTGCGCGTGCTGGATCTGCTCGCCCGGCTGCGCGACGAGGGGCGGGCCCTCGTGCTGATCAGCCACGACCTGCGGGCGGTCGCGCGCGTGGCCGACCGCATCGCCGTGCTCGATGCGGGGCGCGTGGTCGAGGACGGCGCGGCGCGCCAGGTCCTCACCGCGCCGCGGCACGAGGCCACGCGCGCGCTCCTGGCGGCCGTGCCCACCGGCCCGAAGCCCGGCGCGGCCACCGCCGCGGGCGCCGCCCCGACGCCGGCCGACGCGGACGCGCACCCCGGCGACCCGCTCATCGCCGCGCGGGAGGTCACGCGGCGCTACCGCGACGTCACCGCCGTCGACGACGTGTCGATCGACGTCCGCCGCGGCGAGGTGCTCGGCATCGTCGGCGAGTCGGGCTCGGGCAAGTCCACGCTTGCGCGCCTGCTCATCGGCGCCGAGCGGCCCGACGCCGGAGAGGTGCGCCGTGCCGCCTCGTGCGTGCGCCTCGTGCCGCAGGACCCGCTGGGCTCGTTCGATCCCCGTCACAGCGTCGAGCGGATCCTGCGCCTCTCGCGCCGCGGCGACGCGCCCGAGCCGGCGGAGCTGCTGCGCCAGGTCGGCCTCGACGCCGCGCTGCTGCGCCGCCGCCCGGCGTCGCTGTCGGGCGGTCAGCGCCAGCGGGTGGCGATCGCTCGGGCCCTCGCGGCGCAGCCCGACGTGCTCGTGTGCGACGAGCCGGTCTCGGCGCTCGACGTGACGACGCAGGCCGGCATCCTCGACCTGCTGCTGTCGCTGCAGCGCGAGCGGGGACTGACGATGGTGTTCATCTCGCACGACCTGTCGGTCGTGCGCCGAGTGAGCGATCGCGTCGGCGTCATGCGCGACGGGCGGATCGTCGAGGCGGGCCCGACGGAGCGGATCTACGCCGCGCCGACCGACCCGTTCACCGCCGAGCTCATCGCCGCGGGCGCCTGACGCTCATCCACCGGCCGCGCGCCCGAGACGAGCCCTGGCAGCCCGCCCCGCCGCCGCGCCGCCAGGAGCACGACGATGCTGACGAGCGCGAAGAGCGCATCCCACCCGGGCGCCACGAGGCCCAGCGCCTGCCAGCCGCCGATCCCGCCCGCGTAGCGCAGCAGGCTGCGCAGCACCCCGGGCGCGCCCCCGGTCCAGCGCACCATCACGGCGAAGTCGCCCACGGTGCGTCCGGCGATCAGGGTCACGACGCCGAACAGCACGAGCGGCACGGCGCTCGCCCACGCGCCCGCCACGCCGCGCGGCAGGTCGGCCGGGGCGATGTCGAGCACGTAGAGCTGCCAGCCGTTGATCGCGACCCCGACGACGAACCCGACCATCATCATCGCCAGCGCGTCGCACACCATCGCGACCAGGCGCCGCGCGATCGTCACGGGGCGGGGCTGGGCGGTGCGGGCCGTCGTGCGCCGCGCCGCCCACGGCTTCAGCGCGAGCGAGAGCAGGGATCCGACCAGCGCGCCGGCCGTGTTCGCGAGGAGGTCGTCGACGTCGAAGAGGCGGAACGCGCACGGGTAGATCCCCCATACGCCGGTCAGCTGCGTCGTCTCGATCAGCAGCGAGATGCCCAGGCCCGCGAGCGTCGACACCACGATGCCGCGCCGCCACCCCAGCCGCAGGAAGATGCCCAGCGGCACGAACAGCACCACGTTGAGGGCCACCTGCATGAAGGCCGGATTGTGGCGCAGCTCACCCAGCGAGCCGTGCGGGAACGAGCGGATGTCGGCGACGAACTGCAGCGGGTGCAGCTGTGCGCCCACGCAGGCGATGTCGCCGGGCTCGGGCAGCGGCAGCAGCGTGTAGGTCCACAGCGCCAGGCCGTACACGAGGAACGACGACCACAGCGAGACCTGCCCGAGCGTCAGCCGGCCCTGGCGGCGGTACTGCACCGCGACGAACGGCACGAACAGCACGACGCCGACGACGAGCCCGAGCAGGATCGCGATGACGGCGGGGAGCGTCTGGGCGCTCATCGCACCCCCGTGCGTGCCGCGATCACCGTCAGTCGGCGCTCGTGACCGACAGGATCGCCCCGTCGCTGGCGAGGTTCACGAGGAGCACGTCGTCGGCCGCGTCGGGGTCGAGCGCGTACTCGAACACCGCGAAGGGATCGGATCCGCCGTGCTCGTCGGCGAGGATCGTCACGCTCGTGAGGTTCATCGAACGGATGATGTCGACCGCCGCGTCGCCCGAGATGTCGACGAGGAAGTCCTCGAGCTCGTCGCCCAGCTGCTCCTGCTGCATGAGGATGTACTCGGTCACCTCGCTCGCGCGGTTGTCGACCTCGGCGAGCATCGCCACGCGCGCCCGCCGGTCGAGCTCCTCGAGGCTCGAGACGATCGAGGCCGCGGCGTCGAGGGCGTCCTGCGAGACGTCGTCCTGGTCGGGGGCGGTCAGGTCGACGGTGACCGTCATGTCCCCGAGCTCGACGTTCTCCGACCAGAAGATCGAGCCGTCGGGGCCCGACTCCAGGAGTCCGAAGAAGTCGTGTTCGATCGCCATGCCGCTATACAACCAGCATCGCCGCGGTGTCACCAGACTCCCGCGGATCCCGGGCGCGGCGGATCACGAGACCAGCTGCTCCACGAACACGTGCGGGGTGAATCCGGTGAGGTCGCCGATGCCCTCGCCCTGGCCGAGGAGCTTGACGGGGATCCCCGTGCGCTCCTGCACGCTGAGCACGAATCCGCCCTTCGCGGAGCCGTCGAGCTTGGTGATCACGAGGCCCGTCACGCCGGCGTGCTGCAGGAACGCCTCGGCCTGCTTGACGCCGTTCTGGCCCGTGGTGGCGTCGAGCACGAGCAGCACCTCGCTGATCGGCGCCTGCTTCTCGATCACGCGGCGGATCTTCGTGAGCTCGTCCATGAGCCCGCCCTTGGTGTGCAGGCGCCCAGCCGTGTCGACGAGCACGATCTCGGTGCCGGTCTCCTTCGCGTAGCTGATCGTCTGGAACGCCACCGAGGCCGGGTCCTGGCCCTCGTGCTGCGGCCGCACGATCGCCGCTCCCCCGCGCTCCGCCCACGTGGCGAGCTGATCGACGGCGGCGGCGCGGAACGTGTCGGCCGCGCCGACCACGATCGAGCGCCCGTAGCGGCGCAGGAAGTGGGCGAACTTGCCGATCGTCGTGGTCTTGCCCACGCCGTTGACGCCCACGACGAGCACGACGGCCGGGCGCTCGGTGAGCTTGAGGGTCGTGTCGAAGCGGGCGAAGCGCTCCTCCAGCGACTCGCGCAGCATGCGCTGCAGGTCGGCGGGGTCGGTGGTGCCGTAGCGGGCGACCTTCTCGCGCAGGTCCTCGATCACGGCCTCGGTGATGTCGGGCCCGAAATCGGCCGTGATCAGCGCCGTCTCCAGCTCGTCCCACGTGTTCTCGTCGATCTGCGGACGGACGAACATGCCGCGCAGCGCACGACCCAGGGACCACCGTTCTGCCATGCCACCAGCCTACGTGGCGCGGCCTCAGTCGCGGGTGACGCGAACGCCCTTGCCCACGACCGTGATGCCCGTGTCGGTCACGACGAAGCCGCGCCGACGATCGGCCTCCGGCTCCACCCCGATCGCCGCGCCCGGCTCGACGACGACGTTCTTGTCGATGATCGCCCGCCGCACCGTGGCCCCCGCCGCGATCCGCGCGTGGTCGAACACGATCGAGTCGGTCAGCAGGGCGCCCGATTCCACCACCGTGCGCGCGCCGAGCACGCTGCGCTCGATGTGGGCGCCCGAGATCACCGACCCCAGCGACACGATCGAGTCGATCACGGTGCTCAGGGTGCCGCGGGCGTCGCGGGTGAACTTGGCCGGCGGCATGTTGTCCTGGCGGCTGTAGATCGGCCAGGCGTCGTTGTAGAGGTTGAAGATCGGCAGCACCGAGATCAGGTCCTGGTGCGCGTCGAAGTACGACTCGATCGTTCCCACGTCGCGCCAGTAGTAGCGGTCGCGGGGCGTGCTGCCCGGCACCTCGTTGTCCTTCATGTCGTACACGCCGGCCGTGCCCCGCTCCACGAAATACGGCACGATGTCGCCGCCCATGTCGTGCTTGGAGTCCTCGTTGCCGCCGTCGGCGAGAACCGCCTCGACCAGGGCCTCGGTGGTGAAGACGTAGTTGCCCATCGACGCCAGCACCTCGTCGGGCGCGTCCGGCAGCCCGGTGGGATCGCTCGGCTTCTCGAGGAACTCCCGGATCGCGGTCGGCCGGGCCGGGTCGACGTCGATGACGCCGAACTGGTTGGCGAGCGAGATCGGCTGCCGGATCGCCGCGACCGTGCACTCGGCGCCCGAGGCGATGTGCGCCTCGATCATCTGCTCGAAGTCCATGCGGTACACGTGATCGGCGCCGACGACGACGATGTAGTCCGGCCGCTCGTCACGCACGAGGTTGAGGTTCTGCAGGATCGCGTCGGCCGATCCCAGGTACCAGCGCTTGCCCAGCCGCTGCTGTGCGGGGATCGACGTCACGTAGGAGTTGAGCATGCCGCTCAGCCGCCACAGCGTCGAGATGTGCCGGTCGAGGCTGTGCGACTTGTACTGGGTGAGGACGACGATCTGACGCAGCCCCGAGTTGATGAGGTTGGACAGGGCGAAGTCGATGAGGCGGTACTGACCGCCGAACGGGACGGCGGGTTTGGCGCGGTCGAGCGTCAGCGGCATCAGTCGCTTGCCCTCGCCTCCGGCGAGAACCATTCCGAGCACCTTCTTCGTTGCCGCCATCCAGACTCGCGCTCCTCTCGACCTCCCGTGGTCCCGACACTACTGGCGCGGGACGCCGAGCGGGAGGGGGATATTCCGATTCCCACATCGATTCGCCCGCGCCCCCGGCATACGTCCGCGCCGCGCGACTCGGAACCGCTGGCCCGGGCGGAACGGGCGCGAGTACGGTGGGTCTCATGCGCGTCGATCTGCTCACCCGCGAGTACCCGCCCGAGGTCTACGGGGGCGCGGGCGTCCACGTCGCCGAGCTGGCGAAGGCGCTGCGCGCCCACCCGTCCCGCGAGGTGCTCGTGCGCTGCTTCGGCGCCGCGCGCGATGAGCCGGGGACCTTCGCCTACGCGGTGCCGTCCGGGCTCTCCGGCGCGAACGGCGCGCTGCAGACGATGGGCGTCGACCTGGAGATCGCGCGCGATGCGGCGGGCGCCGACCTGGTGCATTCGCACACCTGGTACGCCAACTTCGCCGGGCATGTCGCCAAGATGCTGCACGGCATCCCGCACATCGCCACGGCCCACTCGCTCGAGCCGCTGCGGCCATGGAAGGCCGAGCAGCTCGGCGGCGGGTACCGCCTCTCGAGCTGGATCGAGCGCGACGCGCTGGCCGCGGCCGACGCCGTCGTGGCCGTCAGCGAGGGCATGCGCCGCGACCTGCTGCGCGTGTACCCCGAGCTGGAGCCCGAGCGCGTCAGGGTGGTCTACAACGGCATCGACCTGACCGACTGGCACCGCGTCGACGACCCCGACACGGTCCGGGCCCTCGGCGCCGATCCGGATCGCCCCTCGGTCGTGTTCGTCGGCCGCATCACGCGGCAGAAGGGCCTGCCCTATCTGCTGCGGGCGGCGCGACTGCTGCCGCCCGACGTGCAGCTCATCCTCTGCGCGGGCGCCCCCGACACCCCGGAGATCATGACCGAGGTCGAGGGCCTCGTCGCGCAGCTGCGCGCGGAGCGCTCCGGCGTGGTGTGGATCGATCGGCATCTCCCCCGGCACGAGCTGTGCGCCCTGCTCTCGGCCGCCACGACGTTCGTGTGCCCGTCGGTCTACGAGCCGCTGGGCATCGTCAACCTGGAGGCCATGGCCTGCGGCGCGCCGGTGGTGGGCACCGGCACCGGCGGCATCCCCGAGGTCGTCGCCGACGGCGTCACGGGCCTCATCGTGCCGATCGAGCAGGCCGACGACGGCACGGGCACCCCGACGGACCCGGACCGGTTCGTCGCCGATCTGGCCTCCGCGCTGACCGAGATCGTCGCGGATCCGGACCGGGCGCGGGCCCTGGGCGAGGCGGGCCGGCAGCGGGCCGAGCGCGAGTTCTCGTGGGCGTCGATCGCCGAGCGCACCCTCGCCCTCTACGACGAGGTGCTGGCCGGCTGAGGCCGGACTCAGCGCACGCGCAGCGCGCCCGGCTGCACCTCGAACGCGAGGTGGGAGGCGGCGCCCACGACGTCGCCGTCGATCTCGATCTCGCGCGGCTCGCCGAGCTCGACCGTCAGCGCCCGCACCCGGTGGTGCGAGGTGGACTCGCTGCTCTCGGCGCGCTCCCCGCCGCCGGGGAGCAGGCGCTTGAGGCCGTTGTCCCACAGCATGTTGCGCATCGTATCCATCCAGCCGCCGATCCCCTCGGCGTCGAGCACGAGGACGTCGAGCTCGCCGTCACTCGGGTCGGCGTCGGGCAGCAGCGTGATGCCGCCCTGCACCGTGCCGCAGTTGCCCACGAGCAGCGTGTGCGCCGTGGCCGCCGACGGCTCGCCGCCGTCCTCGGAGATGCGCACGTCGATCACCTCGCTGGCGGAGACCGCGCGCCCCAGCGACTCGACGTAGGCCAGCCACCCGACGCGGCTCTTCAGGTCGTCGTCGGTCTCGGTGATCATGTGCGCGTCGATCCCGAAGCCCGCCATCACCGCGAACGCGTGGCGCTGCGGGCGCCCGTCGACGTCGAGCTCGATCCAGCCCAGGTCGATCGGCGTGGCGTCGCGGGTGAGCGCCCGCGCGAAGGCGTCGGGCAGGTCGTTGATCGGCACGCCCAGGTTGCGGGCGAGGAGGTTGCCGGTGCCGAGCGGCGCGATGGCCAGCTCCACATCGGCCGACTCCGCGACGCGCTCGGCCACCGCGCGCACCGTGCCGTCGCCGCCCGCCGCGATGACGAGGCGGGCGCCCGCCGCGATCGCCGCGTCGGCCGCGCCGCGGCCGGGATCGTCCTCGGTGGTCTCGACCCACGTCACCTCGGGCCGATCGTCGACGGTGCCGAGCGTCTGCTCCAGCGCGGTGGTCAGATCGTCGCGGGTCGTCTTGCTGGGATTCCAGACGATCCCGATGTGCGGCATCATGGGCGGCCTCCTTCGGCGGACATCCGATGTGCCCCGAGCCTAGTCACGCGCACCGGCCCGCGTCAGCGTCGCGCGGAGGCGGTCACCGTGAACTTGGCGTTGCGATCGATCTGGCGGGTCGGGCCGACGAGCCGCTCGAGCGCGCCGCGGTAGCGCAGGTGCGAGTTCCACACGCACCACAGCTCGCCGCCCGCGCGCAGCACGCGCGCGGCATCGGCGAACAGGCGCGGCGCGAGCTGCGTGGTCACGGCCGCGTCGGAGTGGAACGGCGGGTTGAGCAGCACGAGGTCGGCCGAGGCGTCCGGCTGCGCGCCGAGGCCATCGTCGCGCACCACCTCGACGCGGTCGGCCAGGCCGTTGGCGGCCATCGTGGCGCGCGCGGAGGCGACGGCCGCCCACGAGCGATCCGTGGCGATCACGCGTGCGCCCGGCCGCGTACGGGCGTAGGCGGCAGCGATCACGCCCGTGCCGCAGCCGAGGTCGACGGCGTATGCCGCATCGGGCATATCCGCGAGACGGCTCAGCAGGAAGCGCGTCCCGATGTCGACCGTCGCGCCGGCGAACGCGGCGCCGTGCGCGCACACGGTGAGCCCGAGGTCGTCGTGGCGCTCGCACTTCGGCCACCCGCCGCCGGTGCCGCGCCGCGGGCGCGAGGCCCGCAGCACGCGCGACTTGCCGACGCCGCGATCGGCCGTGACCTCGGCGAAGTGCCGCGCCAGCACGTCGTTCATCGCCGTGCTCATGTGCTTGACCCGGCCGCCGGCGATCACGCGCACGTCCGGGTCGGCGTGCTCGGCGATGAGCCCGGCGATCTCGTCGAGCGCGTCGAGCGAACGTGGCAGCTGCAGCAGCACCGTCGTCGCACCCGCCACCAGCGCCGGCTCGAGGGGGTGCCAGGCCACACCGGGCACGCGCACGGCGTCGGGATCGTCGGCGGCGGGTGCGAGGCCGAGCTCCGCGGCGTTCCGGCGCGCGGCGCGCTCGCCCGTGAGCACGTCCTGGTGCACGCGCACGCTCGCGCCCGTCGCGGCCAGCGGCAGGGTGATCCCGCCGAACCGGTCGCCGATGACGACGGCCGCGGATCCGGCGAGGTCGCCCGCCGAGGCCAGGATCAGCCGGTCGCTCGCGTCGGCGGCCACGAGGTCGTGGGCCTCGAGGTCGGGGCGGCGGCGCAGGTCCGGCGCGTGGGCGTCGAACCAGTCGACCGCGCTCATGCCGTCGCGCGCTCGCTGATGCGCTGCCCGACGACCGCCGAGACGCCGTCCTGGCGCATCGAGACGCCGTAGAGCGCGTCGGCGATCTCCATCGTCCGCTTCTGGTGGGTGATCACGATGAGCTGGCTGCTCTCGCGCAGCGTCTCGAACACGCCCAGCAGGCGCCCGAGGTTGGCGTCGTCGAGCGCGGCCTCCACCTCGTCGAGGATGTAGAACGGGCTGGGCCGCGCCTTGAAGATGGCCGTCAGCAGCGCCACCGCCGCCAGCGACCGCTCGCCGCCCGACAGCAGCGAGAGGCGCTCGATCTTCTTGCCCACCGGGCGCACCGAGACCTCGATGCCGGTCGTGAGCATGTCGTCGGGGTTGGTGAGCGAGATCGATCCCGTCCCGCCGGGGAACAGGATCGGGAAGACCTCGGCGAACGCCGCCCTCGTGTCCTCGAACGCCTCGGCGAAGATCACCTGCATGCGCTCGTCGAGGTCGGCGATGATCGTCATCAGGTCCTTGCGGGTCTGCACGAGATCGTCGAGCTGCTCGGTGAGGAACTTGTGGCGCTGCTCGAGCGCGGCGAACTCCTCCAGCGCCAGCGGGTTCACGCGGCCCAGCTGCGAGAGCTTGCGCTCGGCGTCGCGCAGGCGGCGCTCCTGCATGCGCCGGTCGTACGGGATCGTCGCCGGCTGCTCCTCGTCCGCCCCGACCTCCGCCGGGGCCGGCTCCTCGGCGATCGGCAGCGCGGCGTCATCGGCCTCGCGGATCAGCTCGTCCGCCTCGCGCGCCGGCGTGATGTCGGCGAGGTCGCGCGGCACGGGCTGGTCCGGGCCGTACTCGGCGACGAGGACCGCCTCGCTGAGGCCGAGCTCGCTCGAGACCCGGTCGAGCAGGCTCGACAGGTGCAGCTTCTTCTCGTGGATCTGCAGCTCGAGGCCGTGCACGCTCTCGGTCAGGCCCGAGAGGCGCTCGCGCAGCTGGGTCTCCTGCTGGCGCAGCCCGCGCAGCTCCTCGCTCATCGCCGAGCGCGCGCTCTCGGCCTCCGCGAGCGCGACCCGGGCCTCGGCGACGGATCGATCGACGGAGTCCATGAGGTGGGGCAGCTCGGCGGCGACCGACTCGGCGATCTCGCGCTGCCGGCGCCGGATCACCGCGCGCCGGGCGGCCGCGGCGGCCGCCTCCTTCTCGCGCTCGCGCTGCCGCTCGAGCCCCACGGCGCGGGCCTCGGCCGCCCGCACGCGCTCGCGCAGGGTCTCGACCTCCAGCCGCGCCGACATCTCGCCCTCGCGGGCCTTCTCGAGCGCCAGCAGCAGGCCGTCGCGCGCCGACGCGTCGAGCATCGGCCGGGGCTGCTCCAGCGCCCGCTCCAGCTCCTCGGTCGCCGCGCGCGCCTTGGCCTCGGCCTCCGCGACGGCCGCCTGGGCCTGCGCGAGACCGGCCTCGAGGCGCTCGCACTCGGCGACCGCGGCCTCGTGCCGCACCGTGACCTTGTTGACGTGCTCGGCGTGCTGGGCCAGCTGCGCGTCGTGCTGGCGCAGCTCGTGCAGCGCCTCCTTGGCGCGGGCGCGGGCGGCCTGCAGGCGCTCGGTGGCATCGCGGCGCTGGGCGCCGAGATCGTCGACGAGCACCCGCACCTCGGCGAGACGCTCGGCCGCCGCGTCGTGCTCGGCCTGCAGCTCCAGGCGCGAGCGGCCCTCGCCGGATCCCGCGCGCAGCGTGTGCTCGGTGAGCACCTCGCCCGCGCGCGTCACCACGGTGATCGGCCCGCCCGGTCCGGCCGCCGCGAGCGCCGGAGCTGCCTCGAGGGCCGCATCGAGATCGTCGGCGACGGCGACGAAGGCGAGGATCCCCAGGATGCCGTCGGGCGCGGTGACCACGTCGCGGGCGGGCGTGATCCCGGGTACCGGCGGGACGTCCGCGGCGGCGGCTCGCCCCTCGGCGATGACGATGTCGACCACGCCCACGTCGTTGGCGCGCGCGGCGACGGCCCGGGCGTCCTCGCGCGTCTCCACGAGCACGCCCTCGGCCAGCGGGCCGAGCACCGCGGCGATCGCGGCCTCGTAGCCCGCCTTGACGCTCACGGCATCGCCGACGAGGCCGCGGATGCCGTCGCCGCCGCGCGCGATGAGCTCCGCCGCGCCGTTCTGCACGTCGAGGGCGCTGCGCAGCGCCGCCGTCTTGGCGGTGAGCGCATCGCCCTCGCGCTCGGCGGCGCGGTGCTGCTCGCGGATGCGCTCCAGCTCGGCTTCGGCCTCGGCCGCCGCCTGCTGCGCGTCCTCGTACGCGGCCTGGAACTCCGCCGCGGTGCCGGTGGTCTGCTCGAGGGTCTCGAGCGCGTCGAACGCCTCGGCCGCCTCGACGCGGCGCGCGTGGGCGGCGTCGAGGGCGCGCTGCTGGCGTTCGACCGCGGTGCGCACGGCGACGAGCGCCGACTCCGCCGCCTCGGCCGAGCCGCGCAGCGCGGTGATGCGCATGTCGTGCTCCGAGACGAGCGCGCTCTGCTCGGCGATGTCGGCGTCGAGCGCGTCCAGCTCCGCTCGCGCCGTGACCACCTCGCGCGAGGCCCGCTGCACGGCGTCCTGCGCCGCGCCGAGCCCGTCCGCGATCTCGGTGATCTCGGCGCGCGCCTCGTCGATCGCCGCCTGCGTCACCGTCTGCGCGGTGGCCTGCTCGTCCTCGTCGGTGCCCAGCAGCGCGAGCCGCTGATTGGCCAGGGTGAAGAGCCCGCGCAGCCGCTCCTGCACCTGCTCGAGCCCGAACGCCACCCGCCGGGCCTCGTCCACGGCCTCCGCGTTCTGCTGCGCCTCGATCGCCGCGATCCGGGCCTTGATGCCGTCGGCCTCGTCCTGCAGCACGAGGCGCTCGGTGTGCCGCTCCTGCTCGCTGCGCGCGTGATCGGCCAGCGCCGACCGCAGCTGCACCACGTCGTCGGCGAGCAGGCGGGCCTTCGCGTCGCGCACGACGGCGGCGATGGTCTGCGCCTCGCGGGCGATCTCCGCCTGCCGTCCGAGCGGCTTGAGCTGGCGACGGATCTCCCCCGCCAGATCGCTCAGCCGCGTGAGGTTCTGCTCCATCGCCTCGAGCTTGCGGAGGGTCTTCTCCTTGCGCCGCCGGTGCTTGAGGATGCCCGCGGCCTCCTCGATGAACCCGCGGCGGTCCTCCGGCGTGGCCTGCAGCACGGCGTCGAGGCGCCCCTGGCCGACGATCACGTGCATCTCGCGGCCCAGGCCCGAGTCGCTCAGCAGCTCCTGCACGTCGAGGAGGCGGCACGATTCGCCGTTGATCGCGTACTCGCTCTGGCCGTTGCGGAACAGCGTGCGGCTGATCGTCACCTCGCTGTACTCGATCGGCAGCGCCCCGTCGGAGTTGTCGATCGTCAGCTGCACCTCGGCGCGCCCGAGCGGCCCGCGCGTGGCGGTGCCGGCGAAGATGACGTCCTCCATCTTGCCGCCGCGCAGCGTCTTGGCGCCCTGCTCGCCCATGACCCAGGCGAGCGCGTCCACGACGTTCGACTTGCCCGATCCGTTCGGTCCGACGATCGCGGTGACGCCCGGCTCCAGCACGAAGGTGGTCGGCTGCGCGAACGACTTGAATCCCTTGAGCGTCAAGCTCTTCAGGTGCATTCGCGACCCCCTCCCGAAGTAATCGATCAACGGTACCCGACACACCGCTCGCGGCCCGCCGTTCCGCGCCGCAAGCGACCGGATCGGCGGCGATCGAGCCGCGCGACACGCCCGGACACGCCGCGAATCTGGGTAAATCCTTGACGCCCGCCGCCGCGTTCCCCTAGCGTGACCTGTGATTGCGCGCAGCCGCGTGCAACGGCACGAGAGGAGATCGCGATGATGATCACGACGAAGCACACCACCACCGGTGCCGTCGACGCCGCGCTCCTCGGGGCCGGGAATCCGGATCACATCCTCGGGTTCCTCCGCGGTCGACGCGGCTGACGCCCTCCCGCACCACGCGCATCGCTCCGACCCTCGGGTCGCCGGGCTTCTGATGCGCCGTCGCGCCGCCTGACGGCGCGCTGCTCCGGGACAACCCCGCCCGCGTTCTCGCGCGCCGGCGTCGTCCCGTCTCCCTTCCCGGATCCCTCGATCCTCCGGTTCCGCCACCCCACGGGGATGTCGGATGCCCGGAATAACGTGCGGATCGCACATCCCGCGATCCGTTCATCCCCCCTCACAAAGGACACCTCATGTCGCAGACCGTGCAGTTCCCCACCCGTGACCGGGCGCTCACCGAGCAGCAGCCCCGACCACCCCAACCCCCGCGCCCGCCGTCCGAGGCGATCGCCGTGCTGGAGTCCCGTGCTCCTCGCACCGCGTTCGCCGATCGCGTGGCGATGCGGATCGGACTGTGGCTGATGCTGTGGGGCACCCGCCCCACCGTCATCCGCCGCGATGAGGCCGAGGCGCTCCTGGAGCGCCGGCGGCTTCTGCAAGCCCACCTGGTGCTGGGTCAGACCGGCCCCCGCCATCCGTACGCGTGACCCGCGTCGACGAACGAAAGAGAACCATCATGATCAGCGAGACGCTGACCATCGCCCCGCTGCACGTGCCCGAGTCCCTCGACGCCGAGGACGCCGCCGACTTCCGCGCCATGGTGCGCATCGGCAACGACCAGTGGCGTCGGGACTCGGGCACCGATCTCCTCGATGAGGACGAGCTCGACCTGCTCACCCGCTGGCAGAACACGATCGACTCCACCCACCGCGGCCTCGTCGCGCGGGTGGGCGACCGGGTCGTCGGCGTGGCGGTGTGCACGTGGGACAACTCCACGACGCAGACCGCCGAGGTGTGGGTGAACCTCGAGGAGGAGCACCAGAACGCCGAGCTGCACGACCGCCTGCTCGCGGAGGTCGAGGCCATCGCGGCCGCCGACGGCCGCCGGGCGCTGCAGCTGTACTCGATCCACCGGCCGGGCGGGTCGGGCGACATGCTCGACTCGCCCACCGGGTTCGGGCGCATCCCGCGCGACCGCCTCGCCGACGACCAGCTCCGCAACGGGTACGTGCTGCAGCAGATCGAGCGCGTGAGCGCGTTCGACCTGCAGGCCTCGTTCGACGAGGTCGACCGCCTGCTCGACGAGGCGCTGGCGGCGGCCGGTCCCGACTACCGGATGGTGTCGTGGACCGGCCGCACGCCGGAGGAGCACATCGACGGCTACGCGACGATCGTCGCGCGCATGTCGACCGATGTGCCCGCCGGCGAGATGGTCACCGAGCAGCGGGCCTGGGACGCCGAGCGCATCCGCCGCCGCGACGAGCGGATGGAGCGCGCCGGGCGGCTCATGGGCGTCGTGCTGGTGATCCACGAGCCGACCGGCCAGGTCGCCGCGTTCAACGACCTGTGCATCGGCCCGGACCGCACCACCCCGACCGAGCAGTTCGGCACGCTCGTGGCCCCGGAGCACCGGGGGCGCAAGCTCGGCTCGATCGTCAAGTGCGTGGGCCTGCGCCGCTGGCACGAGGCCGTGCCGGAGTCGCCGTGCGTGGTGACGTGGAACGCCGAGGAGAACCGCTACATGCTCGACGTCAACGAGCGCGTCGGCTTCCGGCCGATCGCGTACTCGGGCGCGTGGGAGAAGAAGCTCGGATCGGAGGAGGGCGCGTGATCATCGAGCCCCTGATCGTCCCCGAGTCCCTCGACGGCCCGGGCGGTGAGGACTTCGTGGCGTTCGTGGAGCTGCTGAACGCCCAGGCGCGGCGCGACGGCGGCAGCGACCTCGTCAAGCGCCACGTCACCGACCTCCTCTCGCAGCACCAGGCGCAGCAGGACTATCGGCGCGCGGCGATCCTCGCGCGGGAGGACGGCGTCATCATCGGCGCGGGCTGCGTCGAATACGATCGCGCCGCCGAGCGCACGTGCGAGGCCGAGATCGCGATGGCGGCCTCGCACGAGTCCGACGCGCTCGCCGACGCCCTCTGGCGCGCGACCGAGGACCTCGCCCGCGCGGAGGGCCGCTCCGTGCTCGCGACGTGGAGCCACCACCGCTACAGCGAGGGAGGCGAGCGGCTCGTGCCGCCCACGGGGGCGGGCTCGCTCCCCCGCGACGCGCAGACCGGCCACCTCCTGCGCAACGGGTTCGTGCTCCAGCAGGTCGATCGCGGCAGCGTGTTCGATCTGCACGGATCGTACGACGGCGTCGACGCGCTGCTCGAGCGGGCGCTCGCGAAGGCCGGTCCCGACTACCGCGTGGAGTGGTGGACGGGCGCCACGCCCGAGGAGCACCTCGAGGGTCTCGCCGCCGCGATCACCCGCATGTCCACCGATGCCCCCTCCGGCGACATGGACGTCGAGGAGACGCCGTGGTCGGGCGACCGGCTGCGCCGGCGCGAGGCGCGCATCGAGCGGGCCGGCGCCCTGCTGGGCGTCACCGCGGTGATCCACGTGCCCACCGGCACCGTCGCGGCCTTCAACGAGCTCGGCGTCCCCGCGGATCGCTCCGAGGTGACCAGCCAGTACGCCACGCTCGTGCTGGCCGAGCACCGTGGCCGCAAGCTGGGTTCGATCGTGAAGTGCGTGGGGCTGAAGCGCTGGCACGAGGCTGTGCCGGAGTCGCCGTGCGTCGTCACCTTCAACGCCGAGGAGAACCGCTACATGCTCGACGTCAACGAGGCGGTGGGCTTCACCCCCATCGTGTCCGGTGGCGCCTGGGAGAAGCGCCTTACGGTAGAGGGATGACACAGCGGATCGTCGTGATCGGGGGCGGCGTCGGCTGCGCCCGCTTCGTCAAGGGCGTGCGCGAGCACGTGGCCCGCGCGGGCCTCGACGCACGCATCGACGTGGTGGTCAACACCGCCGACGACTGGTGGGTGTCGGGCCTGCGCATCGCCCCCGATCACGACAGCCTGCTGTACGCCCTCGCGGGTGTGAACGACACTGAGCGCGGCTGGGGCCGGGCCGGTGAGACCGAGCGGGTCTCGGCCGAGCTGGCTGTCTGGGGCACCGCGCCCGAATGGTTCACGCTCGGCGACCTCGATCTCGGCACGCACATCGCGCGCACCGCGTGGCTGCGGGAGGGCCTGACCGTCTCGGAGGTGTACCGCCGGCTCGGCGCGCGCTGGGAGCTCGGCGCGACCCTGCACCCCGCCACCGACGACGAGATCGATACGCACGTGCTTCTGGAGGACGGCTCATCGATCCACTTCCAGGAGTGGTGGGTGCGTCACCGCGCCCAGCTGCCGGCGACCGGGTTCGTGCAGCACGGCATTGAGCTCGCGCAGCCGTCGCTGGGCGCGGCCGGCGCGATCGAGCTCGCCGACGTCATCCTGCTCGCCCCCTCCAACCCGATCGTGTCGATCGGACCGATCCTCGCGGTCCCCGGCCTGCGGCGGGCCCTCGTCGACTCCCCGGCGCCCATCGTCGGCGTCTCGGGCATCATCGGCGGCGCCGTCGTGCGCGGCATGGCCGACGCGTGCCTGGCCGCCGTCGGCATCGAGACCTCGGCGGCGGCGGTCGCCCGACACTACGGCGCGCGCGGCGCCGGCGGCCTGCTCGACGGCTGGCTCGTCGGCGAGGAGGACGCGGACGCGGTATCGCCGCTGCGCGACGCCGGCATCGAGACCCGCACCGTGCCCCTCTGGATGCGCGACGCCGACACCTCGGCCCGCCTCGCCGCCGACGCCCTCCAGCTCGCCGCCGACGTGCGCTGAGCCCCGACGGCTCGGGCGACGCGGCCGCCGCAGAGACCGGGCTTCGAAGCGGCCGGCGCCGCGGACCCGATATCCCCCGCCCTGCGCCACGTCCCGCATATCGAATACCGCTTCGACCCTGAACGGCTCGTCGACCGAAGGCCGCGAAGCGGCCGCAGCGGAGACGGGTCGAGCGCAGCGCAGCGGAGTCGAGACCACACCGCTGGCTGCTGCACAAAGGCATGTGAACCTCCCCGCAAGCCAACCGAGCGGTCCGGTGCTCAGCACATCCCCAGCTCGTGCCCTCGCCCCGCCCGGCTAGGCTCCGGCCATGAGGCTTCTCTCGGCCGTCGTCGGCGCGTGCGCGATCCTGGGGTACGCGATCTTCGGCGCGTTTCTGATGACGAATGGGGAGGTCACGGCCGGGAGCGGCCGCCCCCTCGCCGACACGATCTCCGCGATGAACGCGGCGGATCAGCCGTACTCGGCGGTGCCCGGAGTGGTCTTCGCCGTCGTCGGCGCGGTACTCGCGCTCGCATGGGCGGCGACGGCCGTCGCCCGGGCGGTGCCGGGGTGGCTCGCCGTCGTCACCTGGGCCGCGATCGTCGCGTGCGGCGCCCCCGCGTACTTCTTCGCCTCCTTCGGGAACCTCAACTCCGTGGGCGACACGTTCGGCGACTGGGATGCCGCTGCCGCCTTCGCCGTGGTCCGACCGCTCTACCTCGCCAGTGCCATCGCCGCGGTCGTCGCCGTCATCGCGCTCGTCGCCGGCACGATCGCGGGCCGACAGCGCGCGGCGCTCGCGGCCCCCTGACCCATCGCCTCGCCACGATCAGCCGTCAGCGGTCGCCGGCATTCTGGTCGCCCACTCCGCGCGGGTCAGCGAAAACTGGAGGAAACGCGACGGGACACCGAGATACTCCTCGGTTCCTCCCCATCCGGTCATCGGCATTCCGATCCCGCGCAGGATTCGCACAGAGCCCGCATTCGCCTCCACCGCCTCTGCCCAGATCCGCGACAATCCGATCACCGAGAACCCGTAGGCGCAGACGCGTCAGTAGCGGATCGGGTTCCGCGATCGCCTTCCGCCACCGCGGGAGCGCCTCATCGGGGAATCGCCGATGCGTCCACCCCGCATGCGCGCAGAACACCGGGTCCGTTGCCCAGGACGCGAGCTCCTCCGCGTCGGACTCGATCATCGCCCGCAACTCGATCGCCATGCCGCCCCCTCTGAACGGACTCGCCGTCACAACCGCCCTGTCCTCAACGCCCCGGGTCGCGCGGCAGCCGCACCTCCACGCGCAGGCCGCCCTCGGCGCGCGCCGAGAGGTGCAGCTGCCCGCCGTGCGCCTCGACGATGCGCGCCGCGATCGCCAGGCCCAGGCCCGCGCCATCGTGGCCGCCCGTCTGCGTGCGGGCGGATCCTCGTTGGAACGGCTCGACGAGCGTCGGGAGCGCCGCGGGGGCGATGTGCGCGCCGCTGTTCTCGATCGTCAGGACCGCCTCGTCGCCGAGTGCCGCGGTGAGGACGCGCACGCGGCCGCCCGAGGGAACGTTGTGGACGATCGCGTTGTGCACCAGGTTGGCGACGAGCTGCCCGAGGAGCGCCGCACTCCCCGCCGCGGCCGCGGCCTCGCCCGTCACCTCGACCGCAACCCCGCGTGCCTCCGCCAGCGGGAGCAGCGTCTCCGCGGCCTCCTCGGCCGCGAGTGAGAGGTCGACCGGCTCGCGCTCGATCCCTCCGCGCTCCACCCTGCTCAGCAGCAGGAGCGCCTCGGTCAGGTCGATCGCGCGCTCGTTCGTCTCGTGCAGCCGTGCGAGCGTCGTGGCGACGTCCGCGTCCGGATCGCGCCGCGCCACGTCCAGGAGCGAGCGCGTGACCGCGAGCGGGGTGCGCAGCTCGTGCGAGGCGTTCGCGGCGAAGCGCCGCTGCTCGTCGACGTGCGCCTCGATGCGGTCGAGCATGCCGTCGAAGGCGTCGGCGAGCTCGCGGAATTCGTCGTCGCGGCCCGTCATGCGGATCCGGTGCGACAGGGAGCCCTCCCCCGCCGCCCGCGTCGCCTGGGTGATCTGCCGCAGCGGGGCCAGCATGCGGCCGGCGAGGAACCACCCGCCGATGAGCCCGAACGCGACGAGGAACGCGAGGGCCCAGGCCGCCCGCGGCCAGAAGGCCCGCTCGAGGTCGGAGCGGTTCGGGATGAACGGACCGGGCGCGCGCATCGGCCCGTCGGGCACGTAGCGCAGCAGGAAGAGCCAGACGACGGCGAGCAGGATCACGCCGGCCACGACGACGATCGCGGCGTAGCTGAGCGCGAGCTTCGTGCGCGCGTCGGGCCCGCGCCGGCGCATCACGCCGGCCCCGCGATCCGATAGCCGACGCCCGGCACGGTCTCGATCAGCTGCGGCTCGCCGAGCCGCTTGCGCAGCGCCGACACGGTGATCCGCACGGCGTTCGTGAATGGATCGGCGTTCTCGTCCCAGGCCCGCTCCAGCAGCTCCTCGGCGCTGATCACGCCACCGCCCGCGTCGACGAGGACCTCGAGCACCGCGAACTGCTTGCGCGTGAGCGCGACGTACCGGCCGTCGCGGAAGACCTCGCGGCGGAAGGGATCGACCCTCAGCCCCGCGATCTCGCGCACCGGCGGGCGGGAGCGGACCCGTCGCCGGTCGAGCGCGCGCAGTCGCAGCACGAGCTCCTGCATGGCGAACGGCTTCGTGAGGTAGTCGTCCGCCCCGAGCTCGAAGCCCGAGGCCTTGTCGTCGAGCCGGTCGGCCGCCGTGAGCATGAGGATCGGCGTGCCGGAGCCCGAGCCGACGATGCGTCGGGCGACCTCATCGCCGGACGGGCCGGGGATGTCGCGGTCGAGCACGGCGATGTGGTAATCGTTCACCGCGAGCGCCTCGAGCGCGGCCTCGCCATCGCCCGCGATGTCGGCGGCGATCGCCGCGAGCCGGAGCCCGTCGCGGATCGCCTCCGCGAGATAGGGCTCGTCCTCGACGATCAGCACGCGCATCCCTCGATGGTAGGAGCCGCGGGTTATCGCCGGCGTATCGAAAACCGCGTACGCCCTCGCAACACGCGCCCGCGTTGCCTGGACGCATGATCATCACCCGCACTCGCGCCCTCGCGGCCCTCGCCCTCGTCACGCTCGCCGCCGCCCTCACCGCCTGCGCCTCGACCGCGTCGGACACGTCGGGCGCGGCGGACGGGGTGCTTCCCGACGGCGCGACCCTGTACGAGGACCTGCCCGGCATCACGGGCCTCGACCCGGATCTCCTCGCGGCCCTGCGGCAGGCCGCCGACGACGCGGCGGCCGACGGCATCGAGTTCGTCGTCAACAGCGGCTGGCGCTCCGAGGCGCTGCAGCAGCAGCTCATGGACGATGCGATCGCCGAGCACGGATCGTGGGAGGCCGCCTCCCGCTGGGTCGCCACCGCACACGGCTCGGCCCACACGACGGGCGACGCGGTCGACATCGGCGGCTGGGACGCGGCGGAATGGCTGCAGCATCACGGCGCGCGCTACGACCTCTGCCAGATCTTCGACAACGAGGCCTGGCACTTCGAGCTGCGCCCCGGCGCCGCGACCAACGGCTGCCCGCGCATGTACGTCCTGAGACCGGGGCGTCAGCGCACCCGCTGGCAGCGCGGGCAGAAGTGGCTCGAACGGTTCGTGAAGGCCACGCGCACGATCGCGCGACCGCAGCGCGGGCACGGCTGGCCGGCGCGGCCGTAGGCATTGAGGCTGTGGGCGAAGTAGCCGACCTCGCCGTTGACGTTGACGTACTGGGCGTCGAAGCTCGTGCCGCCCTCGGCCAGCGCCTTGCGCAGCACGGCGCGCACCTCGGCGAGCAGGCGGTTCGCGGCGCGGGTGGACAGGTCGGCCGCGCGCGTCTCGGGGTGCAGGCGCGCGGCCCACAGCGCCTCATCGGCGTAGATGTTGCCGACGCCGCTGATCACGCTCTGGTCCAGCAGCACCCGCTTGACGGCCGACGACCGGCGGGCCAGCGCGCGGCGGAAGCCGGCGTCGTCGAAGGCCGGATCGAGCGGGTCGCGGGCGATGTGCGCGGCCTGCGCCGGCACGAGCGGCGCGTCGTCGCCGAAGCCTCCGGCGGCACCGTCGAGCGTCGGGATGAGCGGATCGATCGCCAGCGATCCGAAGGTGCGCTGATCGGCGAAGACCACGGCGAGCTCCCCGTGCTCCGGGTGCGCGATCGCGAAGCGCACGCGCTCGTGCCGCTCCGCAGGAGCACCGGGCGCCCGCAGCAGCATCTGCCCGCTCATGCCGAGGTGCACCATGAGGGCCTCGGCGCCGGCGGCGGGATCGTCCGCCAGCATCAACCAGAGGAACTTGCCGCGACGGGCCGTCCCCCGCACGGCGCGGCCGGCCAGGCGCGCCTCGAAGTCGGCCGGGGATCCCGCGTGTCGCGTGAGGGCGCGCGGGTCGAACACCTCGACGCCGAGGATCGTAGCGCCCGTGACGGCGGGAGCGAGTCCCGCGCGGACGACCTCGACCTCGGGGAGCTCAGGCACCGGCGACGGACTCCTGCGCCTGGGCCTCGCGCCACAGTCGCAGGGCCGCGGCCATCTCGGCCTGCTTCTTGCTCGTGCCCTGACCGGAGGCCTGGTGGTCGCCCACGGTGATGACGGCCGTGAAGCGCCGGTCGTGCGACGGGCCCTCGGCCGTCACCTCGTAGCTGGGCGGCGCGACGCCCCAGCGGGCGGCGAGTTCCTGCACGGCCGTCTTGGGATCGACGGCGGCGCCGTAGCGCTCCGGATCCTCGACGAGCGGCGTGATGAGGCGCTGCACGAGCGCGAGCGCCTCGGCGCGGCCGGCCGAGAGGAACACGGCGCCGAAGATCGCCTCGGTGGCGTCGGCGAGGATCGAGTCCTTCTCGCGTCCGCCCGTCTGCTCCTCGCCGCGGCCGAGCTTGAGGTGCTCGCCGAGCCCGATCCCGCGCGCGACGTCGGCCAGCGCGAGCATCGACACGACACTGGCGCGGCGCTTCGACAGCGTGCCCTCCGACTCGTCGGGGAAGCGCTCGTAGAGCAGCGACGTCACGGCGAGGCTGAGCACCGAGTCGCCGAGGAACTCGAGGCGCTCGTTGTGCGGCACGCCGCCGTGCTCGTAGGCCCACGACCGATGCGTGAGCGCCAAATCGAGAAGCTCGGCGTCGATGTCGACGCCGAGCTTCTCGATCAGGGAAATGCGACCCTTGATCTCCGTCACGGGACGGGGATCAGACGTCGGCGACCTTGCGGCCCTTGTACTCCAGGAACAGCTCGGTGCCCTGCGAGTCGGTCACGACCTTGGCCTGGTGGGGACGGCTGTAGACGACCTTGCCGTTCTCGATGGTCTTGACGAGCGTGGGGGCCTCCGCCTTCCACTGCGCGCGGCGCGAGCGGGTGTTGGAACGGGAGACCTTCCGCTTCGGGGGGTTACCTGCCATGACTGACTCTCTTCTGTGCTACGGACGCGTTCAGGGCGCCTGGTTGTCGTTGAGTTCCTGGAGCGCGGCCCACCGAGGATCGATGGGGGCCGGCGCTTCACCAGCACCTTCCGCCAGTCGCTCACCCGTGTTCGGGTCGAGCCCGGGGCAATCCGGCTGGCACACCGGCTGGAATGGAAGCGCGAGGACAATGGCGTCTCTGACCAGATTTTCAAGATCCACGTGGTCGTCTTGAACTTCGAAGTCAGCCGCTTCCCCTCCAGGGTACTCGAAGAGCTCCTGGAAATCGACTTCGACGCGCTCGTCGATCTCGCGCAGGCAGCGCCCGCACTCACCACGGAAGACGGTCTCGACGTCGCCCGACACGAGGATCCCCTCGTGGACGGACTCGAGGCGCACGTCGAGATCGAGCTCCTCGCCCTTCTGAATGGCGACGAGTCCCTCGCCCCAGCGCTCGGGCGCGGGGATGGTCAGACGGTGCTCGCGCATCTCGCCCGGCTTGCGGACGATGTCGCGCGCGGGCAGCACAAAAGGCCCGGAGAGTCGAGGTTTCACCCATCCATCCTACCGGCGCGTGGGCGAGCCAGGGCCGGTCAGAACTCGCTGGAGCTCGCCTGCGCGAGGTAGCGCGCGACGGGTGCCGGCACGTACGGCGAGACGTCGCCGCCGAGCCCGGCGACCTGGCGCACGAGCGAGCTGGAGACGACGGAGTTGGCCGGGTCGGCGAGGACGAACACCGTCTCCACGCCGGCGAGGTGGTTGTTCACGACCGCCATGGGCGTCTCGTACGCGACGTCGCCCTGCGAGCGGATCCCCTTCACGAGCACCCCGGCGCCGACCTCCTGGGCGTAGTCGACGAGCAGTCCCACGCTCCACGAGCCGATGATGATATTGCCCGCGATGCCGGCCTCCTCGATCGACTCCTGCAGCAGCGACAAGCGCTGGGCGATCGGGAGCATCGCCTCCTTGTCCGGGTTGTGCACGACGAGCACGTGCAGCTCGTCGTACAGGCGCGCGGCCCGGCGGATCACATCCATGTGCCCGACGGTGGGCGGATCGAAGGAGCCGGGGACGACGGCGATCCGGTTGCTCATACCGCTCAGCCTACTGGGCGCGCGGGCGGCGCCCCCGCGCGCTCAGGCCTTCGACAGCGCGGCCCGCTCCTCCTGCGTCACCCGCCGCTGGAGGGCGTCGGCGAGGCCCGGATGGGCGGCCAGCGTGGGGTCGGCGGCGAGGATCTGCTCGGCCGCGGCGCGCGCCCGGGCGATCAGGTCGGCGTCCTTGACCACCCGCAGCAGCCGCAGCGACGAACGCGATCCCGACTGCGCGTCGCCGAGCACGTCGCCCTCGCCGCGAAGCTCCAGGTCGACCTCGGCCAGCTCGAACCCGTCGAGCGTGGCGGCGACGGCCTCCACCCGCGCGCGGGCGGGCGTCTCGGCCGGGGCCTCGGTCACGAGCAGGCACAGCCCCGGCACCCCGCCGCGACCCACGCGGCCCCGCAGCTGGTGCAGCTGCGAGACGCCGAAGCGATCGGCGTCGAGGATCACCATGGTCGAGGCGTTGGGCACGTCCACGCCCACCTCGATCACGGTCGTCGCCACGAGCACGTCGATCTCGCCGCGCGCGAACGACTGCATCACGCGGTCCTTCTCGTCGCCGGGCATCTTGCCGTGCAGCGTGGCGATCCGCAGCCGGCCGACCCGCGGGTGGGTGGCGAGGAGCTCGGCGACCTGCACCACGCCCCAGCGGGCGCCCTTCTGCTCCCCCTCGACCTCGGGGGCCAGCGCGTCGGGATCGTCCTCGAGCGCCGCCTCGCCCTTGGCGTCGAGATCGATCGCGGAGCACACCACGAAGACCTGATGCCCCTTCTCGACCTCCTCGGCGGCGCGATCCCACACGCGCCCGAACCAGGCCGGCTTCTCGGCGAGGGGCGCGACGTAGGTCTCGATCCCGGCGCGCCCGGCGGGCATCGTCCGGATCGTCGACACGTCGAGGTCGCCGAACACGGTCATCGCCACGGTGCGCGGGATCGGCGTGGCCGTGAGCACCAGGGCGTGCGGCGCCGTGCCCTTGGCGCGCAGCGTCTCGCGCTGCTCCACGCCGAACCGGTGCTGCTCGTCCACCACGACGAGGCCGAGATCGGCGAAGGTGGTCTTGTCGCTCAGCAGCGCGTGCGTGCCGACGACGATGAGCGCCTGCCCCGACGCCACCCGCAGCGCCGCCTTGCGCCGCTCGGCCGCGCCCATCTGGCCCGTGAGCAGCGTGGGCATCAGCTGCGGCGCCAGCTCGGGGCCGAGCATGCGCGTGATCGAGCGCAGGTGCTGCGCGGCGAGCACCTCGGTGGGCGCGATGAGCGCCGACTGCCCTCCCGACTCGGCCACCTGCAGCATCGCCCGCAGCGCCACGAGCGTCTTGCCGGAGCCGACCTCGCCCTGCACGAGCCGGTTCATCGGCCAGTCCGCCACGAGGTCGCTCGCGATGCGATCGCCCACCGCCACCTGATCGGGCGTGCGCGCGAACGGCAGGGCCGCGTCGAAGCGCTCGAGCAGCCCCCCGGGCGCGGCGGGGCGCGGCCGCGAGTCGAGCTCGCGCACCAGCTGCCGCTGCTGGGCCAGCGCGGCCTGCAGCACGAGCGCCTCGTGCGTGCGCAGCGTGTGACGCGCCTCGTCGGCATCCTCCTCGGACGCGGGCCGATGGATCTTCTCGATCGCCTCACGCGCCGGCAGGAGGTTCTCGCGGGTGCGCATGTCGTCGGGGATCGGATCGGGGACGTCGCCGAGACCGTCGAGCACCACGGCGACCGCCTTCTGGATCTCCCAGCTGGGCGTCTGCGCGGTGGCGGGATACAGCGGCACGGGCTGCTTCGCCCACTCCTCGGCGTGGCGCTGCGCGTCCTCGCCGTCGTCGAAGAGCTGGAAGTTCGGGTGGGCGAACTGCATCTTGCCGGCGTAGTACCCGACCTTGCCGCTGAACACCCCGCGCCGCCCGGGGCGCAGATCGCGCTCCCGCCAGGCCTGGTTGAAGAACGTCAGCGAGGCCTGGCCGCGGCCGTCGGTGATCACGACCTCGAGGATGCTGCCGCGGCGGTTGCGCATCGGCCGCGTGCCGACCGACACCACCTCGGCGACGATCGTGACGGTGTCGCCCTCGGCGAGCCCGCGGATGGGCGTGAGCTCGCCGCGCACGGCATAGCGACGCGGGTAGTGGGCCACCAGATCGCCCACCGTCTCCATGCCGAACGCCTTCTTCAGCCCGCCGGCCTCCTTGGCGGGGAGGGCCGTGGCCAGCGGCGTGTCGAGCGTGAACGGCATGGGGCGAGTCTAGGGCGGCGGTCCGACAGCGCCGCGACGGCGCGGATATCGTGGGCGGGTGACGAGGATCATCGCGGGAGCGGCCGGCGGCGTGCGGCTGGAGGTGCCGGCGGCGGGCACGCGACCCACGAGCGACCGGGTGCGGGAGTCGCTGTTCGGCGCGCTGGAGAGCACCGGGCTGCTCGACGGCACGACCGTGCTCGACCTCTACGCCGGCTCGGGCGCCCTGGGCCTCGAGGCCCTCAGCCGCGGGGCGGCGGCGGTCGACCTCGTGGAGAAGTCGGCGCGCGCCGCCGCCATCGCGCGCGGCAACGCCGAGCGGGTCGCGAAGGCGGCCGGGCGCGCGGCCCGGGTGCACCAGGCGGCGGTGCTCGCCTTCCTCACCACCGCGCGCGGCCCCTACGACCTCGCCTTCCTCGACCCGCCGTACGACGTGCCGAACGACGCCGTCACCGACGATCTGCGCGCGCTGGCCCCGCTGCTCGCGCCCGATGCGATCGTCGTCCTCGAGCGGGCCACGCGCTCGGGCGCGCCCGACTGGCAGGCCGCGGGCCTGGTGCCGCTGCGCGATCGCGGCTACGGCGACACGACGCTGTGGTGGGGCGAGCCGCCGCAGCGCTGATCACTCGGGCTGCACGCGCACGACGGTCTTGCCTCGCCCCTTGCCCCGCCCGATCCGCGCGACCGCCTCGGCGGCGCGATCGAGGGGCAGCTCGGCGTCGATCACCGGGCGCAGCGGGCCCGCCTCGGCGTGCACGGCGAGCGCGTCGAGGGCGTCGGTGGGCTCCGACGAGGTGAGCATGACGAGCCGCTGCCGCGTGAACGACCCCTGCAGCACGGCCGCGAGCGAGCGCCCGAGCCCGCCGAGGCGATCGCCCTCGGGCTCGGCGCCGACGAGCACGAGCGCGCCGCGCGGCGCCAGCGCGCGGCGCAGATCGCGCAGCCGCCGATGCCCTCCCGTGTCGATGATCGCGTCGAACGGGCCGCGCGCCAGGGGGTCGGCGGCGGTGTAGTCGATCGCCTCGTCGGCCCCGGCCGCCCGCACCACGTCGAGCTTCGGGCCGCTGCTCGCGCCGGTCACGGTCGCGCCCGCGGCCCTCGCCAGCTGCACCGCGAGATGCCCCACGCCGCCCGCCGCGCCCAGCACGAGCACCCGCCGCCCGCCCGTCGCGCGCGCCGCGCGCACCGCGTGCAGGGCCGCGCAGCCGGAGACCACGAGGGCGGCCGCCTGGGCGAACGTCAGCGCCCCGGGCTTGCGCGCGAGCCGATCGCGCCGCACGCGGGCGAACTCCGCGAGCCCGCCGTCCGGCATCGAGGCGCTGCCGAACACGGCATCGCCCACGGCGACATCGGTCACGGCCGAGCCGACCGCGTGCACGTGCCCCGCGACCTCAAGGCCGAGCACCCGTTCGCCCTTGAGCGGCAGGGCGTAGCGGATCACGAACGGCTCGCCGGCCAGCAGATGCCACAGGCCGGCGTCGACCCCCGTCGCGACCACGCGCACGACGACCTCGTTCTCGCCGGGCGTCGGAACGTCGCGCTCCGCGAGCCGGAGCACCTCGGGACCGCCGTAGCGATCCTGCACCATCGCCTTCATCCTGCGGTCCCTTCTCGATTCATTCGGGGTAGCTGAACACGTCGTCGAGCCGCACGCCGAGGGCGCGGGCGATGAGGAAGGCGACCTCCAGCGACGGCGAGTACCGCCCGTGCTCGATCGCGATGAGGGTCTGCCGCGTCACGCCCACGCGCCGGGCCAGCTCGGTCTGCGTCATCTCGCCCGCCTCCGCGCGGAGGCGCCGGATGTCGTTGGTCACCTTGGTGGGCTTCACCATCGCAGATCGAAGTCCCCGCGGTAGCAGATCACGCGCGCGACGCCGCTGACGATGGCCGAGAGGAAGAAGCCGAGGAAGATCGCGTTGGCGATCCAGAACGCCGAGGCATCGAGCATGGCCAGGACCATTGCGCCCAGGGCGCCGATGACGAGGAACGACGATCCGACGCGCTCCCCCATCGGGCGATCGCCGTGTCGCGCTCGTCCGGCTTCGCCGCTTCCCGATCGGTGTACACGCGGAAGATCGCGTGCAGCACCATCGAGAGCACGACCGATCCGATGATCGTCCAGATCATGGGCCAGGCGAACGCCTTCTCCGGCAGCGGGAGATCGGGCGAGCCCTGGTGCAGGAGCAGCAGGTAGACGGGGTAGCCGACGATCGCGAGCACGAGGGAGATCCACGCGCTGCGCTCCGCCGGTGCGATCGATGACCCCATGATCCGCTCCTGCCGTGTAAAGAAAATTTGACAGGCCCACGGTATCGCCGCCCGCGACAGAGTGTCAAGAATTTTTTACACACGAGGAATGTCGGATGCGTTCGACAGAATCTTCCCCATCGCTCGATTTCATTCGAACATCCGTTCTAATATGAGGAGATGGGGATGGCCATCGCTTCGATCGCCGCCGCGGAGGACTCGACGACGCGGATGGATGTGCTGCGCCTGCGCGAGCAGATCGATCGGATGCAGCGCCGCACGGCCCGCGTCGACGCCCTGCCCGTGCCCGGACCGCTGTCGCCGCTCTTCCCCGAGGGCGGCCTGCGCCCCGGGGCCGCCTATGCCCTGCCGCCCGGCGAGACGGGGCTGCTGCTGTCGCTGCTCGGCGAGGTGTCGCGGACGGGGGCGTGGTGCGCCGTCGTGGGGGTTCCGGAGCTCTCGGTCGAGGCGGCCGAGGGGCACGGCGTCGACCTGTCCCGGCTGGCGCTCCTTCCCTCCCCCGGCGGCCGCTGGCTGCAGGCCGCCTCGGCCGCCGCCGAGGTGTTCCCCCTCGTCGCCGTGCGCCCGCCCAGCCGGCCCGGCACGACCGAGGTGGCGCGCCTCGAGGCCCGGCTGCGGGATCGCGGGGCCGCGCTGATCAGTCTCGGCGGCTGGCCGGGGGCCGACGCCGAGATCGCCACGGCCGATCCGGAGTGGCGCGGCATCGGCCAGGGGCACGGGCTGATCTCCTCCCGCGCCCTGACGATCTCGCTCACGGGGCGCCGGGTGCCGCGTTCCCGTCGCACCCGCGTGCTGCTGCCCGGCCCGACGGGGCACGTCGAGAACCTGCCGACGCCGGACGCCGCCCGCCGGCCGATCCTGAGCGCGGTGGCCTCATGAGCGCGGCGCCGGAGCGCGTGATCGCCCTGTGGCTGCCCGACTGGCCGGTCACGGCCTTCCTGCGCACGAGCGCGCGCGAGCTCGGCGGCGAGGCGGTGGATCCCCACCGGCCCATCGCCGTGCTGCACGCGAATCGCGTGGTCTCGTGCTCCCCGGCGGCGAGGTCGGCCGGCGTGCGCCGCGATCAGCGCCGCCGCGATGCGCAGTCCGCCTGCCCCGACCTGCTCATCGTCGCCGCCGATCCCGAGCGCGACGAGCGGGCCTTCCACGACGTGCTGCGCCTGCTGGAGGAGCTCTCCCCCGGCGCGGAGCCCCTGCAGCCGGGGCTCGCCGTGCTCCGCGCCCGCGGCCCCGCGCGGTTCTACGGCGGCGAGGAGGCCGCGGCGCGGACCCTCGTCGCCGCCCTCGAGGAGGCCGGCTATCCCGGCGTCCGCGCCGGAGTGGCCGACGGGGTGTTCACGGCCGAGCAGGCGGCCCGATCCCTCCGCGGCGGCGAGCGCCTCCGCGTCGTGCCGCCCGGGGCCTCCGCCGCCTTCCTCGCGCCGCTCCCCGTGAGCACGCTCGGCGATCCCCCGCTCGCGCTGCTGCTCGCCCGCCTCGGCGTGCAGACGCTCGGCGGCTTCGCGGGCCTCGACGCGCCCCTCGTGGCGGCCCGCCTGGGCGAGCACGGATCGCGGCTGCACCGCCTCGCCCAGGGCGCCGACTCCCGGGCGGTCGAGCCGCGCGTGCCGCCGCCGGAGTTCGCGCGCGAGCTCGCGCTGGAGCCGCCCCTGGAGCTCGCCGAGCAGGTGGCCTTCGCCGTCCGCACCACGGCCGAGAGCTTCTGCGACGCCCTGGGGGCCGCCGGCCTGGTGTGCACGGCCGTGCGTGTGACGATCGAGGACGACCGCGGCGGGCGCAGCGAGCGCATCTGGCAGCACCCCGTGAGCTTCGACGCCGCGAGCGTGGTCGATCGGGTGCGCTGGCAGCTGCAGCCGACCCCCGGGCACGAGGTGCCGCACGGCGCCGTCGCCCTCGTGCGCATCGAGCCCGAGGCCGTCGACGACGGCTCCGCCCACCAGCCGGCCCTGCTCGGCCAGGGATCCGACGAGCGGGCGCATCACGCCATGACGCGCATGCAGGCCTCGCTCGGGCACCTCGGCGTCCTGGTGCCCGCGATCGGCGGCGGCCGCTGGCTCGCCGAGCGCGAGGTGCACGTGCCGTGGGGCGAGGCTGCCGCGCCCTCCACCCATCGCGATCAGCCGTGGCCGGGCGCGCTGCCGTCGCCGCTGCCGTCGGAGATCTTCCGGGAACCCCGCCCCGCACGGGTGCACGGGGCCTCCGGCGGGGCGGTGACGATCGACGAGCGCGGGCTGCTCACCGACGCCCCGGCCGTGCTCGACGGGCGGCGCATCGTCTCGTGGGCCGGCCCCTGGCCCGTCATCGAGCGCACGTGGGACGCCGCGCGCGCCCGCCGGGCCAATCGGTTCCAGCTCGTCGACGACCGGGGCGCGGCCTGGCTCGCCGTCCGCGAGGGCGAGCGCTGGTGGATCGAGGGGAGGTACGGCTGATGGGGTTCAAGAACCCGCCGATCCCGTGGAACGAGCTCGAGCGCACCCTCAGCGGCCGGCGCCCCGACCCGCGGCCGGCGAACGCCGACGGCGGCGACAGCCCCGCGTGGAGCCGCAAGCGCGGCGCCTACGCGCCCCCGCCCCTGGAGCGGGGCACGAGCGCCACGCGCTACGCGGAGCTGCACGCGCACTCGTCGTACTCGTTCCTCGACGGCGCCTCGTCGCCCGAGGACCTCGTCGAGGAGGCGGAGCGCCTGGGTCTGGAGGCCCTCGCCGTCACGGATCACGACGGCTTCTACGGCATCGTCCGCTTCGCGGAGGCGGCCGAGCACACCTCGGTGCGCACGGTGTTCGGCTCCGAGCTGTCACTGGGTCTGCCTGCGCCGCAGAAGGGCGAGGCCGATCCGGTGGGCACGCATCTCCTCGCCCTCGCGCGCGGCGAGGAGGGGTACCACCGCCTGGCGGGGGCGATCACCCGGGCGCAGCTGCGCGGCGGCGAGAAGGGGCGCCCGGTCTACGACCTCGACGAGCTGGCCGATCAGGGCCGCGGCCACTGGGCCGTGCTCACCGGGTGCCGCAAGGGGGCGGTCGGGCGGGCGCTGGCCGGGCCCGTCGCGCGGGGCTCGGGCGATCTCTCGGCCGCGGAGGCGGCGCTGCGCGACCTCGTCGACCGGTTCGGCCGCGACGGCGTCTACGTGGAGCTGACCCACCACGGCGATCCGCTCGACGACCGCCGCAACGACGCGCTCGCCGAGCTCGCCGCGCGCGCCGGCCTGCCCACCCTCGCGACGAACAACGTGCACTACGCCACCCCCGGCAAGGCGCGGCTGGCACAGGCGGTCGCCGCCATCCACGCCACCCGCAGCATGGACGACCTCGACGGCTGGCTGCCCGCGCACGATGCGGCCCACCTGCGATCGGGCGACGAGATGGCCCGCCTGTTCGCCCGCTATCCCGGCGCGGTCGAGCGCGCCGCCGCTCTCGCCGCCGAGCTGGAGTTCCCCCTGCGCCGCGCCAAGCCCGCGCTGCCCCGCCAGGAGGTCCCGGAGGGGCACACGCCGATGTCGTACCTGCGCCAGCTCGTGTGGGCGGCGGTGCCGAGCCACTACCCGAACCTCGACGAGGACGGGCGGCGGCGCATCGCGCACGAGCTCGACGTGATCGAGCAGAAGGACTTCCCCGGCTACTTCCTCATCGTCCACGACATCGTCGCCGAGGCCCGCCGCCGCGGCATCCTCTGCCAGGGCCGCGGGTCGGCCGCGGCGAGCGCGGTCTGCTACCTGCTCGACATCACCGCCGTCGACGCGATCGGCTACAACCTGCCCTTCGAGCGCTTCCTCTCGGCGGTGCGCGACGAGGAGCCCGACATCGACGTGGACTTCGACTCCGACCGCCGCGAGGAGATCATCCAGTGGGTCTACCAGCGCTACGGCCGCGAGCGGGCGGCGCAAGTGGCGAACGTCATCCAGTACCGCCCCAAGAACGCCGTGCGCGATGTCGCCCGCGCGCTGGGGTTCTCGCCGGGCCAGCAGGACGCCTGGTCGCGGCAGGTGGAGCGGTGGGGCGCGACGCTCGAGTCGGGGCCGGACCACGACATCCCCGCCCAGGTGATCGAGTACGCCACCGAGCTCATGAAGGCTCCCCGTCACCTCGGCATCCACTCCGGCGGCATGGTGCTCACCGACCGGCCGGTGGGAGAGGTCGTGCCCGTCGAGCACGCGCGCATGGAGAACCGCACGGTCATCCAGTGGGACAAGGACGACGCCGCCTGGATGGGCCTGGTGAAGTTCGACCTGCTCGGGCTCGGCATGCTCTCGGCGCTGCAGCACTGCTTCGACCTCATCCGCGACGCCACGGGCGAGGAGTGGCAGCTGCGCGAGCTGCCCCGCGAGGAGCCCGCCGTCTACGACATGCTGTGCCGCGCCGACTCGATCGGGGTGTTCCAGGTGGAGTCCCGCGCGCAGATGGGGCTGCTCCCCCGCCTGCAGCCGCGCCGCTTCTACGACCTCGTCATCCAGATCGCCCTCATCCGCCCCGGCCCCATCCAGGGCGGGGCGGTGCACCCGTTCGTCCGCCGCAAGATGGGTCGGGAGCCCGTCACCTACCCGCACCCGGATCTCGAGCCGGTGCTGGAGCGCACCAAGGGCGTGCCCATCTTCCAGGAGCAGCTCATGCAGATGGCGATGGTGATCGGCGACTGCACGGGCGAGGACGCCGACCTGCTGCGGCGCGCCATGGGCTCCAAGCGGGGGCTGGAGCGGATCGAGAAGGTCCGCGAGAAGCTCTACGCCGGCATGGCCCGCCACGGACTCACGCCCGAGGCCGCCGACGCGATCTACGCGCAGATCCAGGCGTTCGCGAACTTCGGCTTCGCCGAGTCGCACTCGCTGTCGTTCGGCCTGCTCGTCTACGCCAGCTCGTGGATCAAGCTGCACTACCCCGCCGCCTTCCTCGCGGGGCTGCTGCGCTCGCAGCCGATGGGCTTCTACTCCCCCGCCACGCTCACCGCCGACGCGCGCCGGCACGGCGTCGTGGTGCACCGCCCCGACATCAACCTGTCCGGCGCGCAGGAGACGCTCGAGCCGATCGACCCCTCGCGGCTCGGACCCACCGGGCGCGATGGCTGCCTGCGCTCGTTCGAGGGCGAGCCGCCGCCGTTCGATCCCGACGCCCCGGACGAATCGGCCGCGCATCGCCGCGATGGCGGCTACGCGGTGCGCCTGGGGCTGGCGGGCGTGACCGGGGTGGGCCTGCGCTCCGCGCGGCGCATCGTCGCCGAGCGCGAGGAGAACGGGCCCTTCGCCTCGATGCACGACCTCGTGCGCCGCACCGGTCTCGCCGAGAACCAGCTCGAGGCGCTCGCTACGGCGGGGGCGTTCACGAGCCTCGGGCACGGCACGCGCGAGGCCCTGTGGATCGCCGGTGCCGCCGCCCAGGACCGCCCCGAGTTCCTCCCGGGCACCGTGCAGGCCGTGCAGCCGCCGCTGTTTCCCGATCCGACGAGCTACGAGCGCCTCGCCAGCGACCTGTGGGCCACGGGCGTCTCGACCGACGACCACCCGATCACCCACTTCCGCGCGGCCCTCGACGCCCGGGGCGTGGTCTCCTCCGCCGGCCTGCGCACGCACGAGACCGGGCGGCGCATCGAGGTCGCGGGGCTCGTCACCCACCGCCAGCGCCCCGCGACGGCCTCGGGGGTGACGTTCCTCAACCTCGAGGACGAGTTCGGGCTGATCAACGTCATCTGCTCGCAGGGGGCCTGGAGCCGCTTCCGGGCCGTGGTGCGCGACAGCCCCGCGCTCATCGCGCGCGGCATCCTCGAGCGCTCTCCCGAGGGGGTGATCAACCTCGTGGCCGACGGCTTCGAGGATCTGCGCGTCGGCATCGGCCATCGATCGCGGGACTTCCGATGATCCCGCGGCCGCTCGCTCGCGCCGCCGCCGTCGAGAATGTCCGACCCCCGCCGTAGTCTGGCGGCATGTGCGGACGGTTCGTCGTGGTCAACGTGGGCGGGGAGCTCGTCAGCGAGCTGCGCGTGGATCTCGTGGGCGACGATCTGCCCGAGCCGTCGTACAACGTGGCCCCGACCGATCCGGTCGCCATCGTGCTCGACTCGGCCAAGACCGATCCCCCCACGCGCCGGCTCGAGCGGGCGCGCTGGGGCCTCGTGCCCTCGTGGGCGAAGGACGTCTCGATCGGCGCGCGCGCCTTCAACGCCCGGGCCGAGGAGCTCGAGGACAAGCGCATGTTCCAGAAGGCCCTCGCCAAGCGCCGCGCGATCGTCCCCGCCACCGGGTACTACGAGTGGCAGCAGCAGACCGACCGGAAGGTGCCGCACTTCATCCACCCCGCCGACGGCTCCCCGCTGCTGTTCGCCGGCCTCTACGAGTGGTGGAAGGACCCGTCCAAGGCCGACGACGATCCGCAGCGGTGGGTGCTGAGCTTCACGATCCTCACGCGCGAGTCGATCGGCGCGCTCGGCTCGATCCACGGGCGCATGCCGGTGTTCGTCGACTCCGAGCACGCCGACGCGTGGCTCGATCCCACCATCACGCACCCGCGCGACGTGCTCGACGCCGCGCTGGACGACGCCCCGCGGGTCGCGGAGGGCCTCGAGTACTACCCCGTCGACTCCGCCGTGGGCAACGTGCGCAACAACACCCCGGAGCTCATCGAGCCCGTCTGAGGCCTCGCTACAGTCGTGCCATGAGCATCACGCGCGCGATCATCATCCACGGCTACGGGGCCGATCCGACCTCCCACTGGTTCCCGTGGCTGGCCGAGCAGCTCACCGCCGCGGGCGTCGAGACCGCGATCCCCACGCTGCCGGATCCGCTCGATCCCCGCGAGGACGTGTGGCGCTCCCGCGCCGCCGAGGCCATCGGCACGCCCGACGAGCACACCGCGATCATCGCCCACAGCCTCGGCTGCCTCACGGCGCTGCGGGTGTTCGCCGACGCCGGCCCCGACGCGCGGCTCGGCGCCCTCGTGCTCGTCAGCGGCTTCCTCGAGAGGCTGCCGGGCTTCGCGGCGCTCGACGCATTCATCGGCGACGGCCTCGACGTCGCGGCCATGAGCGAGCGCATCGATCGGGTCACGCTCATCCGCTCCGACGACGACACGATCGTGCCGCCCTCGCTCACCGACGCCCTCGCCCGCGCGCTCGGCGCCGAGGCGATCGTCGTGCCCGGCGCCGGTCACTTCCTCGGCGCCGACGGCAACCTCACCCTCGAGGCGGCGCGCGACGCGGTCCTGGGCTGACCGCGACCGCGCGGACCGGCCGGCGCTCAGCCGGTGCGCGCGTCCCAGTCGGCGTAGGGATCCCAGCCGCCGCGGCGGTCGTACGGTGCGCCGTCGACGAGCACCCCCGAGCCCTCGCGCACCCGGCCGATCGCGCGGAACCCGGGCGGCAGCGGCTCGGCGGCGAACGTCGCCAGCAGCGCGTGGTCCTCGCCGCCCTCCAGCGCGGCCGCGACGTCCGGCCCGAGACCCGAGGGGTCCAGGTCGATCGCCACGCCCGAGGCCTCGGCCATCCGGCTGGCGTCGAGGGCGAGGCCGTCGGAGACGTCCATCATCGCCTTCGCGCCGGCCACCGCGGCCATCGCGCCGAGGCCGATCGGGGGCGCCGGCCGCAGCTGCGCCTCCAGCAGCGCCGCCTCCCCCGCGCGGAGGGCCGCCGCATCGACCGGCACCGGGTCGCCCGCGGCATCGCGGAAGCGCCCGAAGAGGATCGCGAGGCCGCGGCCGGCGAGGCCCAGCTCGCCGGCGATCGCGACGACGTCGCCCGGCTCGGCGCCCGATCGCAGCACCGGTGCGCGGCCCTCGAGATCGCCCAGGGCGGTGACGGCGACCGTGAGCGTGTCCGAGACCGTCAGGTCGCCGCCCACGACCGCGCACCCCGGCGCGAGCGCCTCGCACGCCTCGCGCAGGCCGTCGGCCAGCGCCTCGACGAACGCGATCCGCGTGTCGGCGGGCATCGCCAGGGCCACGAGCAGCGCCGTCGGGCGCGCACCCATCGCCGCCACGTCGGCCAGGTTGACCGCGGCGGCCTTCCAGCCCAGGTCGTAGCCGCGGGACCATGCCAGGCGGAAGTCCGGGCCGTGCACGAGGGTGTCGGTCGTCGCCACCACGGATCCCGCGGGCGCCGCCACCACGGCCGCGTCGTCGCCCGGGCCGACGAGGGCCGCCGACGCGCGTCCCGTGCGTGCCGCGATGCGCCGCAGCACCTCTCGCTCGCTCAGGTCGCCGACGGTCGTGTCCATTCCCGTCAGCGTAGCCGCGGCGCCCCGCGCCCGCCGAACCGGGGCCGCCGCCGGCACGGGCCCACGCCCACGCCGTGCCGCGCACAGCGGTTCCACACGGCGCGGGCGCCTACCCTGGAGGGGTGATCCGTCGCCTCCTCGCCATCGCCGTCGCGACCGCCGGTCTCGCGCTCTCGGGATGCGCCGCGACCGTTCACCTCGAGGCCCAGCCGCTGGCGAACAGCGAGGCGTGCGCCGAGGTGTCGGTGCGCCTGCCCGACGCACTGGGCGACCTGAAGCGGCAGTGGACCGACGCGCAGGCCACGGCTGCGTGGGGCGACGAGGCGGTGGTGCTCGGCTGCGGGCTCGAGGAGCTCGCCCCCACCACGCTGCAGTGCGTGCGCGTGGGCGGCGTGGACTGGGTCGTCAACGACGAGGACTTCCCGCGGCAGTCGCTCGCGACCTACGGTCGCAACCCCGCCGTGATCGTGTCGGTGGACACCGAGGTGATCTCGGGCGGCGACGTCGTGCAGGCGCTGTCGGCGGCGGTCTCGACCCTCGAGGTCACCGGCGCGTGTGTGGACCCCGACGAGGCGACGCCCGTCGAGTAGGCCCTACGCCGCCCGCTCGAGCCCGAGCTCGATGAGCTCGGCGATGAGGTCGGCGTAGCTCAGCCCCGACGCGATCCAGCACTTCGGGTACATCGAGATCGGCGTGAAGCCCGGCATGGTGTTGAGCTCGTTGACGACGACCTCTCCCGCGTCGGTCAGGAACACGTCCACGCGCGCGAGCCCGCGGCCGTCGACGGCGTCGAACGCCCGGGCCCCGACCTCGCGAATCCGCGCGATCTCGTCGTCGGTCAGCTGCGCGGGACACACGACCTCCGCGCCGTCGCCGCCGAGGTACTTGCCCTCGAAGTCGTAGAACTCGCGCGTGGTGAGCACGATCTCGCCCGGCAGCGAGGTGCGCGTCGCCTCGCCACCACGGCCCTCGAGCACCGCGACCTCGATCTCGCGGCCGACCATGCCGACCTCGACGAGCACCTTGTCGTCCTCCGCGAACGCCACGCGCATCGCCTCGTCGAGCTCGGACGCGTCGTGCGCCTTCGACACGCCGACGCTCGATCCGGCGCGGGCGGGCTTGACGAACACCGGGTAGCCGAGCGCGTCGATCCGCCCCCGGACCGCCTCCGGCTCCGAGGCCCACTGCGACGCGCGCACGGTCACCCAGGGCGCCACCGCGATGCCCTCGGCCTGGAGGGCGATCTTCATGAAGTGCTTGTCCATGCACATCGCGGAATCCAGCACGCCGCCGCCGGCGTACGGGATCTCGAGGATGTCGAGGAAGCCCTGCATCGTGCCGTCCTCGCCGTGCACGCCGTGCAGGATCGGCAGCACCACGTCGACGTCGCCGAGGGACTCGATCGTCCCGTCGTCGCGACGCACGCGCAGCTCGCGCCCCTCGCCGGGCATCGGCCACAGCACGCGCGTGCCGTTGTCGACGACCTCGGGCAGCTTCTGCGCGTCCAGCGCGAACCGCGACGGATCGTCCTGCTCGAGGACGAACACCCCCTCGCGCGTGATCCCCACGGGGATCACGGCGTAGCGGTCACGATCGATCGCGCCGAGCACTCCCCCCGCCGTCGCGGAAGAGATCGCGTGCTCGCTGGAACGCCCTCCGAAGAGCACCGCCACGGTCGTCTTGGCCATTCTGCGTCCTCTCGCCCTGCGGGGTGTCGTCATCGGTGGTCAGGTGCGGCGCGATGTCCTTCGGGTTCATCGTCCCGTCGAGCACCATCTTGACCTGCTGCACGATCGGCATCTCCACGCCCTTGGCGCGCGCGAGCTTGAGCATGGGCTCCACCGAGCCCAGCCCCTCGGCCGTCTGCTCCATGTGCGAGACGACGTCCTGCAGCGTGTATCCCTGGCCGAGCAGCCGGCCGGCCGTGTTGTTGCGGCTCAGCGGCGACTGGCACGTGGCGATCAGATCGCCCAGCCCCGCCAGACCGTGCATCGTCTCGGCCTGGGCGCCGTACGCGACCGCGAAGTCGGTCATCTCCACGAGGCCGCGCGTGATGATCGACGCCTTCGTGTTCTCGCCGTAGCCGACGCCGTCGACGATGCCGATCGCGACGGCGATGAGGTTCTTGAGCACGCCGCCGAACTCCGTGCCGGCCACGTCGGTGTTGACGAACGTGCGGAAGTACGGGTTGGACGCCGTGCGGGCGATCAGCTCCGCCGTCTCGAGGCTGGTCGACGACACCACGGCGGCCGTGGGCTGCTCGCGCGCGATCTCGAGCGCGAGGTTGGGGCCGCTGGCCACGGCGATGCGGTCCGGGTCGCAGCCCAGGACCTCCTCGATCACCTGGCTCATGCGCATGCCCGAGCGCTTCTCGACGCCCTTCATGAGGCTCACGATCGGCGCGTCCGAGCGGGCCACGAGCGGCCGCAACTGCTTGAGCGCCTCGCGCGCGGTCTTGCTGGGCACCGACAGGTAGATCTGCTCGGCGCCCTCGACGGCCTTGGCCAGGCGGTGGGTGGCGCGGATCGAGCGGGGCAGGTTGATGCCCGGCAGGTACTGCGAGTTGCGCTTGGCCTCGTCGATCTCGTGGGCCTGCTCGGGGCGCCTGGCCCACATCGTCACGCGGGCGCCGCCGTCGGCGAGGACCTTGCCGAAGGTGGTGCCCCAGCTGCCGGCTCCGAGCACGGCGACCTTCGGGCCCATCACATCCGTCCCGTCTCGGCTTGCCCGTGCTGGGCAGGGTCCCACCGCTGCTCGGGGGCCTTCTCACCCCGCAGCTCCTCCAGCAGCGCCGTGATGGCGGCCATGACGCGCTCGGTGCCCTCCTCGAGCGCCGCGCGCGACTGTGCGCGGTCGGCGAGGTCGGACAGGTCGACGGGGTCGCCCACGACGAACGTCACGGGGCGGCGCGGGGGCCAGAGCTTGAGCTTGCCGTAGCGCGGCATGTACTGCTGCTCACCCCAGTGCGCGACGGGGATTACCGGGATCCCGCCGGCGAGGGCGATCCGCACCGCGCCCGCCTTGCCGCGCATCGGCCACAGGCCGGGATCGCGGGTGAGCGTGCCCTCGGGGTAGACGATCACGCCGCTGCGGTTCTCGACGAGGACCTTGGCCTGCCGCAGCGCCTGCGAGCCCTGGTTGCCGCGGGCGACGGGCACCATGCCGGTGCCGCGCAGGGCCGCGCCGAGGACGGGCACGCGGAACAAGCTCTCCTTGGCGAGGAACCGCGGGAGCCGTCCGATCTTCCACGTCGCCACGGCCACCGTGAGCGGGTCGATCTCGCTGTGGTGGTTGGGCGCCATCACGAACGCGCCGTCCGCGGGCAGCTTGTGTGCGTCGCGGATCTCGATCTTCGCGAACCAGCCGTACAGCGGCACGACCACGGCGGCGAGCACGCGGAAGACGGCCCCCGGCTTCCTGCGCTCCGGAGTCTTCGGCGCCACGCTCAGCCCACGACGTCGAAGTCGGCGCCGAGGGCGCGCAGCTTGTCCAGGAACCGCTCGTAGCCGCGGCTGAGCAGGCGGATCCCGGTGACGCGCGAGGTGCCGGTGGCGGCGAGGGCGGCGATCACGTAGGCGTAGCCGCCGCGCAGGTCGGGCACGACGATGTCGGCGCCGTGCAGCGGCGTGGGGCCGTTGATGACGGCGGCCTGCTCGAGCTCGCGGCGAGGCACGCGGCGCTTGGGGTCGGCGATGCCGTGCGGGTGCACGACGATGTCGGCGCCCATCTGCACGAGCGCCTTGGTGAAGCCCAGGCGGTTCTCGTAGACCGTCTCGTGCACCACCGAGGTGCCCTCGGCCTGGGTGAGGGCGACGATCAGCGGCTGCTGCCAGTCGGTCATGAAGCCGGGGTGCACGTCGGTCTCGACCATGACGGGCTTGAGCGGCTTCTCACCGCGGCGGAACGTGATGCCCTCGTCGGTGATGTCGAAGTCGCCGCCGACCTTGCGGAACACGTTGAGGAAGGTCAGCAGCTCGTACTGGCGCGCGCCCTTGACGAAGATCTCGCCGTCGGTCACGAGCGCGGCGCACGCCCACGACACGGCCTCGTTGCGGTCGAACAGGCTGCGGTGGTCGTAGCCGCGCAGCTCCTCGACGCCCTCGATGAAGATGACGCGGTTGGGCTCGTAGGAGATGATCGCGCCCATCTTCTGCAGCACGCCGATGAGATCCATGATCTCCGGCTCGATCGCCGCGTTGCGCAGCTCCGTGACGCCCTTCGCCTTGACGGCCGTGAGCAGCACCTGCTCGGTCGCGCCGACGCTCGGGTACGGCAGCTCGATCGTGGCACCGTGCAGGCCCTCGGGGGCCGACAGGCGGATGCCGCTGGGCTGCTTGTCGACGATCGCGCCGAACTTGCGCAGCGCGTCGAGGTGGAAGTCGATCGGGCGGTCGCCGATGCGGCAGCCGCCGAGGTCGGGGATGAACGCCTGACCCAGCAGGTGCAGCAGCGGACCGCAGAAGAGGATCGGGATGCGCGACGAGCCGGCGTGCGCGTCGATCTCGTCGAACGTCGCGGACTTGGCGCCGGCCGGGTCGAGCACGAGCGATCCGGGCTCCTCGCCCGGCGTCACGTGCACGCCGTGCACCTCGAGCAGCGAGCGGACGACCTCCACGTCGCGGATGTCCGGCACGTCGCGCAGGATGCTGGGGGTCTCACCGAGCAGCGAGGCGACCATCGCCTTGGTGGCGAGGTTCTTCGCGCCGCGGACGTCCACCTGACCCTTCAGGGGGTGCCCGCCGCGGATCTCGATGATGTCAGCGTCGACGCGCTGGCTGGGCTCCGTGGTGCCGAGAAGAGTCATGGTGCAGGTGGCCTCACATCGTCGGGGCGGCTGGTTACCGCCGTTCGGGGGCCGTCTGCCCCGTTCGGGGGCCTCCGGCCGGGCTCACGTCACCGGGAGGGTGCGTGGCCGCCACGCCTCGCGGCGGGCCTCGAACTGCGTGATCGCATCTGCCTCGCGCAGCGCGAGCCCGATGTCGTCGAGCCCTTCGAGGAGCCGCCACCTAGTGTAATCGTCGATCTCGAACGGGGCCGTGAAGTCGCCGACAGCGGCGGTGCGCGTCGTCAGATCCACCGTCATCTCCACGCCCGGCTGCGCGTCGATCGCCGCCCAGATGCGGTGCAGGTCGCCCTCCGAGACGATGCCCGTGACGAGGCCCTGCTTGCCCGAGTTGCCGCGGAAGATGTCGGCGAACTTCGGGCTCAGCACCACGCGGAACCCGTAGTCGCGCAACGCCCACACCGCGTGCTCGCGGCTCGAGCCGGTGCCGAAGTCCGGCCCGGCCACGAGGATCGACGCGCCGCGGAACGGCTCCTGGTTCAGCACGAACTCGGGGTCCTGGCGCCAGCCGTGGAAGAGGGCGTCCTCGAAGCCGGTCTTCGTGACGCGCTTGAGGAACACCGCCGGGATGATCTGGTCCGTGTCGACGTTGGAGCGCTTCAGAGGTGCGGCCACGCCGGTGTGCGTCGTGAACTTCTCCATGTCAGGCCTCCTGTCCCGCGAACGCCGGCGCGTCGAGCGGGGCGAGATCCGCCGGTCCCGACAGCGTGCCCCGCACGGCCGTGGCGGCGGCCACGAGCGGCGAGACCAGGTGGGTGCGGCCGCCCTTGCCCTGGCGTCCCTCGAAGTTGCGGTTGCTCGTCGAGGCGCAGCGCTCCCCCGGTGCGAGCTGGTCGGGGTTCATGCCCAGGCACATGGAGCAGCCGGCGAAGCGCCACTCGCCGCCGAACTCCTCGACGATCTTGTCGATCCCCTCGGCCTCCGCCTCCAGGCGCACCCGGGCGGAGCCGGGCACGACCATGACGCGCACGCCCTCGGCCTTCCTGCGGCCCTTGATGATCGACGCGAACGCGCGCAGATCCTCGATCCGGCTGTTCGTGCACGAGCCCATGAAGACCGCGTCGACGGCGATCTCCTTCATCGGCGTGCCCGGGGCGAGGTCCATGTACTCCAGCGCGCGCTCGGCGGCCTTGCGCTCGCCCTCGTCCTCGATCGCCGCCGGGTCGGGCACGCGGTCGCCCAGGTTCACGCCCTGGCCGGGGTTGGTGCCCCACGTGACGAACGGCTCCAGCTCGTTCGCGTCGATGAAGATCTCGGCGTCGAACACCGCGCCCTCGTCGGTGGGCAGCGTCTTCCAGTACGCCACGGCCTCGTCCCAGTCGGCGCCCTGCGGCGCGTGGGGGCGGCCCTTGAGGTACGCGAACGTCGTCTCGTCCGGGGCGACCATGCCCGCGCGCGCGCCGGCCTCGATCGACATGTTGCAGATCGTCATGCGCCCCTCCATCGAGAGGGAGCGGATCGCGCTGCCGCGGTACTCGAGCACGTAGCCCTGCCCGCCGCCGGTGCCGATCTTGGCGATGACCGCGAGGATGATGTCCTTCGCCGTCACGCCCGGCTTCAGCTCGCCCTCGACGGTGATCGCCATCGTCTTGAACGGCTTCAGCGGCAGGGTCTGCGTGGCCAGGACGTGCTCGACCTCGCTCGTGCCGATGCCGAAGGCCATGGCGCCGAACGCGCCGTGCGTGGAGGTGTGGCTGTCGCCGCACACCACGGTGATCCCGGGCATGGTCAGTCCGAGCTGCGGGCCGACGACGTGCACGATGCCCTGCTCGGCGTCGCCCAGCGAGTGCAGGCGGATGCCGAACTCGGCGGCGTTGCGGCGCAGCGTCTCGATCTGGGTGCGGCTGGTGAGGTCGGCGATCGGCTTGTCGATATCGAGCGTCGGGGTGTTGTGGTCCTCGGTCGCGATCGTCAGGTCGGGGCGGCGCACCGGGCGGCCCTCGGCGCGCAGGCCGTCGAACGCCTGGGGGCTGGTGACCTCGTGGACCAGGTGGAGATCGATGTAGATCAGGTCGGGCTGACCGTTCTCGCCCTTGGACACCACGTGGGCGTCCCAGACCTTCTCGGCCAGCGTGCGGGGGTGCTCGGGGATGTGTGCAGTCGTCATGTCATTCCGGGTGTCGTCGTCGGATCGGGCGCATCACGTGACTCCGCGACGAGCCTGGCCCTAGGACGACGACTCGGCGCGGCGGAGAAGAAGAAGCACCGCTCGCATGTGGGCCAGCGTAGCACTCTGTCACCGCAATGCCCGTTTCGCGCACATCGTGCACAGAAAACGCCGAAGCGGGACCCCACTCGTTGAGCAGGATCCCGCTTCGGCTGTGCGAAATGTCAGCGCTCGTTGTGCTTGCGCGTCTCCTCCGAGAACGCCGGCTCGTCGTCGGCCGACTCGAACGACACGGGCCCGGCAGCCGGCGCGTCGCCCGCCGGGGCGCGCCGAGCCTCGACGGCGTTGGCCACGAGGCTGGCGATCGTCGCGACGACGATCGAGGCGATGATGACGCCGAGCGACGCCCAGTTGCTGATCTCCGGAGCCCAGTCGACGTGGTCTCCGCCGTTGATGAAGGGCAGCTCGTTCACGTGCAGGGCGTGCAGGAACAGCTTCACGCCGATGAAGGCCAGGATGAACGCGACGCCGTACTTGAGATAGCGCAGGCGGTCGAGCAGATCGCCCAGCAGGAAGTACAGCTGCCGCAGACCCATGAGCGCGAACAGGTTGGCGGCGAAGACGAGGAACGGCTCCTGCGTGATGCCGAAGATCGCGGGGATCGAGTCGATCGCGAAGATGAGGTCGGTCACGCCGATCGAGACGAACACGATGACCATCGGCGTGAGGATCTTCTTGCCGTCGACGACAGTGCGCAGCTTGGCGCCGTCGTACTCGTCGTGGATCGGGATGAACCGGCGCAGCACGCGCACGATGAAGCTCTCGGCGTTCGCCTCCTCCTGATGCTCGTTCTCGAACACCTGACGGGCCGCCGTGTAGACGAGGAACGCGCCGAAGATGTAGAAGATCCAGCTGAAGTTCTCGATCAGCGCGGCGCCGAGCAGGATGAACGCGGCGCGCAGCACGAGCGCGATGATGATGCCCACCATCAGCACCTCCTGCTGGTAGCGGCGGGGCACCGAGAACTGCGTCATGATCAGCACGAAGACGAAAAGGTTGTCGATCGAGAGGCTGTACTCGGTCAGCCATCCGCTCACGAACTGCACCGCGTGCTCGCTGTCGCCGATGAGCCACAGCACCACGGCGAACACGAGCGCGAGGGTCACGTAGAACGCGACCCACAGCGCCGATTCCTTGGTGGAGGGGATGTGCGGCCGCTTCAGGATCAGCAGCAGGTCGGCGATGAGGATCACCGTCAGCACGACGAGCGAGCCGATCTGGAACCAGACAGGAATGTCCAAGGGCGGAATGCCTTTCGGAGGGGACGACGGAATCCGAAAGTCTCTCCCCCGCGACGATCGCGGTGCGCAACCGGAGCCGCTTCATCGGGGCTCGTGATGACGAGTGCGCGCTGACGGGATACTCCCTCTCGCACCTCCAGGGTATCGCGCGCGCGGACCCTTCCCGGCCGCGCGCCCCCGCGGCGCCCCGATGCCCGTCCCGGATCGAGAAGGTGTGAGAAAGGGCGGTTTCGGATCGCCCGATCCGACCACTTCTCATACCTCTGCGGCGGCGCGGCGGGAACGAGAAAACCCCCGGTTCCAAGGAACCGGGGGTTTTCTGAACGGTGACCCCAGCGGGATTCGAACCCGCGTTACCGCCGTGAGAGGGCGGCGTACTAGGCCGCTATACGATGGGGCCGTTCTTGAGTTGTTTTCGTTGCCTCCGTCACCGGGGCAACTAGAAGAGTATGCCACGAGTTCGACGGTCCGAACAAATCGAGACGGTCCCCTCGCGCCGCCCGCGCGTGTCGCGCCGGGTGGAGGGTTTCCGAGCCGGCGCGCGGGCCGCGGTGGTTGGATGAGCGTATGCGCGTCACGAAGCACGAACACGCCACCCTCCGCCTGCACGACCAGGGCGACACCCTCGTGGTCGATCCGGGGAGCTTCACCACCCCGCTCGATGCCCTGCACGATCTCGTCGGCGTCGTCATCACGCACGAGCACCGCGATCACTGGACGCCCGCCCAGCTGGATCACCTCGCGCAGGTCGCGCCCCGCGTGCCCATCTACGCGCCGCAGGGCGTGGCCGACGCCGCCGAGGGCTACGACATCACCGTGGTCGCGCCCGGCGACACCGTGACGGTCGGCGCGTTCACGCTGCGCTTCTTCGGCGGCGTGCACGCGCAGATCCACGAGAGCATCCCGCTCGTCGACAACGTGGGCGTCATGATCAACGATCGCCTGTACTACCCGGGCGACTCGTTCGCGGTGCCCGACGCGAAGGTCCCCGTGCTGGCCGCGCCGATCGGCGCGCCGTGGCTCAAGCTCGGCGAGGCGATGGACTTCGTCCTGGCCGTGGCGCCGGAGCGGGCCTTCCCCACCCACGACATGACGCTGTCCGTCTCGGCGCGCACCATGCACGCCTCGCGCCTGGCGTGGGCGGCCGAGCAGAACGGCGGCGAGCTGGTCGACCTCGCCCCCGGCGACGAGCTGGACGTCTGAGCCGTGGAGAACTTCCTCGCCCTGCTGCTGCTCGTCAACGCGGCGTTCAACGTGATCGTCTGGCCGCGCTTCTGGAAGCGGGTCTCGGATGATCCGCGCGCCCGCGACGAGAGCGGCCGCCCGACGCGCTTCCTCACGGTGCACGCGATCCTCATCGGACTCGCGCTGCTCCTGGCCCTCGGCTCGGCCCTCGCCGGCGGCGCGGTGCTGATCGGCTGGCGCTGAGCTCAGGCCGCGGCGACGGCGTCGACCGCGGCCCGCGCGATCCGATCGGCCCCGAAGTGGTCGTGCGCCGTGAGGGTGATCACGGCGTCGCCGGCGAAGATCAGCAGCTGCCCGTGCGCGCCGTGCAGGCGCCAGGCGTCGCCCGGGCCCGCCCAGCCGCCGAGCGCGTACCGCTCGTACCCGGGGTTCCTCCCCGCCGGGACCCCGTCCTCGTGCATGGCGTCGATCCAGTCGGCCGAGACGATCCGCTCCCCGCGCCACAGGCCGCGGTCGCGGATCAGCAGGCCGAGCCGCGCGAGCTCGCCGGTGCGCAGCGCGATGCCCTCACCGCCGAGCACCGCTCCGAGCGGACAGCGACGCCAGGTCACGTCCGGAATGCCGAGCGGCTCGAAGAGGCGCGCGGACGCCCACGCGCCCACGTCGCCGACCGCGGTCGCCAGGGCGCGCATGGCCGTGTACGTGCTGGCATTCGCATACTGGAACACGCGGCCGCGACTGGGCCGACCGAGGAACTCGTGGGCGAGATCCGGCCAGTCCTCGAACATCGTCTCCGACCAAGGCAGGTCGATGCCGCTCGTCATGGTCAGCAGGTGGCGCGTGGTCACCTCGCCCACGCCCTCGCCGAGCCGCACGCCGGGCAGGTACGACGCGACAGGCGCATCGATGTCGAACCGGCCCTCGTCGGCGGCGATGCCGGCCGACAGCACGGCGACCGCCTTCGCGACGGAGTGGATCTCCTCGCGCACGTCGGGCGTCCAGCGCCGCTCGGCGACCTCGTCGCCGATCCGCACGTGCGCGCCGTGGGCGACGAACCCGTTGGCCTCGATGTCGCGGGCAAGGCGATCGAGCACGGCCTGTGCGCGGCTCACGCCTCCTCCGCCTCGGCGGCGCGCGGGCAGATCTCGGCGCCGCGCTCGCGATCGGCGGGCGCGGAGGGACGACTGTGCATCGATCGAGCGTCTCGAGACGGCGTCTACAGTTGGTCGCCGGACACCGCGAACGTGTCGCAGGCCTGCACGCCGTCGGCGCGACCCGTGTCGAACCAGCGCTGGCGCTGCTCGCTCGAGCCGTGGGTCCAGCTCTCGGGGTTGACGAACCCGCCCGACTGCTCCTGGATGTGGTCGTCGCCGACCGCCGCGGCCGCGTTGAGGGCGTCGGCGATCTGCTGGTCCGTCGGCGGCTGCAGGTACGGCACGCCGTTCTCGTCCTCCTGCTGGGTCATCGCCGCGACCCAGGCGCCCGCGAAGCAGTCGGCCTGCAGCTCGGTGCGCACGCCGTTGCTGTCGGGACCCGTGCCGTTGTTCGGGTACTTCTCGAAGACGCCGATGAGGTTCTGCACGTGGTGCCCGTACTCGTGGGCGAGCACGTACAGCTGGGCCAGGTCGCCGGCGGAGGCGTCGTACTGCTGGCGCAGCAGCCCGAAGAACGTCGGGTCGACGTACACCGTCTCCTCGGGCGGGCAGTAGAACGGGCCGGTGGCGTTGGACGCCGTGCCGCACTGCGTGGGGGTCTGCCCGTCGACGATGATCAGCTGCGGCTCGCGGTAGCCCTCGAGCGTCTCGCCCCAGAACTCGTCGATCGCCAGCGATCCGGCCGCCAGGCGGCAATCGTCGTTCTCGTTGGCGTCCTGGCCGGTCTCGCAGTCGGCGATCACGGACGACTCACCCTGCCCGCTGCCGGTGCCCTCCGTGCCGCCGGCCATGATCCCGAGCAGGCCGCTGAGGTCCTGCCCCGTGAAGGCCTGGATCAGCAGCACGGCGATCACGCCGACGCCGAGCGTGCCGCCGCCGGCGATCGCCGCATTCCGCCCGCGCCGGCGCGCCTTGTTGCCGCCGACGTTGGCGTTCTCGTTGAACGTCATGGGGAAACGCTACCGCCGGCGCTCCCCGCCCGCCGAGCCCTTGACGCAGCCGGCGTCGATCCCGCGCCGGTGCGATGCGGCCTGAGACCCGCGGACTCCCCGGTCGGGATCGGGCTCCTCCCAGACGCCGTCGAGCGGGTGCCTCCGCGGCGACGGCCCGATCACGGGCGTGCCGTCGCTCCCGGCGTGCCCCCGCTCGCCGGGGTGAGCTGCGAGCGCACGCGCTCCGCGACGGCGTCGAGCTCGCGCGTTGCGGCGTCGAGTTCGTCCACGGCGGCGATCAGGTCCGCCCGCCCGCTCTCCTCGGCACGGGCCAGGTCGGCGCAGATGTTCAGGGCGGCGGCGCGGGTGGCCGCGGACAGCGCGGCCGCCGCGATGCCGACGTCCGCGAGCATCAGGCGCCCGGTGTCCTCGGCGAGCTCTCTCAACACCGGCACGAGCGTGGTCGCGAAGCGTCCCAGCGCGGCGGACGATCCGGCCGCGGCCATGCTCGCCTCCCGCTTCGCCGCCGCGCGCTCCTCCGGCTCGCTCCGGGACTCGGCCTCCGCGAACCCGGACGCGACCTCGGTATCGCGATCCGCCATGTCCGGCGCCGCCTCGCGCACCGCTGCGGCGAAGGCCGCCAACGCGCGCTCGCGACGCTCCGCCTCGGGCGCGTCCGGCGTCTTGCGGTAGGCGACCACCATCTCCGCCAGCGCCGCCGCCACGCCCGCCATCAGCGCCGCCGCGGCGCCACCCCCGGGGTTCGGGCCGGTGGAGGCCAGCGCCTCCAGCCACGCGCCGATGCCCTCGTCGGCCGTTGTCCTGCGCTCCATGCGCCGAGGCTACGTGTGCCGCGCACACGAGAAAACCCCCGCCGGAGCGGGGGTTTCTTCAAAGCTGGGGTACCTGGACTCGAACCAAGAACAACTGAACCAGAATCAGCCGTGTTGCCAATTACACCATACCCCAAGGGCCGCGCGGCATCAGCCGCAACGACTGTCTAGCTTACCGCACGCGGCGGGGCCGGCCAAACCGGAGCCCCGCCGCGCGTGTCAGCCCTCGAGATGCGCGACGAGGGCCGCGAGGCGGCGCAGCGACTCGGGCTTGCCGAGCAGCTCCATCGACTCGAACAGCGGCGGCGAGACCCGGCGGCCGGTGATCGCGACGCGCGGAGGACCGAACGCCACGCGGGGCTTCAGGCCGAGGCCGTCGATGAGCGCGGCGGAGAGCGCATCCTGGATGGCGGCGGCGGCGAACTCCCCCTCCGGGACGGCCTCGAGCGCGTCGACGCAGGCCGTCAGCACGTCGGCGGCGTTATCGGGCAGCGAGGCCAGCGCGTCGTCCTCGTAGGCGATCTCGTCGCGGAACAGGAAGCCGATCAGCCCGGGCGCATCGCCCAGCAGCGGCAGGCGCTCCTGGATGAGCGGCGCGGCGGCGAAGATCAGCTCGGTCTCGCGCTCGGTCAGCTCGGCACCCACGACGCCCGCGGCGTACAGGTAGGGGGTGATCCGCTGCGCGAAGTCCTCGGGAGCGAGCATGCGGATGTGGTCGCCGTTGATCGACTCGGCCTTCTTCTGGTCGAAGCGAGCCGGGTTCGGGTTCACGTCGGCGATGTCGAACGCGGCCACGAACTCGTCGAGCGAGAACACGTCGCGGTCGGGACCGATCGACCAGCCGAGCAGGGCGAGGTAGTTGAGCAGGCCCTCCGGGATGAAGCCCTTCTCGCGCTGCAGGAACAGGTCGGCGCGCGGGTCGCGCTTCGAGAGCTTCTTGGTGCCGTCGCCCAGCACGAGCGGCATGTGTCCGAAGCGCGGGATGAAGTCGGTGACGCCGGCGTCGATGAGCGCCTGGTACAGCACGATCTGGCGCCCCGTGGACGGCATGAGGTCCTCGCCGCGCAGCACGTGCGTGATGCCCATGAGGGCGTCGTCCACCGGGTTCACGAACGTGTAGAGCGGGATGCCGTTGGGGCGGACGATCACGAAGTCGGGGAACGAGCCGGCCGGGAACGTCACCTCGCCGCGGATCAGGTCGACGTAGGTGATGTCCTCGTCGGGCACCTTCAGGCGCAGCGCGGGCTGGCGGCCCTCGGCGCGGAAGGCGGCCTTCTGCTCCTCGGTGAGCTCGCGGTCGTAGTTGTCGTAGCCCTGCTGCTTGGGGCGGCCGTTGGCCTCGTTGCGGGCGTCGATCTCCTCGGCCGTCGAGTAGCTCTCGTACACGAGCCCCGCGTCGATGAGCTTCTGCAGCACCTCGCGGTGCAGGTCGTGACGCTCCGACTGGCGGTACGGCGCGTGCGGGCCGCCCACCTCGACGCCCTCGTCCCAGTCGATCTTGAGCCAGCGCAGCGCGTCGAGGAGCTGCTGGTAGCTCTCCTCGCTGTCGCGCGCGGCGTCGGTGTCCTCGATGCGGAAGACGAGCTTGCCGCCATGGTGACGCGCGTAGCCCCAGTTGAACAGGGCGGTGCGGATCAGACCGACGTGCGGCAGACCGGTGGGCGACGGGCAGAAGCGCACGCGGACGTCGGCGCCGGTGGCCGTCGTGGTGCGGGGATCGGGGGTAGACATCCCGTCAATTCTAGGTGCGCGACCCCCTCCCGACGCATCGGCGGTGTCAGGGGACCTGGAACTCGCTGTCGCGCAGGTCGGTGACGAGCATGTGGCCCGGGGCGTGGGTGATCGCCAGCTCCGGGCGCACCTGCATCACCGCCGCCTGCGGCGTCACGCCGCACGCCCAGAACACGGGGATCGTGCCGTCCGGGATGTCCACGGGGTCGCCGAAGTCGGGGCTGGCCAGGTCGGCGATGCCGATCGCCGCGGGATCGCCGACGTGCACGGGCGCGCCGTGGACGGCCGGGTAGCGCGACGTGATGCGCACGGCGTCGGCCACGCGCGAGGCGGGGATCGGGCGCATCGACACCACGACCGGGCCCTCGAACCGCCCGGCGCGCTGCGTCGGGATGCTCGTGCGGTACATCGGCACGTTGCGGCCCTGCTCGATGTGGGCGATCGGGATGCCGGCCTGCAGCAGAGGCGCCTCGAACGTGAACGAGCAGCCGATGAGGAAGCTCACCATCCGCTCGTTCCAGGTCTCGAGCACGTCGGTCGGCTCGTCGACGAGCTCGCCGCGGCGGTACACGCGGTACCGGGGGATGTCGGTGCGGATGTCGCCGTCGGCCAGCAGGTCGCTGGAGACCTGCCCCGGCTCGAGCACGCCGAGGATCGGCAGCGGCTTGGGGTTGCGCTGCGCGAACAGCAGGAAGTCGAAGGCGGCCTCCCGATCGATCATGAGCAGGTTCGCCTGGGCGTACCCCGCCGACCAGCCGGCCGTCGGCACGGCCAGTCCCGCACGGAAGCGCTCGCGCGAGGCGGCGGGCGAGAGGCGGGAGACGTCGTCGAGGGTGAGTGCCATGCCTCGAGGCTAATCCGCGCGGCGCGCCCGCGGGACCTCAGCGCAGGCGACCGGCCGGCGAGAGGAGGACGATCGCGGCGACGACCGCGAGGGCGACGAGCGCGAGCCCGCCGTACCCGATCTGGCCGAGGATCGCGCCGGCGGCGACCGCGCCGAGCGAGCCGGCCAGGCTCATCGCCAGGTCGCTGCGACCCTGACGGCGCGTGCGCAGGGGCGGGGCGGTCGACTCGGCCAGCAGCGCCGAGCCCGCCACGGTCGACGCGCTCCAGCCCAGGCCGAGCAGCACGAGCCCGACCGTCACGAGCACCGTGTCGTCCTGCCCGAACGACGCCACCAGCAGCGCCGCCACGAGCAGCGCCTGGCCACCCAGAACCGTCGGCACGCGCCCGACGCGATCGGCGAGGATGCCGAAGACGGGCGAGAGCGCGTACATCCCGGCCACGTGCAGGCTGATCGTGAGCCCGACCACCTGCAGTGAGGCGCCGTGGTGGCCCAGGTGCACGGGCGTCATCGACATCACCGACGCCATCACGCCGTGGGAGCCGGCCACCGCGAAGATCGCGAACCTCGCCGCCCGCGGCCGGTCCGGCCGGTCCGCCAGCGCCCCGGCGGAGCTCGCGTCGCGCTCGCGGGCCAGCAGCAGCGGGTCGGGCCGCAGCGCCACGAGATACAGCGCGATGACGAGCACCTGCGCCGCGAGCGAGAAGAGGAACGGGCCGGTCAGCGGCGGCATGCCGATGCGCTCGCCGATCCACTCCCCCGCGCCCAGCAGGTTCGGGCCCGACACCGATCCGATCGTCGTGGCCCACACCACGAGCGACAGGTCGCGGCCGCGGGTGGCGTCGGCCGCGAGGTCGGTGGCGGCGAAGCGCGACTGCAGGTTGACGGTCTGCCCCACGCCCGTCAGCGCGAAACCCACGAGCAGCAGCGGGAACGATCGCAGCCCGGCCGCGGCTATCACCACGATCACCCCGACGAGGGCCAGCGCCATGCCGACGGTCAGCGCGAGCCGTCGCCCTCGCTGCTGCGCGGCGCGGGCGAGCGGGATCGCCAGCAGCGCCGAGCCGAGGGTGCTGGCGGCCACCGCCAGGCCCGACAGCTCCTCGACGCCCGAGATGTCGGCCGCGAGCAGTGCGCCGAGCGACACGGTCGCTCCGAAGCCGATGCCGCCGAGGATCTGCCCACCGGCGAGCGTGGCGACCGTGCGGCGCTGGATGCGCGCCAGCAGCGCCGCATCCAGCGGGGCGGCCATCGTCACGCCGCGTCGCGGGCGACGTTGCGCAGGATCCCGATGCCCGGGATCTCCACCTCGACGACGTCGCCGGCGCCGAACGGGCCCACGCCCTCCGGCGTGCCGGTGAGGATGATGTCACCGGGCAGGAGCGTGAACGCGGCCGAGATGTACTCGATGAGGAAGGGGATGTCGAAGACCATGTCGGTGAACGGCGCGCGCTGCTTCACCTCGCCGTTGAGCCGCGTGATCACCTCGCCCTCGGCCGGATCGAACTCGGTCTCGATCGCCGGTCCCAGGGGGCAGAACGTGTCGAAGCCCTTCGCGCGCGCCCACTGCCCGTCGGAGTTCTGCAGGTCGCGCGCCGTCACATCGTTGGCGGCCGTGTAGCCGAACACGTAGTCGAGGGCGTTCTCGGCGGTGACGTTCTTGGCGATGCGCCCGATCACGACGGCCAGCTCCCCCTCCCACTGCGTGTCCTGCGACTGCGCGGGGCGCACGATCGCGTCGCCCGGGCCGATGACGCTCGTGTTCGGCTTGAAGAACAGCAGCGGCTGGGTCGGCACGTCGTTGCCGAGCTCGGCCGCGTGGGCGCGGTAGTTGCGCCCCACGCACACGATCTTCGAGCGCGGGATCACCGGCGCCAGGAGGGCCACATCGCCCACCGGCACGCGCTCCCCCGTGGTGTCGAAGCCGGCGAACATCGGGTCTCCCGCGAGGACGACGAGCTCGCCGTCGTCGAGGATCCCGTACTTGATGGCGTCGTTGTGGCTGAACCGTGCGATCTTCACCGCCTCAGCCTATGGGCAACCGACGGCGACGGTCAGGCATCGAGGCGGTACAGCCAGCCGCGGGTGTCCTCGCGGCGGCCGTACTGGATGTCGGTGAGCTCCTCGCGCAGCGACAGGCCGAGCGAGCCGGCGGGCTGCTCGTCCTCGAAGCCGGCGCCCTTGAGCGCGCCGATCGGCGTGACGACGGCGGCGGTGCCGCACGCGAACACCTCGACGATGTCGCCCGAGGCGACGCCCTCGCGCCACTCCGTCAGCGAGATGGGCCGGCGCTCGACGGCGTGCCCGCGGTCGGCGGCCAGCTCGAGCAGCGAGTTGCGGGTGATGCCGTCGAGGATGCTCTCGGACTCGGGGGTGACGAGGGTGCCGTCCTTCTTCACGAAGACGACGTTCATGCCGCCGAGCTCCTCGATGTTGCCGTCGGCGTCGAGGAAGACCACCTGGTCGCAGCCCTGCGCGGCGGCCTCGGCCTGCGGCAGCAGGCTCGCGGCGTAGTTCCCGCCGGTCTTGGCCGCCCCGGTGCCGCCCTTCGCCGCGCGGGCGAAGTTCTCGCTCAGCCAGATCCGCACCGGCTTCACGCCGCCGGAGAAGTACGAGCCCGCGGGGCTGCCGATGACGTAGTACGCGTACTTCTTGGCCGGTCGCACGCCGAGGAACGCCTCCTTGGCGAACATGAACGGGCGCAGGTACAGCGTCTGGTCGGGCTGCGAGGGCACCCAGGCGCCGTCCACGGCGATGAGCTCGCGCAGCGACTGCAGGAAGTACTCCTCGGGCAGCTCGGGCATCGACAGCCGGCGTGCGCTGCGGTTGAAGCGGCGGGCGTTCTGCTCGGGCCGGAATGTGTACACCGCGCCGTCCGCGTGGCGGTAGGCCTTCATGCCCTCGAAGATCTCCTGCGCGTAGTGCAGGACGGCGGCGGCCGGGTCGAGCGGGATCGGGCCGTAGGGCTGCACGCGCGGGCGGTGCCAGCCGCCCTTCTCCGACCAGCAGATGTCGACCATGTGATCGGTGAAGACGGTGCCGAACCCGGGATCCGCCAGCAGCGCGTCGCGCTCGGCCGGCGACTTCGCCGCCAGGTTCTTGGTCACCGCGAACTGCAGCGGTGCGGTGGTGGTCTCTGCGAACGTCATGTCGGTCCTGTCTGCGAAGAGGGTCACGAACGCTCCCGCCCGGGGCGGGAGGCCGGAGGTTCCTAAGGTTACGCCCGCGCCAGAGCGGCGATCGCGTCGCCGATCTGCGCGGTGCTGCGGGAGGCGTCGCCGCGGTCGGCGATGTCCTGCTCGATCGCGCGGGTGACGCGTTCCGCCTCGGCGCGCAGGCCGAGGTGGTCGAGCATCAGGGCGATCGATCCGATCGCCGCGGTGGGGTCGGCGGTGCCGGTTCCCGCGATGTCGGGCGCCGATCCGTGCACGGGCTCGAACATCGAGGGGAATGCGCCGTCGGGGTTGATGTTGCCCGAGGCCGCGAGGCCGATGCCGCCGGTGATGGCACCCGCCAGGTCGGTGAGGATGTCGCCGAAGAGGTTGTCGGTGACGATCACGTCGAATCGATCGGGGCTCGTGACCATGTGGATCGTCGCCGCGTCGATGTGCATGTAGTCAACCACCACGTCGGAGTGCTCCGCGCCGACCTCGGTCACGATCCGGTTCCACAGCTTGCCGGCGTTGACGAGCACGTTCGTCTTGTGCACGAGCGTGAGGCGCTTCGACCGCCGCTCGGCGAGCTCGAACGCGTAGCGCACCACGCGCTCGACGCCGAAGGCGGTGTTGACGCCGAGCTCGTTGGCGATCTCGTGCGGGGTGCCGGGGCGCAGCACGCCGCCGTTGCCCACGTACGCGCCCTCGGTGCCCTCGCGCACGACGACGAAGTCGACCTCGCCGGGCGCCGTGAGCGGGCCGGGAACCGTCGGGTACAGCTTGGACGGCCGGAGGTTGACGTAGTGGTCGAGCGCGAAGCGGAGCCGCAGCAGGAGCCCCCGCTCGATGTTCGCGTCCTTCAGTCGCGGATCGTTCGGCACGCCGCCGACCGCGCCGAGCAGGATCGCGTCGTGCGCGGCGATCGCGGCGAGGTCGTCGTCGGTGAGCACGTCGCCGGTCGCGAGGTATCGGTCGGCGCCGAGCGAGAACGTCGTCTTCTCGAACGCGACGTCGCTGCCGGCGGTCACCGAGTCGAGCACCTTGACGGCCTCGGCGATCACCTCGGGGCCGATGCCGTCGCCGGGGATGACGGCGAGCCGGATCGCGCGCGCCACGGTCAGTCCTCGACGATCTCGATCTGGCGGATGATCGAGGCGCCGATCGCCTCGCCCATCTCGGCGAGCAGCTCCTCGGGCACGCGCGCGTTGACGGTCACCACCGCGAGCGCCTGGCCGTCGATCGCCTGCGCGACCTGCATGCCCTCGATGTTGATGCCGGCGTCGCCGAACTTCTTGCCGTAGATCGCGACGATGCCGGGGCCGTCCTCGTAGCGCATGACGACGTGGTGCTCGGCGATCGGCACCTCGATCTCGTAGCCGTTGATGCCGACGATCTTCTGCACCATGCGGGTGCCGGCGAGCGTGCCCGCGACGCTCAGGGTGGTGCCGTCGGAGAGCGTGCCGCGCAGGATCGTGATGTTGCGGTACTCCGGGCTCTCCTTCTCGACCACCATGCGGGTCTCGATGCCCCGCTGCTCGGCGAACACGGGCGCGTTGACGTACGAGACGGTCTCGCTGACGACGTTCGCCAGGATCCCCTTCAGCGCCGCCAGGCGGTACACGCTGACGTCGTAATCGGCCAGCTCGCCGCGCACCTCGATCTCGAGGTGCTGCAGCGCGCCGTGGGCCAGGCCGCTGAAGACCTGGCCGAGCTTCTCGACGAGCGCGATGCCGGGGCGCACGAACGGGTCGATGACGCCGCCGGCGACGTTGACCGCATCGGGAACGAGGTCGCCCTCGAGGGCGAGCTTGACCGACTTGGCCACCGAGACGCCGGCCTTCTCCTGCGCCTCGTCGGTCGAGGCTCCCAGGTGCGGGGTGGCCACGACGTTCGGCAGCGCGGTCAGGCGCGTGTCGGTAGGCGGCTCGCTCGTGAACACGTCGAGGCCCGCACCGGCGATCTCGCCCGTGGTGAGCGCCTCGTGCAGGGCGTCCTCGTCGATCAGGCCGCCGCGGGCGACGTTGATCACGTAGGCGGTCGGCTTCATCGCCTTCAGCTGCGCGGCGCCGATCATGCCCGTCGTCTCGGGCGTCTTGGGCATGTGGATGGTGAGGAAGTCGGCCTGCGCGACGAGCTCGTCGAGGCTCAGCAGCTCGACGCCCAGCTGCTGGGCGCGCGCGCTGGTGACGTACGGGTCGTACGCGACCACGCGCATCCCGAACGCCTGCATGCGGGCGGCCACGAGGGCGCCGATGCGACCCAGGCCGATCACGCCGAGCGTCTTCTCGAACAGCTCGACGCCGGTGTAGGCGCTGCGCTTCCACTCGCCGGCGCCGATCGAGGCGCGCGCGGCCGGGATGTGCCGGGCGAGGCTGAGGATGTGGCCACAGGTGAGCTCGGCGGCCGAGATGATGTTGGAGGTCGGCGCGTTGACGACCATGACGCCGGCCTGGGTGGCCGCCTTGATGTCGACGTTGTCGAGGCCCACGCCCGCGCGGGCGATCACCTTGAGGCGGGGAGCGTGGCCGATCGCCTCCTCGTCCATCTTCGTCGCCGAGCGCACGAGCACGGCGTTGGCCTCGGCGAGCGCCTCGAAGAGCGCGGGACGGTCGGTGCCGTCCACGGTGCGCACGTCGAAATCGGGACCCAGGGCCTCGATCGTGGCGGGCGAGAGCTGTTCGGCGATCAGGACGACGGGCTTCGGCACGGATGGATCCTTCGGTGCTTTGCGCAGGCGCGCGCGGTGATGAGGCGATGCGCCGCACGCCGTCGGGGGCGCGATCCGGTCCAGCTTATCGTCGCGGAACGGTGGCTCTTACGGGCGGCGGCGGGGCGGCGCGCGTCAGCCGAGGAGTGAACTCGTGTTGACGCTCGTATATGCCATGACGTCGAGCCAGAAGATCGCCACGATGCTCAGGCCGACGAGGAGCAGGACCGTCAGAGTGCGCAGTCCCCGCGAATGTCCGATCGACACGGCGAGCGCGAACAGCAGGATCGGCAGCAGGATCGCCAGGATCCACACGAGCCACCCCATGGCGTTGAGCGCGAGGCCGCTCGCCGACGCCGCCTGCACGCTCTGCACGAGCTGCGAGATGCCGCTCCACACCGCGTAGGCGTACAGCAGGCCGAAGATGCCCGCGATCGTGGCGATGATCCACGTCGGCCGCTTCATCGATCCGTCGTGTGCGGCGCTCGTCTGCTCCGTCACTGTCCGATCACCCCCACCATCACGAACGGCCACGGCACGAGGACGATCACGCCCAGCACGATCGCCGCGATGCGCACCCACGTCGGGCGGCCGCGCGTGAGGAACCACGCCGCGCCGAACCAGATCGCCGGGGCGAGGATGCCCAGCACCATGCTGCCGTGGAACATCGCGTCGGCCACGGCGCCGGTGCGGATCTGGATCCAGTCGCGCAGCCGCAGCGATCCGAGCACCCAGCCGACCGTCCACAGCAGGTACACGCCGCCGAGGACACCCAGCGAGACCAGCGCCGCGTCGCCGAGGCGCCGGGGCTCGCCCTCGACCGGTTCCTCCCCGGGTGCCGGCTCTTCGGCAACCGGACGTGTCACGGCGGGCTCGGGCTCGGTGGCGGGCTCGGTCGCCGGGGGCGTCTCGACCGGTGCCGACGGGGCCGGGTCCGCGTCGGCGGGGGCATCGACGCGCGTGTCGAGGGTCGGGTCGTCGTCGCCCTCCCACGAGAGCGCGTCGTCGTCAGGTCGCGGCATACCGCTCACCCTAGGGCGGATCGGCTTTCCCGTGCGAGAGGCCCGCGGGGCTACGGTGGGGCCATGCAGCTTCTCGGCGCGCTTCGGGCTCCGCGTCGGACGTCCGCGCTCCAGGCGGTCAAGTCGATCATCGCCACGATCGCCGCATGGCTGCTGGCCGGCTGGCTCATCGCGAGCGGTCCGCCGCCCGTGTTCGCCGCGATCGCGGCGCTGCTGGTGGTGCAGCCGAGCCTGAACCAGTCGTACCTCAAGGGCATCGAGCGCAGCGCCGGCGTGATCGCCGGGGTCATCGTGGCCGCGCTCGTCGGCCTCGCGATCCCCGATCCCGCCTGGGCGCTGCCCATCGCGGTGGCGGCCGCGCTGCTGCTGGCCTGGGCCCTGCGGATGACGCCCGGCACGTCGAACCAGGCGGGCATCAGCGCGCTGCTCGTCATCGCGCTCGGCACGACCACGCCGATGTACGCGGTCGATCGCGTGATCGAGACGATGCTGGGCGCCGCCGTCGGCTTCGTCGTGAACCTCGCCATCGTGCCGCCCGTGGCCGTCGCGCCCGCGCGCGAGGCCGTCGCCCGGCTCGGCGAGGAGCTGGCGCGCTCCCTCGAGCGGCTGGCCGACGCCCTCGGCGCCCGCTGCTCGCGCGCCGAGCTGGAGGAGCTCATGGTCACGGCGCGCCTGCTGCGACCCATGCGCGATGCGGCCGAGGCCGCGCTCGACGCCGCCACCGACTCCCTCGCGCTGAACCCCCGCGGTCGCGCGCACCGCGAGTCGCTCGCGGCGCAGCGCGAGCTGATCGGCACGCTCACGTCGATCACCCGACAGACGATCGGGATGACGCGCGCCTTCTACGACCACTACGACGACGAGATCGCGCAGGAGCCCGCCGTCGGCGGCATCGTCGATCAGCTGCGCCGCGCCGCGCACGACGTCCGACTGCGCACCCGCCGCTCGGCCGCCCCCGTGTCGACCGAGACCCAGACGCTGCCGGCGCTCACGGAACCGCTCTCGCTCGCGCAGCCGACCGGCCCGCACTGGGTGCTCATCGGCTCGCTGCTCGAGGACCTGCGCCGCGTACACGAGGAGCTCACCGCGTAGGAGAGGATGAGCCCGTGACCCGCCTCATGCTGCTCGACACCGCCAGCCTCTACTTCCGCGCGTACTACGGGGTGCCCGACACGTTCCGCTCACCCGACGGCACCGTCGTCAACGCCGCGCGCGGGCTGCTCGACATGATCGCCAAGCTCGTCACGACGTACGAGCCCGACCGGCTCGTCGCGTGCTGGGACGACGACTGGCGGCCGCAGTGGCGGGTCGACCTCATCCCCTCCTACAAGTCGCACCGCGTCGTGGAGCTCCTCGAGGGCGCGCCCGACGTGGAGGAGGTGCCCGATCCGCTCGAGGCCCAGGTGCCGATCATCCGCGAGGCCTTGGCCGCGCTCGGCGTCGCCGTCGTCGGGGCGGCCGCCCACGAGGCCGACGACGTGATCGGCACGCTCGCGACGCGCGCGACCGGACCGGTCGACGTCGTCACGGGCGATCGCGACCTGTTCCAGCTCGTCGACGACGCCCGCGGCGTGCGGGTGATCTACACCGCGCGCGGCATGAGCAATCTCGAGATCGTCACGGACGACGTCGTGGTCGCCAAGTACGGCGTGCACGCCGCCCAGTACGCCGACTTCGCCACCCTGCGCGGCGACGCCTCCGACGGCCTGCCCGGCGTGAAGGGCGTGGGCGACAAGACCGCCGCCACGCTGCTGGCCGCCCACGGCGACCTCGCCGGCATCCGCGCCGCGGCCGAAGCCGGCGAGGGCATGTCGGCGGGCGTGCGGGCCAAGATCGCGGCGGCCGCGGACTACCTCGACGTCGCCCCGCGCGTGGTCGCGGTGGCGCGCGACCTCGAGCTTGCCCCGTTCGACGACGCGATCGGCGGCTTCGACGCCGACGCGGCGCGGGCACTCGCCGAGCGGTGGGGGCTCGCGCAGCCGATGGAGCGCGCCATCGCGGCGCTCACGGCCGCCGCGGGCTGACGGGGTTCAGCGGCGCTGCGAGCCGATCACGGCGCAGATGAGGAACGCCGCGAACCCGATGCCGAGCGCGAGGCTGAAGCTGAGCGACGCGGCCCACCCGCCCGTGGCGTCGTGCAGCGCGCCGGCGACGGGTGCGCCGACCGTGCCGAACACGTACGCCAGCCCCTGCACGAGCGCGGAGCCCGTCGCCGCCTCGGCGTCCGTGCGCGCGACGCGCATGAGCACGGTGAAGATGACGACGAAGCCGCCGGCGTGCGCGACCGAGCCGATCGCCGCCCACAGGGCCAGCAGCTGCGGCGCGACGAGCAGCCCGGCCGACACGGCGATCCAGCAGGCGCTCACGACGACGGCCGGCACCATGAGCGGCAGGTAGCGCGCGAGCACCGGCACGACGAAGGCGCCGACGATCGCCCCGCCCTGGAAGATCGAGGCGAGCGCGCCCGCCGTCGTCGTGTCGACCCCGATGAGATCGGTCGCCATCGCCGGCAGCCACGTGGACAGCACGTAGTACGCGGCCGACTGGCACGCGAACGTGGCCGTGAGCAGCCACACCGCCGGGTGCCGCAGCGCGCGACCGCGTCCGGTGAGGACGGGCACCGGCCCGGTCATCGCGACGGCCTCGGCGGCCGCTCCCGTCGCGCCGGTCTCGCCCGAGTAGCGCTCGCCCCAGGTGGCCCCGGCGGCGCGGTCTCGACCCAGGTGCACGGCCCACAGCGCGACGCCGACGATCGACAGCACGCTCCACGACAGCAGCGCCACCGGCCAGCCGATGGCCTCCGCCAGCGGGGCCGTGCCGAGCGTGGCGAACAGCGAGCCGACGTTGAGCATCGCCGTGTACGCGGCCGTGACGGTGGCCACGTGCCGCTCGGGCACGTCGCGGCGGATGATCACGGGGATCACGACGTTGCCGATCGTGATCGCCGCACCCGTGACGATCATGCCGGCGATCATCCAGCCGTACACGGGGGCCGACCGCACCAGGGTGCCGGCGATCACGCCGGCGAGGCACACGAGCAGGGCGAGCTCGGGGCCCGCCCTCCGGATCACGAGCGCGGCGGCCGGCGTCACGACGGCGAACATGAGCACGGCGCTCGTCATGATGAGCGACGCGCCGGCCGCGTCGAGCCCGAGGTCGTGCTCGATGTCGCGCAACACCGGCGAGACCGCCAGCACGGGAGCCCGCAGGCTCAGCGCCGCGACGAGAACGCCGGCGACCACGAGCCAGGGGAACGCCCGTCTCGCGGCGGAGACGGGAGCGGACATCACCCGGCCAGTCTATGCCCGGGCATGCATGCGCCCTCGGGGCTCAGTCGGTCTGCGCCTCGCGGCTCGCCCGCACCCACGCCTCGAGCTTGGCCTCGGCGCGGCCGTCGTCGATCGCGGCCGCGGCCTCGTCGCGCGCCTCGACGAGGCGCTGGATGAGGTTGCGCTGCGCCTGCCCCGGGTCCTGCGACAGCCGGTAGGCGACGATGCCGGCCGCGGCGTTCAGCAGCACGATGTCGCGCACGGCGCCCTGCTCCCCCGCCAGCGTGCGGCGCAGCACCCCGGCGTTGTGCGCGGGGTCGCCGCCCGTGATGTCGGCCAGCGTCGCCGTCGGCATGTCGAGGTCGCGCGGGTGGATGTCGAACTCGTGCTGGTCGCCGTTGCTGATCTGCCAGATCCGGCTGTACCCCGTCGTTGTGAGCTCGTCGAGCCCGTCCTCGCCCCGGAAGACGAGCGCCGTCGCGCCGCGCGTGCGGAACACGCCCGCGATGAGCGGCACCACGTCGGGATTGGCCACGCCGACCGCGTTCGCCTCGGCGCGCGCCGGGTTCACGAGCGGGCCGAGGAAGTTGAACACCGTGGGCACGCCGAGCTCGCCCCGCACGGCCGCGGCGTGCTTGAAGCCGGGGTGGAAGGCCGCCGCCCACGCGAAGGTGATGCCGGCACGATCCAGCACGCTCGCGACCGCCTCGGGCGAGAGGCCGAGGTCGATCCCGAGCTCCCCGAGCACGTCGGAGGAGCCGGTCTTCGAGCTCACCGCGCGATTGCCGTGCTTGACCACCGGGATGCCGGTGGCGGCGATCACAATCGACGCCGTCGTCGAGACGTTCACGGTGCCGATCCGGTCGCCGCCGGTGCCCACGATGTCGAGCACGTTCGGATCGACGGGGAGGGGCACGGCCGCGTCGAGGATCGCGTCGCGGAAGCCGATGACCTCCTCCACCGACTCGCCCTTCGCGCGCAGGGCGGTGAGGAAGCCGGCCAGCTGCGCGGGCGTCGCTGCCCCGGTCATGACCTGCGTCATCGCCCAGGTCGCCTCCGACACGCTGAGGTCGCGGCCCTCCAACACGGTGGTGAGGACGGCGGGCCAGGAGAGCGATTCGGGCATGCGCAGATCCTATCGTCGGCCGATCCACGGCGGTCTCGGGCCGGATTCCCAGCCGGCACTTAGGCCTCCCTAACTTCGACGCGGCGTCGAAATTGCCATGAGCACGCTCGATCATCGGCAATAATGGACGGGTGACGACCCCCGTGATCTATGCCCCGGCACCGAAAGTGAAGCGACCCGACCCGGTCGCGGTCGGCACGATTGTCTGGCTCGGCAGCGAAGTCATGTTCTTCGCCGGCCTGTTCGCGATCTACTTCACGCTCCGCAGCACCAGCCCGGAGCTGTGGGCGGACCGCACCGAGCTTCTCAACGTGCCCTTCGCTCTGATCAACACGATCATCCTGGTGCTCTCCAGTGTGACGTGCCAGATGGGCGTGTTCGCCGCCGAGCGCGGCCAGCCGTACACGGTCAAGGGGCAGGGCTGGAAGTCGTGGGGCATGGTCCCCTGGTTCTGGCTGACCTTCATCCTGGGCGCGTTCTTCGTCTGCGGTCAGGTCTGGGAGTACGCCCAGCTCGTCGCGCACGGCATGCCGATCCACTCGGACTCGTACGCGTCGGCGTTCTACCTGACCACGGGCTTCCACGCGCTCCACGTCACCGGCGGCCTCGTCGCGTTCCTGCTCACGATCGGCCGTGTGTATGCCGTCAAGCAGTTCCGTCGCAAGGAAGAGACCACCGCGATCGTGGTGTCGTACTACTGGCACTTCGTGGATGTGGTCTGGATCGCCCTGTTCATCGTCATCTACTTCCTCAAGTAAGACCGGAGCTGAAGAATCACATGGCACGAGAGAAGAAGATGCGTCGCTCCGGCGGGCGTCGCAGCCCCCTGGCCACCGCCGCGCTGATCGGCATCGGCCTGCTCATCACGGGCGGCGGCTACGCCGCGGCATCGGCCGCGGTCGCCTCGACCGCCGAGACGTCGCAGGTCCAGACCGCCCTCACGGCGGAGGACGGCGAGAAGCTGTTCCAGGCCAACTGCGCCACCTGCCACGGCCTCGACCTGCAGGGCACCGACAACGGCCCCTCGCTCGTCGGCGTCGGCGAGCTCGCGGTCGAGTTCCAGGTCTCCACCGGACGCATGCCGCTGCAGATGCAGGGCCCGCAGGCTCCGCAGAAGCCGGTGCAGTTCACCGAGGAGCAGATCCTCGCGATGGCCGACTACGTCCAGTCGGTCGCCCCCGGCCCCGAGTACCCGAGCGATCACGTGACCGACGGCGAGGGCGACGTCGCCCGCGGTGCGGAGCTGTTCCGCATCAACTGCGCCATGTGCCACAACGTCGCCGCCGCCGGTGGCGCGCTCACCGAGGGCAAGTACGCGCCGGACATCATGGACACCAGCGGCCTGCACATCTACGCGGCCATGGTCACCGGCCCCCAGAACATGCCTGTCTTCAACGACATGAACCTCACCGAGGAAGACAAGCGCGACATCATCTCCGCGCTGCTGTATCAGCAGCAGATGCAGGCCCCGGGCGGCTTCACGCTCGGCTCGCTGGGTCCTGTCTCGGAGGGTCTGTTCGTCTGGATCTTCGGCATCGGCGCCCTCGTGGCGATCACGGTGTGGATCACCGCGAAGTCGAACTGACGCATGACGAACGAACGTGAAGAAGTGACGAGGAGCACCATGGCACACGAGGACGACACGCAGGCGGTGGAGGCGTACCAGCCTTCCGCTGGCCTCGCCGTCCCTGTCTCGGACCCCGTGCAGAACCCGGGTCTGCCGCCCCACCGCGCGCGGATGACCGACAAGGACCCGAAGGCCGAGAAGGCCGCCGTCCGCACGGTCTACACGCTGTTCTACCTCTCCGCCGCGGCGAGCATCTTCGCCGTCGCCGCCTACATGCTGTTCCCGATCGAGGACGAGTCGTTCCTCTCGATCCGGTACAACAACATGTTCATCGGCCTCGGCATCGCGATCGCCCTGCTGGCGATCGGCATCGGCGCGATCCACTGGTCCAAGGCGCTCATGAGCGACAAGGAGCACGTGGAGCACCGCCACGCGACGCGCGGCTCGGTGCCCACGCGCGAGGCGGCCGTCAAGGCCTTCGCCGACGCGAACGAGGACTCGGGCTTCGGTCGTCGCAAGATGATCCGCAACTCGCTGTTCGTCGCGCTCGGCGCCTCGATCCTGCCCGGCCTGACGCTGTTCCGCGGCCTGGCCCCCATGGACGAGGACCCGGTGCACCTCCTGAACCACACCATGTGGAAGGAGGGCACGCGCCTGGCGCGCGACCCCGAGGGCACGCCGATCAAGGCATCCGAGGTCACGCTCGGCTCCGCGTTCCACGTGATCCCCGAGGACCTCGCGAGCCTCGGCCACGACGAGGGCTACCTCGAGCAGAAGGCCAAGGCGATCGTGCTGCTGATGCGTCTGCTCCCCGAGCAGCTCATCGAGCGCGAGGAGCGCAAGGACTGGTCGTACGACGGCATCGTCGCGTACTCGAAGGTCTGCACGCACGTCGGCTGCCCCGTCGCCCTGTACGAGCAGCAGACGCACCACCTGCTGTGCCCCTGCCACCAGTCGCAGTTCGACGTCACGGAGGAGGCGAAGGTCATCTTCGGCCCCGCCGCCCGCCCGCTGCCGCAGCTGCCGATCACCGTCGACGATGAGGGCTACCTCGTCGCCCGCAGCGATTTCCGCGAGCCTGTCGGCCCGAGCTTCTGGGAGCGTCACTGATGAGCACCGCCACGCTTCAGGAAGAGAAGAAGGCCGCTGACAAGCCGCTGGGCGGCAAGTTCGTCGGCGCCGCCGCGAACTACATCGACGAGCGCACCAGCCTGTCGGGCTTCGTCAAGGAGCTGGGCCGCAAGGTCTTCCCCGACCACTGGTCGTTCATGCTCGGCGAGATCGCGCTCTGGTCGTTCGTCGTCGTGCTCCTCTCGGGCACGTTCCTGACGTTCTTCTTCCAGGCCTCGATGGTCGAGACCCACTACCACGGCGCCTACGAGCCCATGCGCGGCATCGCGATGTCGGCGGCGCTCGAGTCGACGCTGCACATCTCGTTCGACCTGCGCGGCGGCCTGCTCGTGCGCCAGATCCACCACTGGGCCGCCCTGGTCTTCGTGGCCGGCATCGGCGTGCACATGCTCCGTGTGTTCTTCACGGGCTCGTTCCGCAAGCCGCGCGAGCTGAACTGGGTGATCGGCTTCGTGCTGTTCATCCTGGCGATGGCCGAGGGCTTCACCGGCTACTCGCTCCCCGACGACCTGCTCTCGGGCAACGGCCTGCGCATCATCGACGGCATGGTCAAGGGCATCCCGCTGATCGGCACGTGGACCTCGTTCCTCCTCTTCGGCGGCGAGTTCCCCGGCACCGACATCGTGGGCCGCCTGTACACGCTGCACATCCTGATCCTGCCGCTGCTGGTGATCGCCCTCGTGGGCCTGCACCTGGTGCTCATGATCGTGAACAAGCACACGCAGTTCGCCGGCCCCGGCCGCGCGAACGACAACGTCGTGGGCTACCCGATGATGCCGGTGTACATGGCCAAGATGGGCGGCTTCTTCTTCATCGTCTTCGGTGCGATCGTGCTGATCGCCTCGCTGGTGCAGATCAACCCGATCTGGGCGTACGGCCCGTACGACCCGTCGCCCGTCTCGGCCGGTACCCAGCCCGACTGGTACATCGGCTTCGCGGACGGCGCGCTGCGTCTGGCCCCGTCGAACTGGGACGTCCACCTCGGCAACTACACGCTGTCGCTCGGCATCCTGGTGCCGGTCGCCGTGCTGGGCATCTTCATCGTGCTCGTCATGTTCTACCCGTTCATCGAGGCGTGGATCACGGGCGACAAGCGCGAGCACCACATCGCCCAGCGCCCGCGCAACGCCGCGACGCGCACCGCCATCGGCGCCGCCGGTGTCGGCTTCTACGCGACGCTGTGGGCCGCGGCCTCGTCGGACATCATCGCGACCCACTTCGGGCTCACGATGGAGGGAGTCATCCACTTCCTCCAGGCGGCGCTGATCATCGGGCCGTTCGTGCTCTACTTCATCACCAAGCGGGTGTGCCTCGCCCTGCAGAAGAAGGATCGCGAGATCGTCCTGCACGGCTACGAGTCGGGCCGCATCGTGCGCCTCCCCGGCGGCGAGTACCGCGAGGTGCACAAGCCGATGGACGAATACGAGCGCTGGAAGCTCATCCCCGAGCCCGGCTACGAGCCGCTCGTGGTGCGCCCCAACGACCAGGGCAAGATCCCGGCGAGCCAGAAGTTCCGCGCGTCGCTGTCGCGCTGGTTCTTCGAGGACCGCCTCGCTCCCCTCACCCAGACCGAGCTCGACCACGCCGACGAGCACCAGCGCCACGCGCTGGCCGAGTACGGCCCGAGCCCGGAGGAGACGCCGCAGTTCCGCCACGGCGGACACCACGCGGAGCTCGAGTCGGGCGACGACAAGCACTGAGTGCGCCGAAAGGGGCCCGGTCTTCGGACCGGGCCCTTTTCGCGTGCGCCGGAGGTTTCCGCGGGGACTGCGGGGCGGATTCGCCGGGTGCGCCCCCGGGTCGGTTACCGGTTGTGGTCGGGTCCGCGGGGACTGCGGGGTTCCGCCGCCCAGCGGGGGCCCGGTTCGCTGCGCTCACCCCCTGCTGGGCAGCGGAACCCCTCCGTCCCCGCTGGGCGCGTTCGCTGTTGCGGCGCAGCGCGGGTGTCTTCGCGCCGAGACTGCATGTTTGCGCCGAGACAGCGTCCACCGTCAGCTGTCTCGGCGCAGGCGTGCAGTCTCGGCGCATACCGTGCGATCTCGGGACCGGGATCTGCTCCCCCGTCGCGTGCAGGGCGGCCCACCCATGCAGGGCACCCGGACGCGCGTTGCGCGCCCGTCGAGTCCGTGACGCTGTTTCTTCACGCCGAGACTGCATCTTCGCGCCGAGACAGCGTGCACAGGAACCGGTCTCGGCGCAAACATGCTGTTTCGGCGCCCCGCTCCGTAAGCCGAAGCCGACCGCGAGCCGCACGCCAGACGGCGCACCGGGCCGCAACGCAAAAGGCCCCGGCGGGTGCCGGGGCCTGGGGTGCGAGGGTCAGTCCTCGATCTTGCGCTTGCGCCAGCGGATGCCGGCGTTGATGAGCCCGTCGAGGTCGCCGTCGAACACCGTGGCCGGGTTGCCCACCTCGTAGCCCGTGCGCAGGTCCTTGACGAGCTGCTGACCGTAGAGGAAGTACGAGCGCATCTGGTCGCCCCAGCTCGCGGTGATCGTGCCGGCGAGCTCCTTCTTCTTGGCGGCCTCCTCCTCCTTCTGCAGCAGCAGGAGTCGGGTCTGCAGCACGCGCATGGCGGCGGCACGGTTCTGGATCTGCGACTTCTCGTTCTGCATCGAGACGACGATGCCGGTCGGGAGGTGGGTGATCCGCACGGCCGAGTCGGTGGTGTTCACCGACTGACCACCGGGGCCGGACGAGCGGAAGACGTCGACGCGGATGTCGTTCTCGGGGATGTCGACCTCCTGGGCCTCCTCCATCACCGGGATCACCTCGACGGCGGCGAACGACGTCTGGCGCTTGTCGGCGGAGCCGAACGGGCTGATCCGGGCGAGACGGTGCGTGCCGGCCTCGACCGAGAGCGTGCCGTAGGCGTAGGGCGCGTCGACCTCGAACGTCGTGGACTTGATGCCCGCGCCCTCGGCGTAGGACGTGTCCATCACCTTGACCGGGTAGCCGTGGCGCTCGGCCCAGCGCAGGTACATGCGCATGAGCATCTCGGCGAAGTCGGTGGCGTCGTCGCCGCCCGCGCCCGAGCGGATCGTGACGACGGCGGCGCGATCGTCGTACTCGCCGTCGAGCAGCGTTTGCACCTCGAGGTCGCCGATCGCCTTCTCGAGCGCGGCGAGCTCGGTCCGCGCCTCCTGGGCGGCGTCCTCGTCCTCCATCTCGTTGGCGAGGTCGACCATGACCTCGAGATCGTCGAGGCGGCTCTCGATCTTCGTGACCTTGGCGAGCTGCGCCTTCACGCGGCTGAGCGCGCTGGTGACCTTCTGCGCGTTGGCCTGGTCGTTCCAGAGCTCTGGATCGGCCGCCTCCTGCTCCAGGCGGTCCACGTCGGCGCGCAGCGCGTCGACATCGACCACCTCTCGGATGTTCGCGAACGTGGTGCGCAGCGCCTGGATGTCGGCGGAGAGATCGAGCTCAATCATGTCTCCCCCAGCCTACCGGTCGGCCGCTGGGAGCCGGTGTGGGCGCCGGGACGCCCGAGATCGCCGAGGTAACGTGGAGGCGTGACATCCGCCCCTCCACCGCCCGATGGAGACGTGCGGGGCACCCTCCTTCGCTTCGCGCCGATGATCTACGGCCCCACCGCGCTGTACTCGGTCGGGCAGGGCGCGATCGTGCCGCTGCTTCCGGTGGTGGCGGCCCAGTTCGGCGCGCACCTGGCGGCGGCCGCGCTGGTGCCGGCGGCGCTCGTGGTCGGACAGCTGCTCGGGAACATCCCCGCCGGCTGGCTCGTGGCGCGCGCGGGCGAGCGACGGGCGATGACGATCGCGGCGATCGGCTCGCTGCTCGGGGCCATCATCATGCTGTTCGCGCAGAACGTGCCGCTGCTCGCGCTCGCCTCGCTCACGGTCGGGTTCTTCGCCGCCTCGTTCGCCGTGGCCCGGCACACCTTCATGACCACGCGCGTGCCGCTGACGTATCGCGCCCGCGCGCTGTCGCTGCTGGGCGGCTCGTTCCGCCTCGGCGCCTTCACGGGGCCCTTCCTCGCCGCCGCGATGCTGGCCGTGTTCGGCACGGAGCGCGCGAGCATCTGGTTCTTCGCGGCGATGATGATCGGCGTCGGGCTGCTCGTGACGTTCGGGCCCGACCCGGAGACGCGGATCTCGGGCGCCCCCGCGCCCCGCCGGGACGAGGCGATCGCCGAGGACACCGGCGAGCCGGTGACGGGGTCCATCCCCGCCGTCGAGCGCGTGGGGGTGTTCCGCACCATGTGGCGCAACCGCCGCGTGCTCTCGCGGCTGGGCGTGGCCGCGGCGTCGCTCGCGGCCGTGCGCGGGGCGCGTCAGACCGTGCTGCCGCTGTGGGGTGTGTCGATCGGGCTCGACGCCTCCACGATCGCCCTCGTCGTGGGCGTGGCCGGTGCGCTCGACTTCGCGCTGTTCTACGTCAGCGGTCAGGTGATGGATCGGTTCGGGCGCATCTGGGCGGCCGTGCCCTCGGCGGTGCTCATGGGCGGCGCGCTCGTGGCGCTGGCGTTCACCCACGACGTGCCGCAGGCCGTGCTGTGGTTCGGGGTGTTCGCGATCGTCATCGGCGTGGGCAACGGCCTCTCCAGCGGCATCCTGCTGACCGTCGGCGCCGATGTCGCCCCGCAGGACGAGCCGGCGACGTTCCTCGGCGCCTGGCGCACGATCACCGATGCCGGGGGCGCGACGACGCCGCTCATCTTCTCGGGCCTGACCGCCCTGTTCTCGCTCTCGGTCGCGACGGGTGCGATCGGCGCGATCGGCCTGCTCGGCGCCCTCGCGTTCCTGCGCTGGCTGCCCCGCTACGCGCCCGAGCGCTGACGCTCAGTTCAGCGCGGTGCGGCTCGTCGCCGTCGACTCGAGCGTGATGCCGCCGGGCACGAACGGCGACAGCACGGGTGGGTGCCAGGTGTCGGTCACCGTCACCCGCGCGGAGAGGCCGTCCGGCGTGGTGGCGGCCACGAGCCGCGCCTGGCCGCCCGTGACCTCGACGATCGCGCCGGCCTGCTCGAGCACCTCCGCGTCGTCGAGCACCGCGGCGGGGCCGTCCGCGCCGGCCACGACCGAGAATCCGTCGGCGCCCGCGAGCGCCGCGGCGTCGGCGAGGGCATCGAGGCGCTTCTGCGCCAGATAGAGCGAGGTCGCATCGACGCACACGATGACCACCGCGATCGCGAGCAGTGCGTAGCCCAGCGTGAGCAGCAGCACGCTGCCGCGCTCGTCCTGGGCGAGCTCCCGCCGCGGCCGCCGGCGGGCGCTCATCCCGCGCTCCAGAACCGGGAGACCTTCTGCCCCGAGGTCGCCTCCACGGGGATGACCGCGAGCCGGTCCAGCCCGAGGACGTCCGGCACGAACGGCAGCGAGACCGCGGAGCGCACCGTGACGACGACGGTCGCCCCGGCCGCGGGGCACTCGGCACCCGCGGGAACGCACGTCATCGAGACAGTGGTGCGATCCGCGTCGATGCCGTACTCCTCCGTGATGCCGGCGATCGCCGCGTCCGCGCGCTGGGCGGCCTCGGCGGCATCGTCGGACTGCGCGATCGATCGCGCCGCGAACCGCGCCGCCGCCTCCGCGCCGAGCGCGTGGTTCTGCAGGATGCCGAGCGTCACCACGAGGTACACGATCGGCACGAGCATGAGCACCCCGACCGTCATGAACTCCAGCGACGCCGATCCACGCTCGCCCTCCCCCGGCCGCGACACCGGCAGCGACCCCGGCAGCGACCCCGGCGCGGAGCCCGGCAGGGGCCGCCGCCAGCGCTCAGCCCAGCGACTCGACCGGCGCATGCGCCGTCACCTCCAGTCCGCGGGGAACGCCGAGCAGGCCCGCCAGCGGCAGAGTGGCCCGCACCGTGACGACCACGGATTCCGTCCCCGCCACCATCCCCGTGCTCGCGCGGATCTCCTGCGCGTACCCCGATCCGACCGCGCGCGAGATCAGCTCGCCAGCCCGCGCCGCGCCCGACTGCACGGGGACGTCGGCGAGCGCCGCGTGATAGGCGCCCTCGACGGCGGCGTCGTGCACGACGTTGCGCACATAGATCGCGAAGCCCAGCTGCAGCACGGCGAGCGTCAGCACGGTCAGCAGCGAGCCCACGAGCACGAACTCGACGACGGCCGAGCCGCGCTCGTCGCCGCCGAGGTCGAGCCCGTGCCGGGCACGAGCGCGGCGCGGCGCCACGCTCACAACCCGGTGACGCTCGTGATCGCCTGCTGGAACAGTCCCTCGAGCGCGGGCCCGGCGAGCGCCCAGATGGCGACGACCAAGCCCGCCGTCATCAGGGTCACGAGAACCCAGCCGGGCACGTCGCCGCGGTCGTCCTCGGGGAGCGAGCGCTCCCCCGTGTCGAGATCCGTCATCTCTCTTCCTTCCTCTACAGTCCGATGCGCAACATCACGATTCCGGGGAACACGGCGAAGATCACCGACAGCGGCAGCAGCCCGAACACCAGCGGAATGAGCATGCCGATCTCGCGGCGGCCCGCCTGCTCGATGAGCGTGCGCTTGGCCTCCTCGCGCGCGTCGGCCGCCTGCGCCTCGAGCGTCTGCGCGAGCGGGGCACCGCGGTCGATCGCCGCCACCAGGTGATCGATCGCCCGCCCGACCGCGGGCACGTCGACGCGGCGTGCGAGGGCCGAGAGCGCCTCGCCCAGGCTCGCGCCCGTCGCCACCTCGACGACGACGCGGCGCAGCTCCAGGGTGAGCTCGCCGCCCCCGACCGCCGAGACGCGCCGGACGCTGTCGAGGATCCCCTCGCCGGCGGCCAGGCAAAGCGCGAGGAACTCGAGCACGGTGGGCAGCTCCTCCGCGATGCGCGCGCTGCGCCCGCGCGCGCGGGCGGTGAGCAGCGCGTCGCAGCCCAGCGCGCCGGCCGCTCCCGTCACGACCGGCAGCAGCGCCGCAGCCCCCGTGAAGCGCCCCGTGACCGCCAGCGCCACGGTCAGCGCCCCGCCCGCGGCGGCCGCCCCGAGCGCCCACGCGAGCTGGCGGCCGCGGAAGGCCGCGACATCGGGCTCGAGGCCCGCACGCTGCAGGCGACGCGCGACGCTGTCGCCGCCGCCGAGCACACGGGTCACGGCCACGCGCAGCCGCAGCCACGCCGCCCGCGCGCCGCCGGCGAGCGCCGAGCCCGGATCGATCGCGCCGTCGTGGAGCGTGGTGCCCTCGGGATCGGTGACGTCGCGGATGTAGGGCGCGATGCGGCGCCCGAGCGGCACGGCGCCCCACCGCGGCACCAGCGCGAGCAGCGTCCACACCCCGGCGCCGAAGGAGCCGCCGAGCAGGATCGCGAGCGCCGCGTCGGTGAGCACGGTCACGCGAACCACCTCCTCGGCTCCGGCAGGCGGCCGATCCGGATCATGAGGCGGTAGGCCACGAACGAGACGACGGCGCCGGCGAGGATCAGGGCGACGCCCTCGGGGCTGGAGTAGGCGACCGCTCCCTCGGGGCGCGTCGCGAGCAGCACGAGGATCACCCACGGCGCCACGACGCCCAGCACGGCCGCGCCGCGCGTCCACGACTGCCGCGACTCCACCTCCGCCCGCAGCGACGCCTCGGCCCGCACGGACGCGGACAGCGCCCGCAGCACCGGGACGAGCTCCGTGCCGCCCACCTGGCGCGCCATGCGCAGCGTCTCGACGATGCGGTCGGCCAGCGGATCGGCCAGCGCCTGCTTGAGCCGGTCGGCGCTGGAGTCGAAGTGCCCGGAGGCGGCCATGTCGCGCGCGAAGGCCGCGAACGGCCCGCGCAGCGACGGCGGCGCGGACTCCCCGAGACTGCCGATCGCGTCGGGAAGCGACATGCCGGCGCGCACCGACGAGATCAGCAGATCGCAGACATCGGGCCAGAGGCCGCGCCGCGCGCGGGCGAGCGCGAGCCGGCGCGAGCGCAGCCAGCCGATCGGCGCGGCGGCCCCGGCGATGAGCGCGGCGGCGGCGAGCGCGGCGACGCCCGTGGCGAGCCAGGCGATGGCGGCCGCGCCCAGGCCCGCGGCCGCGCAGCCGACGTACAGCACGCGCGGAGGCATGTGCGCGAAACCGGCGGACTCCAGCAGCCGGGCGGCCCGGCTCTCCTGCGCCGACTGCTCGGTGACCGGGCGCGGAGGCCACAGCCACGGCGAGGCGACCAGCAGGAGCCCCGCGGCGAGCGTCAGACCGAGCAGGATCGTCACCAGCTCACCACCCGGGTGTCGGCATCGAGCCACGAACCGCCCTGCGCCGGCCGCGGCAGGCGGATCGGGGCACCGGGCGCGCTCTCGGGGGCGCGATACACCGACTCGGTCGCCACGGCGTCGTCCGTCACCTCGCCCGTGACCCGCGCGATCTCCCGGATCCGGCGCGACCCGTCGGGGCGCCGCTCGCAGTGCACCACGAGGTCGACGCCGCCCGCGATCGCCGGGAGCAGGAAGTCGCGATCGATGTTGCGGCCGGCCAGCAGCGGCAGCATGGCCAGCTTGGCGAGGGCCTCGCTCGCCGAGTTCGCGTGGATCGTCGCGGCGCACGGCACGCCCGTGTTGAGCGCGAGCACGAGGTCGAGTGCCTCCGCGTCGCGCACCTCGCCGATCACGAGACGGTCGGGGCGCATGCGCAGCGCCTCCTTCACGAGCCGCCGCAGCGTGATCTCCCCCGTGCCCTCCAGGCTCGGCTGGCGCCCCTGCAGGGCCACGAGATCCGGGGCGTCGACCCCGAGCTCGAACGTCTCCTCGACCGTGACGATCCGCGCCGTGCCGCACTCGCCCAGGAGCGCCGCGAGCAGGGTGGTCTTGCCCGCGTGGGTGGCGCCCGAGACGAGCACGCTCTCCCCCGCGCGCATCGCCGCGTGCAGAAGGTCGGCGCCCTCCGCCTCGATCGATCCGATGTCCACGAGCTCGTCGAGCGTGCGGTGACCGGAGAGGAAGCGGCGGATGTTGACCGCCCAGTGCCGCCGCGTGACGTCGGGGATCGCGACGTGCAGACGCGAGCCGTCCGGGAGCGAGGCGTCCACGAACGGCTGCGACAGATCCACGCGCCGCCCGGCCGCGTGCAGCATGCGCTCGACGAGGTCGCGCACCTCCTCGTCGGTCAGCTCCAGCGGCACGCGCTCGGTCACCCCGGCCCGGGCGAGGAAGATCCGATCGGGGGCGTTGATCCACAGCTCCTCGACCCGGGGATCACGAAGGTACGGATCCAGCGGCCCCCACCCGCTCATCGCCGCGAGCAGCGAGCGCACCACCCCCGGCTCGTCGTCGATGGGCGCCGCGCCGCGCGCGAGGGCGAGATCGCTGTACCGGCGCACCTCGACCGCGACGGCGTGCTGCGCCGCCACGGCATCGCGCGCGGGGTCGATGCCGTCCTCGCGCAGGCGCCGGCGCACGCGCTCGATGAGGTCGGCGTGCAGGGAGTCCACGCGGGGATCCTCACACAGCAGCGAGGTCCGCCGCGGAAGTTATCCACAGCGCCAAACACCGGCGGATCATGGGGATCTCCCCCTCGTCGGCATCAGGGGCCGTCAGTAGACTGAACGAATCGCTCGCGGGAGTGGTGAAACCGGTAGACACGCAGGATTTAGGTTCCTGTGCCTCTGGGCGTGTGGGTTCGAGTCCCACCTTCCGCACGGGCGGTCGGGGCATCCGCCCTCGCCGTCACCTTCCTTCAGACAGGAACCCCTTGCACCACACAGCTCTCATCCCCTGGCTCGACCCGGAGACGATCATCACGATCGCCGGCCCGTGGGCGCTGCTGGTCGTGTGCCTCATCGTGTTCGCCGAGACCGGGCTCCTCGTCGGGTTCATCCTCCCCGGCGACACGCTCCTCATCATCGCGGGCCTGCTCACGCACACCAATCTCGTCTTCGGCGTCAACATCTGGATCGTGGCGCTGCTCATCGGCCTGTCGGCCTTCGTCGGCGGCGAGGTCGGGTATCTCATCGGCCACAAGGGCGGTCCGGCCCTGTTCGAGCGCCGCGAGTCAGGCCTATTCAGCCGCAAGAACGTCGCCCGGACGAACGCGTTCTTCCAGCGCTTCGGCGGCCTGACGATCATCGTCGCCCGGTTCGTGCCGATCGTGCGCACCTTCGCGCCCGTCGCGGCGGGCATCGGCCACATGCCGTGGCGCCGGTACACGCTGTACAACCTCATCGGCGCCGTGATCTGGGGCGCGGGGCTGACGCTGTTCGGCTACGTGATCGCGTTCATCCCGTGGGTGCGCGACTTCGTCACGCAGTACATCGACCTCATCCTTCTCGCCGCGGTCGCGGGGACGGCCGTGTTCGTGCTGTGGCATTACCTGAAGGAGCGCCGCACCGTGCGCCGCGAGCTCGCGGCCGGCACGCCGGAGCCCGTGATCGAGCCCCAGATCGACTGATCAGCTCGCGGTCTTCTTCGTCTGCCGCGACTTCTCCACGCTCGCGCGCAGGGCCTCCATGAGGTCGATGACCTCGCCGCCGGTCTCCTCCTCGTCGCGGCCGAACGTCGCGTCCGTGTCGATGGCATCGCCCTGCTCGAGCTTGGCCTCGATGAGCGTGCGCAGCTCCTTCTGGTACTCGTCGACGAACTCGTCCGGGTCGAAGTCGCCCGAGTAGCTCTCGACGAGGTTGGCCGACAGCTCGAGCTCCTTCTTGCTCACCGTGGGCGAGTCCTCCAGCGACGGGAACGACACCTGCCGCACCTCGTCGGCCCACAGCAGGGTCTGCAGCATGAGCACGTCGCCGCGCACCCGCAGCGCCGCGAGCCGGGTCTTCTGCCGCAGCGAGAACCGCACGATCGCCGTGCGATCGGTGCGCTCGAGGGTCTCCCGCAGCAGCACGTACGCCTTCGGCGACTTGGAGTCGGGCTCGAGGTAGTACGCCTTGTCGAACGTGATCGGGTCGACCTGCTCGCTGGGCACGAACTCGACCACGTCGATCTCGCGGCTGCGCTCGGCCGGCAGCGCCTTGAGGTCCTCGTCGGTGAGCACCACGGTGCGCTCGCCGTCGTCGTAGGCGCGATCGATGTCGGCGTAGGCGACCACCTCGCCGCACACCTCGCACTTGCGCTGGTATCGGATGCGCCCGCCGTCGGCGTTGTGCACCTGGTGCAGCGACACGTCGTGGTCCTCGGTCGCGGCGTAGAGCTTGACCGGCACGTTGACGAGCCCGAAGGTGAGCGCGCCCTTCCAGATCGATCGCATGGCAACAGTGAACACCGCTCACACCAGTCACACCAGCCCTTGACACCGCCGCGGGCCCTACCCTGGGCTCATGGCAGGCGGCGAGGGGGCGGCGCAGACGGTGCGCGTGGGGTCGCGCCGCGTGCGGATCACCAACCTCGACAAGGTCGTCTACCCCGAGACCGGCACCACGAAGGGCGAGGTGATCGGGTACTACTCGCGCATCGCCCCGCTGCTGCTGCCGCACCTGGCCGATCGGCCCGTCACCCGCAAGCGGTGGGTGGACGGCGTGGGCACCGCCGACGATCCCGCGCCGTCGTTCTTCGCCAAGGACCTGGAGGCCGGCGCCCCGGACTGGATCCCCCGCCGCCGCATCGAGCACTCCACCGGCGCGAAGGAGTACCCGATCGTCGAGGAGACCGCCGCGCTCGTCTATCTCGCGCAGGTGGCGAGCCTCGAGCTGCACGTGCCGCAGTGGACGTTCGACGCCCGCGGCGAGCGCCGAGGCCCCAACCGCCTGGTGCTCGATCTGGATCCCGGCCCGGGCGTGGGGCTGCCCGAGTGCGCGGAGGTGGCCCGCTGGGCCCGATCGATCCTCGGCGGCATGGGGCTCGAGCCGCTGCCGGTGACGAGCGGCAGCAAGGGAATCCACCTGTACGCGGCGCTGCCGGGCGACCAGTCGAGCGACGCGATCTCGGCCGTCGCCCGCGAGCTGGCGCGCGCCCTGGAGGCCGATCACCCCGACCTCGTGGTGAGCACCATGAGCAAGGCGGCGCGGCCGGGCAAGGTGTTCGTGGACTGGAGCCAGAACAACGGCAAGAAGACCACGGTCTCCCCCTACTCGCTCCGCGGCCGCGCGAGGCCCTGGGTCGCGGCACCGCGCACCTGGGAGGAGCTGGACGATCCCGACCTGCGGCACCTGCTGCTGGACGAGGTGCTGGAGCGGGCGGAGCGGATCGGCGATCCCCTCGCGCCGCTCGTGCCGCGTGGCGAGGGGCCGCTCGCCTCGTACATCGCCAAGCGGCGCGCCGATCGCACGCCCGAGCCGGTGCCCGAGTCCGCCCGCCCCGACGGCACCGAGCACGGGAACCGCTTCGTCATCCAGGAGCATCACGCCACCCGCCTGCACTGGGACGTGCGCCTGGAGCGCGACGGCGTGCTCGTGAACTGGGCCGTGCCGAAGGGCATCCCGTCCACGACGACGAAGAACAACCTCGCGGTGCAGACCGAGAACCACCCGATCGAGTACCTCGACTTTCACGGCGTGATTCCGAAGGGCCAGTACGGCGCGGGCGTCATGACGATCTGGGACGCCGGCACGTACGAGACGCACAAGTGGCGCGACGACGAGATCATCGTCACGCTCACCGGCCGCGAGGACGGGCCACTGGGCGGTCCCGTCCGGGTGGCGCTGATCCGCACCGACGGGCAGGGCGAGAAGTCGAGCTGGCTCCTGCACCGCACCAAGACCGACGCGCTGGGCGCGCCGCAGCCCGACGGCCCGCCCGTGGTGCCGTGGAGCGAGCCGCCGCTGGACGAACCGGCCGCTCCCCCGGCCGACGATCGCTTCGCCCCGATGCTCGCCGTGGCGGGGACCGCGCCGGCCGCGCGCGACCTGATCCGCCGCGGGGGCGATCCGTGGGTCGAGTTCAAGTGGGACGGGGTGCGGGCCGTCGCGCACTGGTCCGGCGGGGTGCTGCGCCTGCGCGCCCGCTCGGGCACTGACATCACGCTGCGCTATCCGGAGCTGTCGAACCCGGGCGCGGCGCGGATCGATGCCGACGAGGCCGTGCTCGACGGCGAGATCGTCGCCCTCGACGCCGCGGGGCGCCCGAGCTTCTCGCGGCTGCAGGAGCGGATGCATCTCACGCGCGCGATGGACATCCAGCGGGTCGCGCCGCGGGTGCCGGTGCGGCTGTACCTGTTCGACGCGCTCGAGGTGGACGGCCGCGACCTCACCGGCCGGCCGCTGTCCGAGCGGCGCGCCGCGCTGGAGCGGGTCGCCGCCGACCCCGGCGCCGCGATCGACGTGCCGCCCGTCGCCGACGACCTCGACGTGGCCCTCGAGACCGCCCGGCGCCTCGACCTGGAGGGCGTCGTGGTGAAGGATCCGCGCTCGCCCTATCGCCGCGGCGTGCGCAGCGAGGAGTGGCTCAAGCTCAAGCTGACCCGGACGCAGTCGGTGGTGATCGGCGGCATCAATCCGGGCCAGGGCAATCGCGAGGGCACGATCGGATCGCTGCTGCTGGGCATCCCCGACGGCGACCGGCTGCGCTACGTCGGCAAGGTCGGCACGGGCTTCGGCGAGCGGGAGCTGCGGCGGCTGCAGGACCTGCTGCGGCCCGTCGGCGACAGCCCGTTCGCCGAGGTGCCGCGGCCGCAGGCCCGCCTGGCACGGTGGGTCGCGCCGGAGCACGTCGCCGAAGTGGAGTTCTCGGAGTGGACCCCGGGCGGCAATCTGCGTCACCCCCGCTGGCGCGGGCTCCGCCCCGACCTCACCCCGGGGGACGTCGTCGCGGAGTAGGCACCAGAGCTCTCGACTCGGTCGACGAGCCCGTGCTGATCACGGCTCGTCGACCGGAGCGCGCAGCCCGGAGCGGAGACGGGCCGAGCGCAGCGCCGCAGGCGCGGAGTCGAGGCCGATGCCGGCCGAGTCCCTACAGCGCGGCGAGGAGGGGGCCGAGCTCCTGGAAGGCGCGGGCGCGGTGCGAGACGGCGTTCTTCTCGTGCGCCGTGAACTCGCCCACCGATCGCTCCCGACCGTCCTGACCATCGGGGATGAAGATCGGGTCGTAGCCGAATCCGCCCTCGCCGCGCGGCTCCTCGGCGAGGCGCCCGGGCCAGATGCCCTCGACGGTGTGCTCGATGCCGCCGGGCGTGACGATCGCGATCGTCGAGTTGTAGTGGGCGGTGCGATACGGATCGCGGATGTCGGAGAGCTGATCGAGCAGCAGCGCGAGGTTGGCCCGATCGTCCTTCGCGTGCCCGGCCCAGTAGGCACTGAACACGCCGGGCGAGCCGCCCAGCACGTGCACGCAGATGCCCGAGTCGTCGGCGAGCGCGGGAAGCCCGGTGTGGGCCGAGGCCGCGCGCGCCTTGATGAGCGCGTTCTCGGCGAACGAGACGCCGTCCTCCACCGGCTCGGGGCCGTCGTACGCGACGACCTCGAGGTCGGGGCGGATCGTGGCCACGATCGCCTGGAACTCGGCGACCTTGTGCGCGTTGTGCGTCGCCAGCACCACCCGGCTCACGAGCGCTCCTCCGCCAGCACCGCCTTCTGGATCGCGGTGAGGTCGGCGCATCCCTTGGCGCCGAGCTCGAGCAGCGCGTCGAGCTCGGCCTTGTCGAACGGCGCGCCCTCGGCGGTGCCCTGCACCTCGATGAACTTCCCCGTGCCGGTCATCACGATGTTCATGTCGGTATCGGCGCGGGAGTCCTCGACGTACGGCAGGTCGAGCATGGGGCGCCCGTCGATGATGCCGACCGAGATCGCGGCGACCGAGTCGCGCAGCGGGGTGGCCTTCTTGGCGATGAAGCCCTTCTCGCGCCCCCACTCGATCGCGTCGGCGAGGGCGACGTAGGCGCCCGTGATCGAGGCGGTGCGGGTGCCGCCGTCGGCCTGCAGCACGTCGCAGTCGATGACGATCGTGTTCTCACCGAGCGCCTTCGTGTCGACCACGGCGCGCAGGGCGCGGCCGATCAGGCGCGAGATCTCGTGCGTGCGCCCGCCGATGCGGCCCTTCACGCTCTCGCGGTCGCTGCGGTCGTTGGTCGCCCGCGGCAGCATGGCGTACTCGGCGGTGACCCAGCCGCGGCCCTTGCCGGTGAGCCAGCGCGGCACGCCGTTGGTGAACGAGGCGGTGACGAGCACCTTCGTCTGCCCGAACGAGATGAGCGCCGAGCCCTCGGCCTGCGCGCTCCAGCCCCGTTCGATCGTGACGGGGCGCAGCTCGTCGAGGGCGCGGCCGTCCGCGCGCGGTGATTCGGTCATGATCTCCCTATCGGGTGGTGGGCAGGTCGATGGCGCCGGTGCGCACGAGGCGCACGTCGCGCACCTCGCGGCCCAGCAGGCGGTTGGCGAGAGCGGTGAAGGTGGCGGTGTCGGCGCCGGTGGCCTCGTACACGTGGCGCGGCGTCGCATCGGCGCCGGCCAGCAGGTCGCGACTGACGAGCTCGCGGTAGACGTCCTTGGCCGTCTCGCTGTCGCTGGAGACGAGCGAGACCTCGGGGCCCATGACATAGCTGATCGCGCCCGTGAGGAACGGGTAGTGGGTGCAGCCGAGCACGAGCGTGTCGACGTCGGCGGCCCGCAGCGGGGCGAGGTACTCCTCGGCCACGGCGAGCAGCTCGGGGGTGTCGGTGATGCCCGCCTCGACGAACTCGACGAACCGCGGGCAGGCCGCCGTGAACACCTCCACGCCCGGGGCGATGCCGAGCATGTCCTGATACGCGCCCGATCCAATCGTGCCCTGGGTGCCGATCACGCCGATGCGGCCGGTGCGGGTGGTGGCGATCGCCGTGCGCACGGCGGGGCGGATGACCTCGATCACCGGCACGGCGTAGCGCTCGCGCGCGTCGTGCAGCATGGCGGCCGAGGCCGTGTTGCAGGCGATCACGAGCATCTTCACGCCCTGGTCGACGAGCGAGTCGAGCACCTCGAGGGCGTAGCGGCGCACATCGGCGATCGGCTTGGGGCCGTAGGGCGAATGCAGGGTGTCGCCGATGTACAGCAGGGACTCGCGCGGCAGCTGGTCGCCGATCGCTCGGGCGACCGTGAGACCGCCCACCCCGGAGTCGAAGATCCCGATCGGCGCGTCATCCATCCCCTCCAGGGTAGTCGCTGCCCGGTGCGCGCCCGCCGCTAGAGTGAGGCCGTGAGCGACTCCACCGCCCTGCTGACCGACCGGTACGAGCTGACGATGATCGATGCCGCCCTGCGCGACGGCACCGCCTCACGCCACTCGATGTTCGAGCTGTTCGCGCGCCGCCTCTCCGGCGGGCGCCGCTTCGGCGTGGTGGCCGGCACGGGGCGCCTGCTCGGCCTGCTGCGCGAGTTCCGCTTCGACGACGCCGAGCTGAAGTACCTCGCCGATCACCACGTCGTCAGCCGCGAGACGCTGACCTACCTCGAGAACTACCGCTTCACCGGGTCGATCACCGGCTACCGCGAGGGCGAGCTGTACTTCCCCGGATCGCCGATCCTCACCGTCGAGGGCACGTTCGCCGACGCCGTGATCCTCGAGACCCTCGCACTGAGCGTGCTCAACCACGACTCCGCCGTCGCGACCGCGGCCTCGCGCATGAGCATCGCCGCCGGCGAGCGGCCCCTGGCCGAGATGGGCGCCCGCCGTGCCGCCGAGCGGTCGGCCGTCGCCGCCGCCCGCGCGGCGTACATCGCGGGATTCGGCGCGACGAGCAACCTCGAGGCGGGCCGCACCTGGGGCATCCCGACCATGGGCACGGCCGCCCACTCGTGGACGCTGCTGCACGACACCGAGGAGGACGCGTTCCGTGCGCAGATCGCGGCGCTCGGCCACGACACCACGCTCCTCGTGGACACGTACGACATCGAGAAGGGCGTCGAGACGGCGATCCGCGTCGCGGGACCCCAGCTCGGCGGCGTGCGCATCGACTCCGGCGATCTCGCGATCGTCGCCGCCGAGGTGCGCGCGCAGCTGGACGCGCTCGGCGCGACCGGCACCAAGATCACCGTCACGAGCGATCTCGACGAGTACGCGATCGCCGCGCTCGCCGCCTACCCCGTCGACTCCTACGGCGTGGGCACCTCGGTCGTGACGGGCTCGGGCTACCCGACGGCCGGCATGGTGTACAAGCTCGTCGCGCGCCAGGACGCGAACGGCGGCTGGATCGCCGTGGCGAAGAAGGCGCAGGACAAGGGGTCGCAGGGCGGGCTCAAGACGGCGTTTCGTCGGCTCGACCGCGGCATCGCCTACGAGGAGCTCGTCGAGATCGCCGACGGGTTCGAGCGGTCGGCGACGCCGGCCGACTACCCCGACGCCCGCGCGCTGCAGGTGCCGCTCGTCGTGCGCGGCGAGATCGACACCGCACACGAGGGACCGCAGGGCGTGGCGGCGGCGCGCGAGCACCACCTCCGGGTGCGCGAGGAGCTGCCGGTGCGCGCCCTCGCGCTCAGCAAGTCGGATCCGGCGATCCCCACCGTCTTCGCCGACGCGGGGGCCTGATCGGCGTCAGTCCTTGAGGGACTCGTAGATCTCCTTGCACTGCGGGCAGACCGGGAACTTCTCGGGGTCGCGACCCGGCGTCCACTTCTTGCCGCACAGCGCGCGCACCGGCTTGCCGGTGAGGGCGGACTCGAGGATCTTCTCCTTCTTCACGTAGTGGGAGAAGCGCTCGTGGTCGCCCGGCTCGATGTTCTGCTCTTCGATGAGCTCCTCGAGCTCGCGCTCGAGCAGGCCGGTGCCACCCTGGTCCGGGGAATCGAGGGGTGTGGTCATGCCCCGAGTCTAGTTCGCGCGGGGTGGGGCGGCACCGGCTCAGGTCGCGGCGGCGAACTCCATGACCCGGTAGGAGCGGCGGTCCCACAGCACCGCGCCCGCCGCGACGCCCAGCAGCAGCACGCCCACGCCGGTGCCGAGCCCGGCCCACTGCGCCGCCGTGGCGAGGCGGACGTCCTCGGTCAGCGCGCGCCAGGCCAGCCACAGCGTGGGGGCGGCGATCACGAGCGTGCCGAACATCACCGCGGCCTGCGCGATGACCCCGCCGGATCCGGTGCGCTGCGGCTGACGGAACGGGCTGTCGCCCGGGCGCGAGACCGCGTACGGTGCCACCACCGACGCGACGCTCGAGAGCCCGAGCCCGCCCAGGAACAGCGCCGCGGCCACGCCGAGGAACGCGGGCACGAGGGCCCATCGGCCGTGGAAGCTCGCGGCGACGGGGATCGCCACCGCGAGCGTGGGGATGCCCACGAGCAGCACGGGCACGAGACGCCCGACGCGGTCGGCCAGGCCGCTCACCCCCGCGGTGACGTGCATCCACACCGCCGACGAGTCGTAGGCGACGTCGTTGTGGGCGACCCAGCCCAGGAACAGCGCCATGATCGGCACCGGCACGAGCGCCGCGATCGTGCCGGGCACGCCGGCGACGAGCAGCGGCACCACGGGAAGCAGCCCAACCACGGGGATGATGGCGAGGTTCATGAGGTAGCGCGCGTCGCCGAACCAGTACACGATGCTGCGTGCGGCGATCGCCCCGGCGGGCGTCGCGGGCGTCACCGCGAACCAGCCGAGTCCGCCGCGGTCGCGATCGTCGACCGGGGGCTCGATCGTCGTCATCGCGCGCTGCACGCTCCACGCCCACGCGGCGCCCACGGCGGCGAGCGTCAGCAGCGCCACCGCCACCACCACGCCGGCGCGCGGCCACGCGAACACGACGGCGCCCGGCATCCCGGCCGCGGCGCCGAGCGGGGTGACGGCGAGGCCGTCGATCACGGCCTGCAGCCGGCTCGGCACGTGCCCGCCCCATTCGAGCGACGAGAAGAACACGACCACGGGCAGCACGACCACGATGATGCCGAGCACGAACAGGCTCGTCAGCTCGCGCGTGCGCCGGCCGCGGAGCACGTGTGTGCCGAAGGCGGCGCTCAGGCGCGCCAGACCGAGGCAGGTGGCGACGTGCACGATGGCGGCCGCGATGGCGAGCGCGGGAGGCACGCCGATCCGCGTCCACGTCACGGCGGCGCACACGTCGACGGCGATGAGCGCCAGGGTGGGCACGCTCACGAGCGATGCCAGCGCCAGGGGTCCGATGAGCTGCCGCGCCTCCAGGCCCAGCACCGCGAAGCGCCGCGGGTCCAGCGGATCCTCGGCGCCGCTCATCACGGGGCTGAGCGCGAAGCCGAGCACCAGGGCGGTTCCGGTGAGCGTGAGCAGCGCCGCCGCCACGTCGGGCTCGTCGGCCACGAGGCCGAGGATGCCGGCGCAGGCCAGAACCACGGCCGCGATGACGACGAGCGAACCCGCCAGCCGGGGCACGAGGGCCCCGGGGGCGCGCAGCGCGCCCCACAGCAGCTCGAGCCTCAGTCGGAGGATCTGTGCAACCACTCGAGCCCCTCCGTGCTGCCGCCGCTCGCCGAGAGCTCCACGAAGCGCTCCTCGAGCGTGATCTCCCCCTTCACCTCGTCGACGGTGCCCTCCGCGAGCACGTGCCCCGAGACGATGACCGCGATCCGCGAGCACACGCTCTCCACGAGGTCCATGCCGTGGCTGGAGAGCACGACGGTGCCGCCGTGTGCCACGTAGGACGAGAGGATCTCGAGAATGCTCGCGGCCGAGACCGGATCGACCGCCTCGAACGGCTCGTCGAGCACGAGCAGGCGCGGCGAGTGGATCAGCGCGCCGGCGAGCATGACCTTCTTGCGCATGCCCGCCGAATAGTCGGCCACGACGCGGCCCAGCGCGTCACCGATGTCGAAGGCCCGCGCGAGATCGTCGGTCCTCGTCGAGACGACCGCGGGCTTGAGCCCCCGCAGCACGCCGAAGTAGTACAGCAGCTGCCGGCCCGTGAGCCGATCGAAGGTGCGCACGCGATCCGGCAGCACCCCGATGAGCGCCTTCGCCTGGCGCGGACGCCGCAGCAGATCGATGCCGAACACCTCGATGCTGCCGGCGCCGGGCTTCAGCAGCCCGGAGATCATCGACAGCGTGGTCGTCTTCCCGGCGCCGTTGGGACCCACGATCCCGTAGAACGATCCGGCGGGGACCGTCAGGTCGATCCCGTAGACGGCGTCGGCACCGCCGTAGGCCTTCGTGACGCCGCGCAGTCGCAGGGCGTCCGGCGCCGTGGCCTCGGCCGTCTCGTCCGGCGCCTCGATCGGGGCGCTCGTCGCGGCGGCGACGGCGGCGGGGATCGGGGGAAGCGGCGGCAGCGGCGCCTCGGGGTCCTCGGCGGCCGGAGCGGCGGATTCGTCGGGCGCGTCGGCTCGGGCGGGGTCGGGTGCGGCGGGGGTCGGTTCATCGGCCACGACGGGGTCCGTTTCCGCGGCGGCCGTCTCGGGCTCCGTCGTGGGGTCGTCGGCGGCGGCGTCCCCGTCGTCGGCGGTGCCCTCGCCCTCGCCTTCCTCGGCCGCGGTTTCCTCCGCGACGGCCGCCACCGGCTCGGCCGCGGGGGCGCCAGCGGCCTCCCCGGCGTCCGTGGTCTCCGAGTCCCCGGCGTCGGTGGTCTCCGGCTCGTCGGCGTCCGCGGAGGGCCGGAAGATCGCGGGCGCCTCGTCCTCCGACGTCACGACCGCCCGCACCTGCGGCCCGACGACGGGCAGGGGCTGCGTCGACAGGTCGCGATCGGCCGCGCTCGGCTCCGTGGCGATGTCCTTGGCGGGGGCCGGCTTGCTCGCCGCGGTGCGCGGCTTCGCCGCGGTGCGCGGCTTCGCCGCCGGGGCGGGTGCCTTCGGGGTCCGGGCCGTCGACGCGCCCGCCGTGCTCTTCGATGCACCCGACGTGCTCTTCGATGTTCGCGCGGGGCTCTTCGATGCGCGCCCGGTGCCCTTCGACGCGGTCGTGCGGCCGGTGCTGTTCGCGCTCCCGGACGTCGCGCCGTCCGCGCTGGTCGCGGCGCCACCGGCGCTCTTCGCCGCCCCGCCATTGCTCTTCGGGGTGCGCGCGGCACGCGCGGCGGAGGTCTTCGTCCCGCCCGTGCGGGCCTTCGCCGGCGTGGCGCGAGGTCGCGGCGCCGGCCGCTTCGCCGTCCCGCCCGTCGCGGGGGCGTCCTCGACGATGTGCTCGCGCGGCGTTCCCCCGTCGGGCGCCTCGGCGGTGTCATCTTCTGGAGGCGTCACCGTCCCAACGTACCCATGAGCGCCCCGATGCGCTCCCGGGGCACGCGCCCACGCAGGAATCGCAAAGATTGTGTCAATCCCACGATCGACGGCGTGACATTGTGTCGCTTCTCAGTGATCGCCGCTACCCTGGCAAGCATTCATCACGGTGAACTCTTCGTGAACCCACCGTGAATCACGATCGAGAGCGTGGAGCCATGAACATCCAGACTGTCATTCTCGCCGCAGGAATGGGCACGCGGCTGGGCCGCTCGCTGCCCAAGTCGCTGACCGAGCTGAACGACGGTCGCTCGATCATGCAGCAGCAGCACGACAACATCCGCGCGGCGTTCGGCGCCGATGCGCGCATCACCACGGTCGTCGGCTACCGCGCCGAGGAGATCGTCGAGCGCTTCCCCGACGCGAACTACGTCTACAACGAGCGCTACGACCAGACGAACACGTCCAAGAGCCTCCTGCGCGCCCTGCAGGCCACCGGCAAGAGCGGCGTCCTCTGGATGAACGGCGACGTCGTGTTCGACCCGCGCGTGCTCGGCCGCGCGATCGCCCACATCGAGGCGGACCAGTCCTTCGTCGCCGTGAACACCGCCAAGGTGAGCGACGAGGAGGTCAAGTACACCGTCTCCCCCGAGGGCTACATCGACCAGCTCTCGAAGCAGGTCGTCGGCGGCATCGGCGAGGCCGTGGGCATCAACTACATCTCGCGCGCCGACAAGCGCGCCTTCATCCGCGGCCTGCAGCGCGTGGACGACCAGGACTACTTCGAGGGCGGCCTCGAGCTGGCGATCGCCGAGGAGGGTCTGCGGGTGCTGCCCATGGACATCTCGGACTTCTACGCCGTCGAGGTCGACTTCGCCGAGGACCTCGCGCGGGCGAACCAGTTCGTCTGATCGACGCTCGCGCGACGTAGGATCGCCTCGTGTCCGACAAGGTCGCGAAGATCCACACCCTGCCCGACGACGCACCGTGGCAGGGCGGGCTGCCGCCGCAGGGGTCGCCGGAGCACCCCGCGCACATCCGCGCCCTCGACCGGGTGATGTCGATCCAGCGTCCCGCCGTCATCGCGCACCTGCGCTCGCTCCGGTTGCGCCACCCCGACGCCACGACCGAGCAGATCGTGCGCATGCTCGAGCGGCGCTACCTCCTCGCCGTGACGACGGGCGGCGCCGCCGTGGGCGCGACGGCCGTGGTGCCGGGCATCGGCACCGGCATCACGCTTGCGCTCTCCGGAGCCGAGACGGCCGGCTTCCTCGAGGCCACCACCCTCTTCGCGCAGTCTCTTGCCGAGGTGCACGGCATCGCGATCGACGATCCCGATCGCGCCCGGGCCCTCGTCATGACGCTCATGCTCGGCACGGAGGGCGTCGATCTGCTGCGCCAGCTCGCCGGCCAGGCGCTCGGCAAGGGGGCGGGCCGCACCGCCTACTGGGGTGAGTTGGTGACCAAGTCGCTCCCCCGCGCCGCCATGGGCCAGATCGCGGATCGCCTCAAGACGATGTTCCTGCACCACTTCGCCGCCCGCGCGACCGGCACGTTCGTCGGCAAGGCGCTGCCCTTCGGCGTCGGCGCGGCGGTGGGCGGCGCGGGCAATCACCTGCTCGGGCGCCGCGTGGTCGCCGCCTCTCGGAAGGCGTTCGGCGCCCCGCCCGCCGTGTTCCCCGCCGACCTCGAGCCGCGCGAGGGGGCCGCACGTCTGGAGCACCTCGCCGCCGACACGGCCAAGCGCATCGGCGGCGCCGTCGCGGGCGTGGCCGGCACCGCCTCGCGCGGGGTCATCGCGGCGGGGCGCGGCGTGGGCACGGTCGTCGGCGGCGCCGCGTCGGTCGCCCGCAAGGCGCTCCCGGGAGGCCGGCGCCGCCGGGCGGACACCGCGTCGCCCGGCGACGAGTGAGCTAGCCCGCCGCCTGGCCGCGGGCGGCGCGAACGGCATCGTGCTGCGTGTGGCCGTGCGGGAAGCGCCCGTCCTGCAGGTCGGCCGCGGTGATCCCGCCGACGAGCTCCCCGAGATCGACCTCGAGGGCGATCGCCACCTGCGCGAGCGTCATGAGCGTGGGGTTGCCCTCGCCGCGCTCCAACCGCTGCAGGTGCGTGAGGTCGAGGTCGGCGCACTCCGCGAGCGCCTTGGCGCTGAGGCCCGCCTCGCGCCGCAGCCGCGCCACGCGCTCGCCCACGATCCAGGCGGCCGGCGAGTGGGGCGTTCCCATGGCACCAGCATAGGATCGGGAGGATGAAGATCCTGTCGATCCAGTCGGCCGTGGCGTACGGTCACGCGGGCAACTCCGCCGCCGTCTTCCCGATGCAGCGCATCGGCGTGGAGGTGCTCCCGGTGTACACCGTGAACTTCTCCAACCACACCGGCTACGGCGCCTGGCGCGGTCCCGTCATGGATCCGGCGGACGTCGCCGCGGTGATCACGGGCGTCGAGGAGCGCGGCGCGTTCGGCGAGCTCGACGCGGTGCTCAGCGGCTACCAGGGCTCCGAGGGCATCGCCGATGTGATCATCGACGCGGTCGCCCGGGTGAAGGCGGCCAACCCGAACGCGCTGTACGCGTGCGACCCGGTCATGGGCAACGCGAAGTCGGGCTGCTTCGTGGCCCCGGCGATCCCCGACCTGCTGCGCGACAAGGTCGTGCCGGTGGCCGACATCATCACGCCGAACCAGTTCGAGCTCGGCTTCCTCACCGGCACCGAGCCCGACACGATCGAGTCGACGCTCGCCTCGGCCGACCTCGCTCGGGCGATGGGCCCGCGCACGGTGCTCGTCACGAGCGTCGAGCGTCCCGATCGCGAGGAGGGCACGATCGAGATGATGGCGATCGATGACAAGGGGGCCTGGATCGTGCAGACGCCGTTCCTGCCGATGAAGGCCAACGGCTCCGGCGACGTCACCGCCGCCCTGTTCACCTCGCACTACGTCCGCACCGGCGATGCCGCCGACGCCCTCGCCCGCACGGCGTCGAGCGTGTTCGGCCTGCTGGAGCAGACCTTCGCGGCGGAGTCCAAGGAGCTGCTGCTCGTCGAGGCTCAGGAGCACTACGCGAACCCGCGTCTGGAGTTCGAGGTCCGCCAGGTCCGCTGACGGGGCTCACCGCCAGGTCGCCGATTCCGGGTCGATCCCGCGGCGGCGGGCCGCTTCGTCGATGACGCGGCGGAACCAGCTCGCGAGCCCGGGCCGGATGCCGTCGTAATGCGCGGCGAACCCCGGATCGCTCTCGAACATCCGCGCCAGGCACACCTGCATCGAGACGCTGATCGGGAAGAGCTCGGAGAACAGCTCCCTGTGGCGTTCCGCGAGCTCGTCGGCCTCCGCGTCCCCCGGGGCGACGCCCCGGGTCATCGCCTCTGCAAGCGCGTCCTGGAGCGCGGCGAGGCCCTCGGCCAGTCCGCGCCATTCCGCCCGGCCGCGGCGTGAGGACCGCTCGGCGAACTGCGCCCACTGGGCGGAGCCGCCCCACCGGGTGCGGGCACCCTCGGCCGAGGCCGGATCCCACGCGTCGCCGAAGAGCTCGCGCTGCTCCTCGTCGCTCAGCAGGATGCCGCGCTCGTGCGCGAGGCTCATGCGCTCGAGGTTGGCGTCGAGACGTTCCAGCTCGCGCATCCGCGATGCGAGCCGCGCACGCTGTGCGTGGAGTGTGGCGACGATCCCATCGGTCGCGTCGCCGCCCAGGACCTCCGCGATCGCGTCGAGGCCGAGCCCGGCCTGCCGGTAGGCCGACACCCGCTCGAGTCGCTCCAGATCCGCGTCGGTGTAGAGGCGATACCCGGACGCCGTGCGCCCGGACGGCGAGGCGAGTCCGATCGCGTCCCAGTGGTGCAGCGTGCGCACGGTGACGCCGATCAGCTCGGCCGCGGCGCCGACCGTCGCGCCGGCGGATCGAGTGTGCTCACCCACGAGAGTCATTGTCCCCGCCTTCGACGCGCTTCGGCGCCCTGATCCCCATCTCGGCGAGCGATCGGGCCTCGGGGCCGTCCGGGTCGAACGGTCGTGCGGCGGTGAGGACCACCCGCGCGCCCTCGGGCGTCGTCACCGTGACGTCTCGGGTGTTCCAGGGCGTGTCATACGGATCGGTGGCGCTGCCGGCGCGGAGCGCGCGGCACGCCGCGGCGATCCCGTCGAGCTCGTCGAGGACGCAGGCGAAGGACACGCTGATGCCGGTCGGTGCGGCCCGGGCGTCTTCTGCCTGAGCCGCCGGGATGTCCTCCATCGGCACCAGCAGAACGTCCTGGAACATCCAGCGCCGCAGATGCGTGATCCGTCCGGGAACGCTGAACAGATCGATGAAGCCGATGCCCCTGGTCCAGAAGTCGACCGAGGTCTCGAGATCGGCGGTCGTGATCGTGACGAACGCCGGCATGGCGTAGATGCCCCGGAACGGCTCGGGCGCCGGTGACCCGGCCGCGGGAACCGGGCTCACCTCGAAGGCGTCGAAGGTGGTGGTGGTCATGCCTCCACGATCGACCCTCACGCCGCGTGAGAGTCAAGCCCGAGCCTCAGGCGGCGCGCACGCGATCGAGGAACCGCTCGTGGAAGCGGGTCTCCCCCGTCACCTCGGGATGGAACGCCGTGGCGAGCAGCGCGCCCTGCTCCACCGCGACGATCCGCCCGTCCGGCAGCGCCGCGAGCACGTCCACGCCGGCGCCGAGGTCGGCCACGACGGGAGCCCGGATGAACGCGGCATGGATCGGCGGATCGCCCAGGCGCGGGACATCGAGGTCGGCCTCGAACGACTCGCTCTGCGGCCCGAACGCATTCCGCCGCACCGTGATGTCCAGGCCGCCGAAGGACTGCTGGCCGTCGATGCCGTCCGCGATCCGATCCGCCAGCATGATCATGCCGGCGCACGTGCCGTAGGCGGGCATGCCCTCCCGGATCCGCTCGACGATCGCGTCGCGCACCCCGAAGGCCCGGGAGAGCTTGTCGATGACGCTCGACTCGCCGCCGGGGATCACAAGCCCGTCGATCTCGCGCGCCTCGGCCGCCCGCCGCACCCGCACGACCTCGGCGCCCAGCGCGTGCAGCACGCGCTCGTGCTCGCGCACGTCGCCCTGCAGCGCGAGCACCCCGACGACGGGTGCGCTCACCATCCGCGCTCGGACAGGCGATGCGGCGCGGGCACGTCGGCGACGTTGATCCCCACCATCGCCTCACCCAGCCCGCGCGAGACCTCCGCGATCACGGAGGGATCGTCGTAGAAGGTCGTCGCCTTCACGATCGCCGCCGCGCGCGCGGCCGGATCGCCCGACTTGAAGATCCCCGATCCCACGAAGACGCCGTCGGCGCCCAGCTGCATCATCATCGCCGCGTCGGCGGGGGTCGCCACTCCCCCGGCCGTGAACAGCACCACCGGCAGCGAACCCGTGCGCGCGACCTCGGCGACGAGCTCGTAGGGCGCCTGCAGCTCCTTGGCCGCGACGTACAGCTCGTCGTCGCTCTTGGCCGCCAGCGCCCGGATCTCGCCCGTGATCTGGCGGATGTGCCGGGTCGCCTCGGACACGTCTCCCGTGCCGGCCTCGCCCTTGGAGCGGATCATCGCGGCGCCCTCGGTGATCCGGCGCAGCGCCTCGCCCAGGTTGGTCGCCCCGCACACGAACGGGGCCGTGAAGGGCCACTTGTCGATGTGGTTCGCGTAATCCGCCGGCGAGAGCACCTCGGACTCGTCGATGTAGTCGACGCCGAGCTCCTGCAGCACCTGCGCCTCGACGAGGTGGCCGATGCGCGCCTTCGCCATGACGGGGATCGAGACGGCCTCGATGATCCCGTCGATGAGGTCCGGGTCGCTCATGCGGGCGACCCCGCCCTGGGCGCGGATGTCGGCGGGCACGCGCTCGAGTGCCATGACGGCGACCGCTCCGGCGTCCTCGGCGATCTTCGCCTGGTCGGCCGTGACGACATCCATGATGACGCCGCCCTTGAGCATCTCGGCAAGGCCGCGCTTGACGCGCGCGGTTCCGGTGGACGGGGCGATAGCGGGGGCTGCTTCGTTTGGCATAGGCCATAACATAGCACCGTGTCGACCGTAGAGTGGACGAGATGACAGACGCCGACATCCTGCGGATCTCCGGCGCGACGGCGGCGGAGATCGCCGACTCGATCCGGGCGCTGGTCGAACGCGGCGCCCTCGCCCCCGGCGACGCCCTGCCGCCGGTGCGCACGCTGGCCGCCACGCTCGGCGTCAACCGCAACACCGCCGTCGCCGCCTACCGCCAGCTGGCCGCCGCGGGGCTCGTGACCTCGCAGGGCCGCGCGGGCACCCGGATCGCCGGCACGCCCGCCACGCCCCAGGAGGGCTTCGCGCCGTCCACGGAGCTCGTCGACGTCGGCTCGGCCAACCCCGACCCCGCACTGCTCCCCCGCCTCGAGCCCGCGCTGCGCGCGCTCGAGCCGCGGCCCGTGCTCTACGGCGAGGCCGTGATCGACGCCGGGCTCGAGCGGTGGGCACGGGAGTGGCTCGCCCCCGATACGCCGCGGGATCCCCGCCTGACGATCACGAACGGATCGTTCGACGCCGTCGAGCGCCTCCTCGCGCAGGCCCTCACCCGCGACGACGCCGTGGCGCTCGAGGACCCCTGCTATCTCGCGACCATCCGCACCGCCCGCCTCGCCGGCTATCGCCCCCTCGGCGTGCCCGTCGATGCGGAGGGCATGACGGTCGAGGGCCTGCGCGCCGCCCTCGCCGAGGGGGCGCGCGCCGTCGTCTGCACACCTCGCGCGCAGAACCCCACCGGCGCCGGACTGACGGAAGCCCGCGCCACCGCCCTGCGCGAGGTGCTCGCGGATCACCCGTACGTCCTCGTCATCGAGGACGATCACTACTCGCTGCTCTCACGACACCCGTACCGATCGATGATCGCCCCCGATCATCGCCGCTGGGCGCTCGTGCGGTCGGTGTCGAAGTTCCTCGGCCCCGACATGTCGCTCGCGGTCGTCGCCTCCGATCCGCACACCGCCGATCGCCTCGCGCAGCGCCTCAGCCCCGGCACCACCTGGGTGAGCCACCTGCTGCAGCGCCTCGCGCATGCCCTGCTGTCGGATCCGGACACCCGCGCGTCGATCGATCGCGCGGGCGCCCACTACGCCGCGCGGAACGCGGCCTTCGCCGACCGGCTCGGCTCCCGCGGCCTCGCGGTCGCCCCCGGCGACGGCCTCAGCCTCTGGATCCCGGTCCACGACCCCGCGCGCGAGGTCGCCGCCCGCCTCCGCACGCGCGGCTGGCTCGTGCGCCCGGGCGACGAGTTCTCGATCGATGCCGCCGCGCCCTCGCACCACCTCCGCGTCACGGCGCATCACCTCGACGACGCCGCGCAGGAGCGCCTCGCCGCGGACGTCGCCGCGTCGGCGCGCGGGGCGTAGGGCGCCGCGCGCCCGGGCGGACGCCCCGCGCCGCCCGGGCGGACGCCGCGCGCCCTCCGCAGGAGATCCGCGCTCGGGCGGGCGACATCACGCGAATCCGTCCGCCTTGGCGCGGATCACCGTCAGAGCGCGGCGAACGGCCGACGCCGCGCGCCGAGGTCAGGCGGGCCAGGCGTCGGCGATCGCCTGACGCACGTCGCCGAGCAGCTGGGGCAGCGCCTTGGTCTTCGCGATGATCGGGAAGAAGTTCGCGTCACTCGCCCAGCGCGGCACGATGTGCTGGTGCAGGTGCTCCTCGACGCCCGCGCCCGCCACCTGGCCCTGGTTCATGCCGATGTTGAAGCCGTCGCAGCGCGAGGTCGCGCGCAGCACCCCCATCGCCACCTGCGTCAGGTAGGCGATCTCCGCCGTCTCGGCCGTGGTCGCCTCGTCGTACAGGCCCACGTGCCGGTACGGGCACACGAGCAGGTGGCCCGAGTTGTACGGGAAGAGGTTCAGCAGCACGAAGGCGTGCTCGCCGCGGTGGACGATCAGCCCGTCCTCGTCGGAGCGATCCGGCGCGGCGCAGAACGGGCACCCCGATCCGCGGTTCGCGTCGGCCCCGGCGTTGATGTACGCCATGCGGTGCGGCGTCCACAGGCGCTGGAACGCGTCCGGCACCGCGCCGAACTCGCTCTCCGGCTCGAGCTGCAGGAACTCGTCGCGGGGGCCGTCCGTCATGGTCAGGCCTCGAGCGTGGCGTCGGCGTCGGTGAGCACGAGTTTCTTCGCGGCGATCAGGCCCGTCACGAGCGCGACCGCATCGGCGACCGGCACACCGTTGCGCTGCGAGCCGTCGCGGAAGCGGAACGACACCGTGCCGGCCGAGCGATCCTGCTCGCCGGCGATGAGGATCAGCGGCACCTTGCTCGTGGTGTGGGTGCGGATCTTCTTCTGCATGCGGTCGTCGGAGTGGTCGACCTCGGCGCGCACGCCCGCGGCCCGCAGCTCGTCGACGACGCCCTGCAGGTAGTCGCCGAACTCGTCGGCGACCGGCACGCCCATGACCTGCACGGGCGCGAGCCACACCGGGAAGTCGCCGGCGTAGTGCTCCAGGAGGATCGCGAAGAACCGCTCGATCGAGCCGAACAGCGCGCGGTGGATCATGATCGGGCGCTGCTTCGATCCGTCGGCCGCGGTGTACTCGAGGTCGAACCGCTCCGGCAGGTTGGGGTCGACCTGCACGGTCGACAGCTGCCAGACGCGCCCGATCGCGTCGCGTGTCTTGAGGTCGATCTTGGGGCCGTAGAACGCGGCCTCGCCCGGCACCTCCGTGAGCTTCAGTCCGCTCGCGAGGGCGACGTTGCGCAGCGCGTTCGTGGAGTACTCCCAGAACTCGTCCGAGCCGATCCACTTGGCCTTCTCATCGTCGCGCATCGACAGCTCGAGCTCGAAGTCGTCGAGGCCGAAGTCGCGGAGCATCGAGATGATGAACTCGAGCACCTTCGTCACCTCGGACTCGAGCTGCTCCGGCGTCACGAACAGGTGCGAGTCGTCCTGCGTGAAGCCGCGCACGCGGGTGAGGCCGTGCAGGGCGCCCGACAGCTCGTTGCGGTAGACCGTGCCGTTCTCGGCGAACCGCAGCGGCAGATCGCGGTAGCTGCGCGCGCGCTCCTTGTAGATGAGGATGTGCATCGGGCAGTTCATGGGCTTCAGGTAGTAGTCCTGGCCCTGCTTCGTGATGTTGCCCTCGTCATCGCGCTCCTCGTCCATGACGATCGGCGGGAACATGCCCTCCTTGTACGTGACGAGGTGGTTCGAGGCCAGGAAGAGATCCTGCTTCGAGATGTGAGGCGTGTAGACGTAGCTGTAGCCGTTCTCGATGTGGCGGCGGCGCGCGTGCTGCTCCATCTCGCCGCGGACGATGCCGCCCTTCGGGTGCCACACCGACAGCCCCGATCCGATCTCGTCGGGGAACGAGAACAGGTCCATCTCGCGGCCGAGCTTGCGGTGATCGCGGCGAGCCGCCTCCTCGAGGCGGTCCTTGTACGCGACGAGCTCGTCCTTGCTGGGCCAGGCCGTGCCGTAGATGCGCTGCAGCTGCGGGTTCTTCTCGCTGCCGCGCCAGTACGCGCCGGCGACGCGCAGGATGTCCCAGCCGTTGCCGACCATGCGGGTGGACGGCACGTGCGGCCCGCGGCACAGGTCCTTCCAGGCCACCTCGCCCGTGCGCCCGTCGATGTTGTCGTAGATCGTCAGCTCGCCCGCGCCCACCTCGACGCCCGCGCCCTCGGCGGCCTCCTTGGTGCCGCCCTTCAGGCCGATGAGCTCGAGCTTGAACGGCTCGTGGGCCAGCTCGGCGCGCGCCTCGTCGTCGGTGACGACGCGGCGGCGGAAGCGCTGCGCGTCGCGGACGATGCGCTGCATCTCCTTCTTGATGGCCTTGAGGTCGTCGGGCGTGAAGGGCTCGTCGACGCCGAAGTCGTAGTAGAAGCCGTCGGTGATGAACGGGCCGATGCCGAGCTTGGCCTCGGGGCGCAGCTTCTGCACCGCCTGCGCGAGCACGTGCGCCGTCGAGTGGCGCAGGATGTTCAGCCCGTCCTCGCTGTCGATCGTCACCGGCTCGATCGTCTGCGTGTCCGTGACCTCGGCGGCGAGGTCTTTCAGGGTGCCGTCGACGCGCATGGCGACGACGTTCTTCTCGGGGAACAGATCGAATCCGGTGGTCACCCGACAATCCTACGGCGCGGCGGCCGGCTCCCCGGGCGCCCGTGCGAAGCGCTCCTCGCCCAGCACCGCGAGCAGCTGCAGCTTCTCCCACGCCGGCGTGCGAGGCGGCGCGGTCAGCACGAGCAGCGTCTGAGTCTGGTCCTCGGTGAACAGCGCCTGGCAGTCCACCTCGATCGGTCCGAGCTCCGGGTGCACGAGCGTCTTGTGGTCCTCGAACCGGCGGGCCACCTCGTGCCGCTCCCAGAGCGCCGCGAACTCGTCGCTGGCCGCGCGCAGCACGCGCACGAGCTCGCCGGCGCGCGAGCGGCCGCCCATCAGGCCGTAGGCCGCGCGCAGGTTGGCCACGAGCGCACGCGACTGGCGGTCGCGATCGGCCTCCGGGTACACGGTGCGCGAGGCCGGGTCGGTGAACCAGCGATGGATGTCGCTGCGGTCCCAGCCGGTGCGGGCGGTGTGATCGCCGAAGAGCGCCACCGCCGGGCGGTTGGCGACGAGCGTCTCGCCCAGGTTCGTGAGGATGAGCGCGGGGGTGTCGTGGAGCCGATCGAGCACGCGCAGCAGGCCGGGCGCGACATGACCGGCGCCGCCGAGGCGGTCGGGGGCGGCGTGACCGGCCGCGCGGTAGAGGTAGTCGCGCTCGTCGGCCGTGAGCCGCAGCGTGCGCGCGAGCGCCTGCAGCATCTGCGCGCTCGGCTGCGGGCCCCTGGCCTGCTCGAGCCGGGTGTAGTAGTCCACCGACATGCCGGTGAGCTGGGCGACCTCCTCGCGGCGCAGGCCCGGCGCGCGCCGGCGGGCCCCCGGCGCCAGCCCCACGTCGCCGGGCTGCAGCGCACCGCGGCGACGGCGCAGGAAGTCGGCGAGCTCGGTGCGGTCCATCCGTCCATCATGCGCGGCGCGCGCCGCGGGAGCCAGGGATCGGCGATCCCCCGATGCGCGGGTCTCTCCCGCCGGCGCGGCGGCACGCCCACGCTGGACTCATGGACATCACACGAGACACCGTCTTCATCCCCGGCGCGACCAGCGGCATCGGCCTCGCCCTCGCCCGGCGCCTGCAGCGTCGCGGCAGCACCGTCATCATCGGCGGGCGGCGCCAGGAGCTGCTCGACCGGCTCGCGACCGAGCACGGCTTCGGCACCGTCCGGCTCGATACGACCGATGCCGACAGCATCCGCGCGGCCTCCGAGGAGGTCATCCGCCGCTGGCCCGAGGTGAACGCCGTCGTGCTCATGGCCGGCATCATGGCGCCGGAGGACTGGCGCACCGCGGGCTTCCTCGACACCGCCGAGCGCATCGTCGCCACGAACGTCCTCGGCCCGATCCGGCTCATCGCGGCGTTCGTGGAGCACCTCCGCGCCCGTCCGAACGCCACGATCGTGACGGTCTCGAGCGGGCTGGCCTCCGTACCGCTGCGCCCGACCCCGACCTACAACGCGAGCAAGGCGTTCGTGCACATGCTCAGCGAGTCGATCCGGCTCCAGCTGGCCGGCGAGGGCGTCTCGGTCGTCGAGATCGTGCCGCCGTCGGTGCAGACGGATCTGCTGCCGGGGCAGGCGACCAATCCGCTCGCCATGCCGCTCGACGAGTTCGCGGACGAGGTGATCGCGCTGCTCGAGGCCGATCCGCAGGCGCACGAGATCCTCGTCGAGCGCGTGAAGTTCCTGCGCTTCGCGGAGGTCCGCGGCGACTACGACGCGGTCGTCGAGACGGTCAACGCCACCGACCCGCACGCCGCGCGCTGAGGCGCGCTCAGCCCGGCAGCGGGCGGCCGAACATCTCGGCGGTGGCGCGGGCGCTCGGTGCACCGGCGTCCAGATCGGCGCCGGCGGCGATCAGCTCGCCCACGATGTCGTCGTAGCCCTTGAACACGGCGCCGGCGACGGGCGCCTGCCCGCGGTCGTTGAGCCGGTTGGCGTCGGCGCCGCGCTCCAGCAGGCCGCGCACGAGGTGCAGGTGGCCGCTGTAGGCCGCGAGCATGAGCAGCGTGTCGCCGGCGGCGTTCGTGAGGTCGGAGCTGACGCCCTGATCGATGTACTCGAGCAGGCGGGCGTCGCCCTCACGGGCGAGGTCGAACAGCCGGTTCGCGAACTCCACCACGTCGTCCGGCATCTCGTCGTCGCGCTTGTCGTCGCTCATCTCGCCCTCTCATCACCTCGGCGCCGCCCCGTGCGGGCGGCGCCCCTTCAGGGTAACGAGATCGGCGTCGGCGCGGGACGGTCAGTGCAGGGCGGGCGGCACATAGGCGTTGACGAACACGAACACCGACAGGTTGCCGATGTCGACGAGCGCGTGCGAGAGCGTCGCCCAGCGCAGGCTCCCCGTGACGCGGCGCATCGCGAACCACGCGGCGCCCATGAGCGTCAGCGACGCGTACAGCATCGGCGACCGGTTGCCCTCCGAGAACACGCCCCACATGAGCGGGTGGCTCGCCACGAACAGCGCGGTCGAGTATGCGCCGGCCGCCCAGGCGGGCCACGCCGCCGTCGCATCCGCCAGCGCGCCTCGCCAGTACGCCTCCTCCACGATCGGGTTCACGGCGGCGAAGACCAGCCACGGCGCGATGAGCGCGGCGTGCTCGGCGACGACGTGCAGGTTCAGCAGCAGGATGCCCGCCATCGGGAACACGCCCAGGGCGACGGCCGCCGGGATCACCCACCACGGGCGCCGCGCGGCCGGCGCCCACCAGCGGCGGCGCTGCTCGCGACCGGTCGACAGCGCGATCACCAGCCACATCGCGCCCCAGTAGGCGAACGCCACCGCCACCCACGCCGTGGGCGGATGGATCGCGGTCGCCACGCGGGCGATGAGGTGGCCGAGCAGGATCACCGCGAGGGGCGAGATCAGCAGGATCGCCGACGGGATCCGGGGGCGCGGCGGTGAGGCGATGAGGACGGGTGCGGTGGACATCGACGAGAGCGTAGCGAAGCGGGGAAACGCGCGGTGAACGACGCCCGCGAACCAGGTCGGACGCCGCGACGCAAGCCCCTGCCGCGCCCGTCGGCGGCTGATTACGCTCGCGCCCATGACCGTGACGCTGCAGGGACTGTCCACCGTCGTGCCGCCCACCGTTCTCGTGCAGGAGGAGGTCCGCGACGTGTTCGCGGCCCAGCCCGGGCTGAGCCGGCTCGGGCGCCGGATCGTCTCGACGGCGTTCGGGGAGTCCGGGATCGAGACCCGCCACACCGTGCTCGAGGAGCTCACGCAGCGCCCGCGCGACGACGGCGAGGCGCCGGTGTTCTTCGACGCGGCCTCGGGCGAGCTGCTCCACCCCGGCACGCGGACACGCAACGACATCTACGCCGCGCACGCGAGCCGCCTCTACGTCGACGCGGGCCGGGCCGCGCTGGAGGCGTCGGGGATCGGGACGGAGCGGATCACCCACGTCATCACGGTCTCGTGCACCGGGTTCTACGCGCCCGGGCCGGACTTCGAGGTCGCGCGCGACCTCGGCCTGCGCGCGGGCGTGCAGCGGTACCACCTCGGCTTCATGGGGTGCTACGCCGCCATGCCCGCGCTGCGGCTGGCGACACAGCTGTGCAAGGCCGATCCGCACGCCGCGGTGCTCGTGATCAGCGTCGAGCTGTGCACGCTGCACCTGCGCGCCTCGGACGACCCCGACACGATCGTGGCGACGTCGCTCTTCGCCGACGGCGCCGCCGCGGGCGTCGTGACGAGCTGCCCGCCACCGCCGACGGCCCGCGTGCTGGGGCTGGACCGCTTCGCGACGCGGATCACCCCCGAGGGTGAGGGCGACATGGCGTGGCGGATCGGCGATCACGGCTTCGAGATCGGACTGTCGCCGGCGGTGCCCTCGATCATCGGCGAGCACGTGATCGGCGCGGTCGAGCCGCTGTTCGCCCACGAGCACGAGCTCGCCCGCGCCCTCGAGGACGGGGCGGCCGGCGAGGCGATCGCGCACTGGGCCGTCCACCCCGGCGGCCGCAGCATCGTCGACCGCGTGCAGTCGGCCCTGCATCTGAGCGACGAGCAGGTCGGCCCTCCCCGGGCGGTGCTGCGCGAGTACGGCAACATGTCGAGCGCGACGGTGATGTTCGTGCTCCGGCGCATCCTCGATTCCCCCGCCGCCGACGGCGACCGCATCGCCGCGATGGCGTTCGGCCCGGGGCTCACCGTCGAGTCGGCGCTGCTGACCGTCCGGGGCTGACATGCCCGCGTTCCTCGCCGAACGCGACGCGGAGGCGCGCGAGCTGATGGACGATCCGCGCTGCGACGTCCGCACGCTCGAGCGCACCTACCGCCGCTTCGCGCTCGTGAACGCGGTGGTGTCGGGCCAGCGGGCGCTGTATCGGCGCTGGCTGCGGCCCCGCCTGCGGCGCTCGCGACCGCTGCGGCTGCTCGACGTCGGCACGGGTGGCGCGGACCTGCCGCGCCGGCTGCTGCGCTGGGCCGAGCGGGAGGGTCTGGCGATGACCGTGCTCGGGATCGATCCCGACGAGCGGGCGATCGGCTTCGCGCGCCGGCACCCGGCGCCCGGCCTGGAGCTGCGGGCGGTCGCGACCGGCGCGCTGCGGGCGGACGGCGAGCGCTTCGACGCGGTCGTCTCCAACCACGTGCTCCATCACCTGGGCGACGACGAGGTCGCGGCCGTGCTCGACGACAGCGCGGCGCTCCTGGCCCCGGGCGGGGTGGCGGTGCACGGCGACATCGAGCGCTCGCGTCTGGCGTACGCCGCCTTCGCGGCCGTCACCTGGCCGCTGCAGGCCGGCCCGCTGCGCGACACGTTCATCCGGCGCGACGGCCTCACCTCGATCCGCCGCAGCCGCACCGCGAGCGAGGCGGCGGCGCTCGCCCCGGCCGGATGGCGGGTGCATCGCGCATTCCCATCGCGGCTCGAGCTCGTGCGGGAGACTCCGTGAGCCGTCCGCACGATGTCGTCGTGGTGGGCGCGGGACCCGTGGGCCTGCTTCTCGCGGACCTGCTCGCCGGCGCCGGCGTCGACGTGGCGGTCTGCGAGCGGCGCACCGCGCCGGCGGGCGTGCCCCGCGCGATCGGCATCCACCCGCCGGGGCTCGAGGCGCTGGACCTCGCCCGCGTCGGGGCGCCGGTGCGCGCGGATGCCGTCGCCATTCGGCGGGGCGTCGCGCGCCGCGGCGGGCGCGAGCTGGGCCGGCTCCGCTTCGATCGCCCGGTGCTGTCGCTGCCGCAGGATCGCACCGAGGAGCTGCTCGAGGCGCGCCTGGCGGCCCTGGCCCCCGGCGCGCTGCGACGCGGCCTGCGGGTGACCGGGGTCCGCGCCCGCGCGGCGGCGGTGGATGTCGAGGGCGAGGGCGGGGCGATCGCATCGGCGCGGTATCTCGTCGCGGCCGACGGCGTGCGCAGCACGGTGCGCGGCCTGCTGGGCGTGGACACGCGACGGCGGCGCGGGACCGCGGACTATGTGATGGCCGATGCCCCATCCGGAGGCGATGCCGCCGACGACGAGGCGGTGATCCATCTGGAGCACGACGGCGTCGTGGAGTCGTTCCCGCTGCCGCGGGGCCGGCGCCGCTGGGTCATCCGCGTCGATCGGCAGGCCGCGCCGAGCGATCCCGCCGGCTTCGCGGCGCTGCTGCGCGAACGGGTGGGCGTGCGGATCGCGCCGGGCGACCTCACGCCGCCCAGCCGCTTCACCGCCCGGCAGGGCCCGAGCGCCCGGCTCGCGCGCGGGCGCGTCGCGCTCGTCGGCGACGCGGCCCACGAGATCAGTCCGATCGGCGGGCAGGGCATGAACCTCGGGTGGGTCGGCGCGGTGGATCTGGCGGCCACGCTGCTCGGCGCGCTCGAACGCGGCGCGCCTCCCGCGCCGTTCGGCGCATACGAGCGCCGGCGCACGGCCGCGGCCGATCGGGCGATGCGCCGGGCCGCCTTCAACATGGCGATGGGCGCGCCCGTCGACGGGCTGCGCGGGGCGGCCCGTGACGCGTTCGTCCGCGCGCTCGCCCGCCCGCCGGCGAGCACGACCCTCGCCCGCGCCTTCACCATGCACGGCCTGTGAGCGCCGGGGCGACACGCCTAACGAGCGCCCCGCGTCTCGTCAACCCGATCGATGCCGCGCGGGGCCGCGCCTAGCGTCGAGGGACGGACGAAGGGAGATGACATGAGTGACGCGCAGCGCGGCAACACGACGCACGGGCCGCGAGTGGACGAACAGCTCGAGCAGGAGACCCGCGGCATGGTGCAGGGCCACGGCAGCCCGCACGCCGAGCCATTCCGCGAGACCGAGCCGCTCCCCGACGACACCGACGAGCCCGCCGTCGAGCGCGCCTTCCGCGGCGACGGCGCACGTGACGGCGACGCCGAGGATGCCGAGCAGACCGGAGACGGCGATGAGTGAGGCGACCGATCTCGCCGCCTTCCTGGAGCGCCCGGGTCCGTGGACATACGCCTACGTGGACGGGCACGGCAATGAGCCACAGGCGGCGGAGCGCTCGCGCCGACGGGCGGTCATCGACGCCCTCCAGGACGCCGGTGCCCCCGCGGCCGACATCGAGGAGATCGGCCGCGCGCTCGACGAGGACGGCGGCCTGCCGAGCCCGTCGGCGCGCTACCTCCTCACGCGAGACGGGCGGATCGAGGTCGACGAGCGGTTCGCCGGCCCTCGGCTCGGGCCCGAGGTGATCGGGCACGACGCGCTGCCGCGGGTGCTGCCGCTGGTGCGGCACCGCGCCGCCGATCTTCGGTACCTCGTGGTGGAGACCGGCCGCGACGGCGCCGAGCTGCGCGTGGAGCGCGCCGGGCGGGCGCGTGTCGAGGCGACGCAGCACATCGAGGGCCGTACCGACAGCCTGCCGAAGGTGCAGGCCGGCGGCTGGTCGCACCTCAAGTACCAGCAGCACTCCGAGGAGATCTGGTCGCGGAACCAGGCGGAGGTCGCGGACGCGGTCGAGCGGATCGTGCGCGAGCGCCGGCCACGGTTCGTCGTCATCGGCGGCGACGTGCGCGCGCGGCAGCTGCTGCAGGACCAGCTCGGTCCCGCGACGCGCGATCTCGTGGTGGAGGTCGACGCACACACGCGCGCGCCCGGCTCGGACGGCGCAAGCGTGGACGACGCCGTCGCCGAGGCCGTGGAGGCGGCGGTGCGCGGCGAGCTCGACGCGGTCGTGGCGCGCGCCTCCGCGGGCGACGGGGCGGCAGGGGCGCGCGGCACGGGCGAGGTCGTCGCGGCCCTGCAGCAGGCCCGGGTCGACACCCTCGTGCTCGACGCGCGTCTGCTCGATGCCACCGAGACGCTGGACGCGCTGGATGGCCCGCCCATGGGTGGCCGGCGGCTCCGCGGAGGCCGTGGGTGCCACGCCGATCGCGGCGCTGCCGCTGGCCGAGGCGCTGGCCCGCGCGGCGCTGCTCTCGGGCGCGCGGGTGCTCGTCGCGGAAGAGGAGGACGGCGCGCCGGATGCGCCCCGTTCCGGCCGCGAGACGCAGGCACCGCTCGCGGCGCTGCGCTGGGCCGACGAGTCGGCGTCCGCCTGACGCACGCCGGCGCCGTCGGCGTCAAGTCCCTCGTGCGCGGGTGTCCGCGGTGATTCCCTGAGCTACCGCGGCGGGACCGCGACCGAAGGAAGGACATCATCATGAGCACGGCACGGCACGCAGACAGCGGCAGGTTCGCCGAGACGCCCGTCCAGAAGGCGGCGCTCGTCTACGGAATCGTCTTCCTGATCGTGGGGATCGGCGGATTCATCCCGGGGCTCACCACGGGGATCGACACGCTGCGCTTCGCGGGGCACGGCTCCGAGGCGATGCTGCTCGGGGTCTTCCAGGTCTCGATCCTGCACAACCTCGTCCATGTGCTCTACGGCGCCGCGGGCATCGCGGTCGCGCGGACCTGGGGCGCGTCGAAGCAGTACCTCATCTGGGGCGGCGCGGTCTACGCCGTGCTGTGGCTGTACGGCCTGCTCGTCCCGCACGACCACGGCGCGAACTTCGTGCCGCTCAACACGGCCGACAATTGGCTGCACTTCGCGCTGGCGGTCGCGATGATCGGGCTCGGGATCCTCCTGGGACGCACGCAGCGCCCGCATCGCCGCGGCAACGGCGACGAGCACCTCGCGGTCTAGAGCGGGACGAGCCGCCTCCCGGAGCGCCCCGAGGGGCGGCTCGTCCCGAAAACACAAAACCCCCGGAAGGACCGGGGGTTTTCTTCGGTGCGCGATACTGGGATCGAACCAGTGACCTCTTCCGTGTCAGGGAAGCGCGCTACCGCTGCGCTAATCGCGCTCATGAGAGCTGTTCAGTTTTCAGACGAGGTGGCGACGGGATTCGAACCCGTGTAAACGGCTTTGCAGGCCGGTGCCTAGCCGCTCGGCCACGCCACCGCGGGGGATCGAGGACCCGCATGCCGAGTTCCTCTTTCGAGAAGCCCTGCACTCGAGCGGATGACGAGACTCGAACTCGCGACCCTCACCTTGGCAAGGTGATGCGCTACCAACTGCGCTACATCCGCGTTGTCTCCGGTGTTCCCGGCGACTCATATGACTATAGGCGAGATCCGCCGATCATCCAAACCGAGCCCGCATCTCGGGCGCGTCATCGGATGTTCACCCGTCACCCGATCGTGGCGGCGCCACGCTTCCAGTAACCCGAGAACGTGACCTGCCTGCGATCGATCCCCCGCTCCCGCACGAGGTGCCGTCGCGCACCGGTGGCGAGGGCCTGCTCCCCCACGACGAAGGCGTAGGCGACACCGCCGGGCAGGTCCAGCGCCTGCAGGTACGGCAGCGCACGCGTCCCGGGCGGCATGGCGGGATCGCGGATCAGCCAGTGCACCGTCATCCCCTCGGGCGCATCGACGTGCTGACGGTCACGCTCGTCGAACAGCTCGATGAGCGCATGCCCGACCGCCTCTCGGGGCATGTCGCGCAGGATGCCGGCGGCGGCGGGCAGCCCGCTCTCGTCGGCGACGATCAGCTGCCAGTCGCTCGGCAGCCCGCGCCAGCCGCGGCCCTGGTCGATGCTCCCGGCACCCACGAGGCGCGGCGGCAGCACAACCCCGGCGCCAGCTCTCCCGCGCCAGCCAAAGCCTCCACGCGCCCGTCGCCGGCGCACCGCGCCGCGCGACATCGGGGCCCGCGGGGTCGCCCCCGCGACAGACACAACGAGAAATCCCCCTGTGAAGCGGCATCAGCCGCGACAAGGGGGACCCATAATTTCGAGTGGGCGATGCGGGACTCGAACCCACGACCTCTTCCGTGTGAAGGAAGCGCGCTAACCAACTGCGCCAATCGCCCATGCCCCGCGAAGGGACTTCATAGATACTACCCGATCGGGCGCGATGCTCCCGACACGGCGCATCCCGCGCGCGTCAGTCGGCCGCCTTCCAGCCGTAGCGGCGCTGCAGCTGCTGGGCGACGCGGGCGAAGCGGTCGAGGTCGAGGGCGGACGCCTCACGGCGCATGCCGTCGACGTGCACGCTGTACAGCTGGTCGAGGTCCACCCACGACGGGCGACCCTTCGAGTCCCAGGGGCCGGAGCCGAGCGGGAGGAACTCCCGGCCGTCCTCCTTCTCCTTGCTGGTGAGCTTGACGGCGTAGACGCGATCGGCGGTGTGGCGCCCGATCACGAGGACGGGGCGGTCCTTGCCACGGCCGTCGTTCTCGGCGTACGGCACCCAGGTCCACACGACCTCGCCGGCGTCGGGATCGCGGTCGGGGTGCGGGGCGTAGGCGAGGCGCAGATCCGGCACGCCGCGCGGATCGAGCTCGACGGTCTGGGTCGATGCCGACCAGATGTCGTCGCCCGGCTTGCGCGTCGTCGTCCGCGTGGGGCGCGTGCGCGGCGGCGTTCCGCCCGTGGTGGCGGATCCCGAGGGGGTCTTCGCGCTGGACGACTTCAGCACGGCGCCGAGGATCTGCACCCCGACGTCGAGCAGCTGCTTGAGGATCCCGCTCCTGGCCATGCGCCGAGCCTATCGGCCGCCGCAGACGCGGGAAGGCGCCCCGGCCGCAAGCCGGGACGCCTTCCGTGGATCGAGCGCGAGGGGTCAGCGACCCTCGAGGACGTAGCCCTCCTCGCCGTGCACGACCGAGTCGATGCCGGCGACCTCGTCCTCGCTCTTCACGCGGAAGCCGATCGTCTTCTCGATGGCGAAGGCGATGACGTAGGCGAGCACGAACGAGTACACCAGCACCGCGACCGCGGCGATGAACTGGACGAGCAGCTGCGTGGCGCCGCCGCCCATGAACAGGCCGGTGCCGTTGGCGAAGAAGCCGAGGTACAGCGTTCCGATGAGGCCGCCGATGAGGTGGATGCCCACCACGTCGAGCGAGTCGTCGAAGCCGAGCTTCCACTTCAGCTCCACCGCGAGCGCGCAGACCGCACCGGCGATGACGCCCAGCAGCAGCGCCCAGATCGGGTGCAGCGACGCACAGGCCGGCGTGATGGCGACCAGACCGGCGACGGCGCCCGAGGCGGCACCGACGGAGGTCGGCTTGCCGTCCTTGATCTTCTCGACCACGAGCCAGGCGAGCAGGGCCGCGGCGGGGGCGCCGATCGTGTTGATGAAGGCGAGCGCGGCGGTGCCGTCGGCGGCGAGCTCGGAGCCGGCGTTGAAGCCGAACCAGCCGAACCACAGCAGGCCGGCGCCAAGGAGCACGAACGGCGGGTTGTGCGGGGTGTGCACGCCCTTCTGGAACCCGACCCGCTTGCCCAGCACCAGCGCCAGGGCGAGCGCGGCCGCACCGGCGTTGATGTGCACCGCCGTGCCGCCGGCGAAGTCGATGGCGCCGACGCCGAACATCTCCTGCATGCCGTAGGTGATCCAGCCGCCGTACGAGAAGCTGCCGTCCTCGGCGAGGCCGAAGTTGAACACCCAGCTGGCGACCGGGAAGTACACGACCGTCGCCCACACACCGGCGAAGATCATCCACGAGCCGAACTTGGCGCGGTCGGCGATGGCGCCGGACACGAGCGCCACCGTGAGGATCGCGAAGGTCGCCTGGAAGCAGACGAACGCCATCGGCGGGAAGGCCGCGTCGTCACCGGTCTCGAGCAGGCTGTCGAGTCCGATCGCGCTGAAGTCGATCGACCAGGGGGCGAGCAGTCCCTCAGCGCCCGGGAAGGCGATGGCGTATCCGTAGAGGACCCACAGGACGCCGATGAGCCCGAGGGCGCCGAAGCTGAGCATCATCATGCTGATGACGCTCTTGGCCTTGACGAGACCGCCGTAGAAGAACGCCAGACCTGGCGTCATCAGCAGCACCAGGGCCGCTGCGATGAGCATGAATGCTGTGTTGCCTTGATCCATGTCGAAAGGGAACCTCTCTTCAGGACGCGAAAAGTGGAGCGTCGGGTTTCGACAGTCTCTCGGCTCGCGATTTCCTGGAGCAGGCGACCCATGTTTCGCGGAGATTACGCGGGTGCCGTTTGTGTGAAGATCACGTTTCGGCGGCGTGGCAACCGGCTCACCGCGGGCCCTCAGGACCCTGGGGAGCGCTCAGGAGTTGGTCGAGGCGACGAGCCGCGAGATGGCGCGCAGGTACTTCTTCCGATACCCGCCGGCGAGCATCTCGTCGCTGAAGACGTCGTGCAGCGGCAGGCCGGTCGCGCGGATCGGCAGCTGCGCGTCGTAGACGCGATCGACGAAGGCGACGAAGCGCAGCGCCTCGGACTGATCGGTCAGCCGCCGCACGTCGCGCAGGCCGACCGCCCGGATGCCGTCGATGAGCCGGATGTAGCGCGAGGGGTGCACGTGCGCCAGGTGCGCGATGAGCTCATCGAACGCGTCGTCGGAGGTGACCCCGCCCACCGCGGCGAGCGCGGCCGCGTACTCGTCGGGCGCGAGGGCCGGCGCGTGCCCGTCGAGCGAGCGCTGGCGGAAGTCGACGCCGTCGATGCGGATGGTCTGGAAGCTCGACGCCATGGCGTGGATCTCGCGCAGGAAGTCCTGCGCCGCGAACCGACCCTCGCCCAGGGCGTTCGGCGGCGTGTTGCTCGTGGCGGCCAGGCGCGTCCCCGTGGCGACGAGCTCGCCCAGCAGCCGCGTCATCACCATGGTGTCGCCCGGGTCGTCCAGCTCGAACTCGTCGATGCACAGCAGCGCCGAGCCGCGCAGCAGCTCCACGGTGTTCTTGTAGCCGAGCGCGCCGACGAGGGCCGTGTACTCGATGAACGAGCCGAAGTACTTCCGGCGGGCCGGAACGGCGTGGTAGATCGACGCGAGCAGGTGGGTCTTGCCCACGCCGAAGCCACCGTCCAGGTACACGCCCGGCTTCATGTCGGGCACCTTGGGCTTGCGCGAGAACAGCCCCCGCTTGGCGGGCTGCGCGCCCACCGCGAACGCGGTCAGCAGTTCCTTGGCCTCCTGCTGCGACGGGTAGTCGGCGTCGGCACGGTAGGACTCGAAGGTCGCGTCGTCGAACTGCGGCGGCGGGACGAGGCTCGCGAGCATCTCCTCCCCCGTCAGCTGCGGGTGGAGGTCCGCGAGGCGAACGGTGGAGGTGCCGGCGGGAGCCTGGGTCATGATGCCCGATTCTACCGGCGCGCGGCGGTGCTCCGGCCCGGCCTCAGTCGGTCTCGGGCGCCAGCGCGAGCGCCGCCAGCCAGTCGCGGATGGCGGTGTTCCAGCGGGCCTCGTCGTAGTTCCACAGCTTCGTGTGGCGCGCCACGCTGAACGACACGAGCGTGACGATGTCGGGCCGCAGCTCCGCCAGCCGGTGCGAGGCGTCGGACGGCACGAAGCCGTCGTCGTCGCTGTGGAGGATCAGGATCGGGCAGTCCAGCTCCTTCGCCCGCGCCACCATGTCGAGATCGTCGAAGTCGATGACGCGGCCGATGCGGTGCACGCGCGAGGCGATCCCGGACTCGAGCATGCTCATCGTCGCCAGCGCGGCCAGGGGCGGGACGCCGAGTTCGCGCGCCTGGTACTTCAGCACCGTGCGCCAGTCCACCACGGGCGACTCGAGGATGACGCCGGCGATCGCGTCGCGGTGCGCGGTGTTGACGAGCGTCTGCAGCACGATCGCGCCGCCCATCGACCACCCCATCAGCACGACGCGGCGCGCGCCGCGGGCGAGGGCGAACGAGATCGCCGCCTCGACGTCGGGCCATTCGGTCGTGCCGAGCCCGTACAGGCCGGTGGTACTGGAGGGCGCGACGCCGTCGTTGCGGTACGAGATCAGCAGCGAGGTGATCCCCGCCTCGCGCAGCACGGGGACGGTGCGGATCACCTCGGCGCGGTTGGTGCCGCGGCCGTGCACGAGCACCGCCCAGGTCTCGCCGGGGCCGCCCTCGATCCCGGATGGCACCAGCCACGCCGGCGCCGGGCCGACGGGGGTCGTGATGTCGACCTCCTCGTACGGAACGTGCAGCTCGGCGGGCGACTCGAAGTACCAGCCGCTGAAGGCCGCCGGTTTGCCGATGCGGTAGTCCCGGCCGATGTGGGTGAGCAGCTTGCGGGTGACGGTCTCGTCGTCCGTGCGCAGGACGGCGCCGATCTTGACGTACTCGGTCGTGCCGCTCGTGAACAGGCCGTACCGCCCCGGCAGCTCGGTGTCGGGCGTGCGCGAGAGGGTGATCGTCTGCGCCGCGGTGTCGATCCCCCGCACCTCGAGGTCGGCCACCCGGTTGGCGGGCGTGACCACCACGCGGGCCACGCGCGCGATGCGCGTGGCGACGGTCCCGATGGCTCCCGCGATGAGGCCGATCGCGGTGGCCGCGAGCAGCAGTCCGGCCCCGACCGGTGCGGCGCGCCTGGGATGCTTCATGACCCCCTCAGCCTAATCTGTCGGCGTGACAGATCACGGTCCGAATCCGGACGCCTTCGCCGAGGCGGAGGCACGTGTGCGGGCCGCGGAATTCCGCGACGACTTCGCGGTGCGCGAGATCCCCTCGCCGCAGGGGATCGCCCCGCGCTCCCTCGCCCTGGCCGGCGACGTGCGCCCCGAGGCGCACGGCGACTCCCCCTACGGCACCGGCCGCTTCATCCTGCTGCACGATCCCGAGGAGCCGGAGGCCTGGGGCGGCGCGTTCCGCATCGTCTCCTTCGCCCAGGCGCCGCTGGAGCCGGAGATCGGGACCGACCCGCTGCTGGCCGATGTCACGTGGTCGTGGCTGATCGACGCCCTCGATTCGCGCGGGGCGGCGTACCATTCGGCATCGGGGACGGCCACCAAGACGCTGTCGACCGGATTCGGCGGGCTCGCCGGCGAGGGCGACGGCGCGCAGATCGAGCTGCGGGCCTCGTGGACGCCCGAGGGCGACCCGCTGGTGCACGTCGAGGCGTGGGCGGAGCTGGTCTGCATGCTGGCAGGACTTCCCCCCGGATCCGAGCAGATCGCGGTCTTCGGGGCGAGAAAGGCGGAACGTGACTGAGTACCGGGTGATCGACACGCCGGAGGGGCTGGCCGAGGCGGCCGAGCGCATCGCGGCGGGCGAGGGACCGGTCGCGGTCGACGTGGAGCGGGCATCGGGCTTCCGGTACTCGCAGCGCGCCTACCTGGTGCAGGTGTTCCGCCGCGGCGCGGGCGTGTTTCTGTTCGACCCGCCGCCGATCGGCGACTTCGCTCCCCTGCAGGCGGCGATCGGCGACGTCGAGTGGGTGCTGCACGCCGCCAGCCAGGACCTCCCGTCGCTGACCGAGCTGGAGCTGCGTCCGCCGTCGATCTTCGACACCGAGCTGTCGGCGCGTCTGCTCGGCTGGCCGCGCGTCGGGCTCGCCGCCGTCACCGAGCAGGCCCTCGGGATCGTGCTGAAGAAGGAGCACTCGGCGGCCGACTGGTCGACGCGCCCGCTCCCCCAGGCGTGGCTCGAGTACGCCGCACTCGACGTGGAGCACCTCGTCGACGTGCGCGATGTGCTGGCCGAGGCCCTGGACGAGGCCGGCAAGACCGAGTGGGCCCGCCAGGAGTTCGAGGAGGTGCGCACGCGCGAGCCCAAGCCGCTGCGCACCGACCCGTGGCGCCGCCTCAGCGGCCTGCACCAGGTGCGCGGCCGACGCGGCCTGGCGATCGCCCGCGAGCTGTGGCAGTCGCGCGAGGCGCTCGCGCAGGAAAAGGACGTCGCGCCCGGCCGGCTCGTGCCCGATCGCGCGCTCGTGGCCGCGGTGCTCGCCGCGCCGTCGTCGAAGGCACAGCTGGCCGGCCTGAAGGAGTTCAACGGACGCGCCAGCCGCACGCAGCTGGACCGCTGGTGGGCCGCGATCGATGCCGGCCGCACCACCTCCGACCTCCCACCGGAGCGGCTCCCCGGGGGCGACACGCTGCCGCCGCCGAAGGCGTGGAAGGACCGCAATCCCGAGGCCGACGCCCGGCTGCGCACCGCCCGCCCCGCCGTCGCGGCCCTCGCCGAGCGCGTCGAGATGCCGACCGAGAATCTGCTCACCCCCGAGCTGCTCCGCCGCGTCGCGTGGGAGCCGCCGCACGACGTGACGCCCGAGGCGATCGGCGACGCGCTGCGCGCCTTGGGCGCCCGCGAATGGCAGATCGAGCTCACCGCGCCGGTGATCGCGGAGGCGTTTGTCCATCCGGTGCAAGAGCCCGCCGACGCCCCGGGCGAGAGTTCGTAGGGTCTCCCCAACCGGTTCACCCATCGTTTGTGGGAGCCACCTAGGCTGAGACCACTCGAAACATGGGAGGCAGAGTGGCCGAGCTCTCGGACGTCTTTTTCGTCGATGGAGTCAGGACGCCCTTCGGGCGCGCCGGCGAGAAGGGCATGTACTGGAACACGCGGGCCGATGATCTCGTCGTGAAGGCGATGATCGGGCTCCTGGAGCGCAACGCGGACGTTCCCAAGGACCGGATCGACGACGTCGCGATCGCCGCGACCTCGCAGACCGGCGACCAGGGCCTGACGCTGGGTCGCAGCACCGCGATCCTCGCCGGCCTGCCGCAGACGGTCCCCGGTCTCGCGATCGAGCGCATGTGCGCCGGCGCGATGACCGCGGTGACCACGATGGGCGCCTCGATCGGCGTGGGCATGTACGACCTCGCCATCGCCGGCGGCGTCGAGCACATGGGCAAGCACCCGATCGGCTCCAACGCCGACCCGAACCCCCGCTTCGTCGCGGAGCGCATGGTCGACCCCGAGGCCCTGAACATGGGCAACACGGCCGAGCGCATCCACGACCGGTTCCCGCACCTGACCAAGGAGCGCGCCGATCGCTACGGCATGCTGAGCCAGCAGAAGGTGCAGGCCGCCTACGAGGCAGGCAAGATCCAGCCGGATCTCGTGCCCGTCTCCACGATCGGCGCCGACGGCGGCTGGGGCCTCGCGACCGAGGACGAGGGTCGCCGCCCGGAGACGACGATGGAGGGCCTGGCGACGCTCAAGACGCCGTTCCGCCCCCACGGTCGCGTCACCGCCGGCACCTCGTCGCCCCTCACCGACGGCGCGACCGTGAGCCTGCTGGCCAGCGGCGCCGCCGTCAAGGAGCACGGCCTCACCCCGAAGATGCGCATGGTCTCGTTCGCCTTCAGCGGCGTGCAGCCGGAGATCATGGGCATCGGCCCGATCCCCTCGACCGAGAAGGCGCTGGCCAAGGCCGGCCTCACGATCGACGACATCGGCCTGTTCGAGCTCAACGAGGCCTTCGCGATCCAGGTGCTGTCGTTCCTCGACCACTTCGGCATCGCCGACGACGACCCGCGGGTGAACCCGTGGGGCGGCGCGATCGCGATCGGTCACCCCCTCGCGGCCTCGGGCGTGCGCCTCATGATCCAGCTCGCGGCGCATTTCGCCGAGCGCCCCGACGTGCGCTACGGCCTCACGGCCATGTGCGTCGGCCTCGGCCAGGGCGGATCCGTGGTCTGGGAGAACCCCTACTACAACGGCAAGAAGCGGAAGTGACGACAGCTGTGACCGACTACGAATCGATCGACTTCTCCGACCTCGACGCCGCCTCCGTCGACGAGGTCGTCACGCACTCGATCGTGCGCGATGTCACGCTCGCCAGTGGACGCACGATCGCCCTCATCACGCTGCACAACGGCCGCGACCACACGCGCCCGAACACCCTCGGGCCGCGCACGCTCACGGAGCTGAACGGCGTGCTCGAGGACCTCAAGAAGCGCGCATCGGCGGGCGAGATCGACGCCGTGGCGATCACCGGCAAGCCGTACATCTTCGCCGCCGGCGCCGACCTCTCGCAGATCTCGGCGCTGAAGACCCGCGACAACGCGCGCATGATCGCGCAGCGCGGCCACCAGGTGCTGGGCAAGCTCAGCGACCTGGGCGTGCCCTCGTTCGCGTTCGTCAACGGCCTCGCGCTCGGCGGCGGCGTCGAGATCGCGCTGAACTCGACGTACCGGACGATCGACTCCTCGGCGGCCGCGATCGGCCTGCCCGAGGTCTTCCTGGGCATCATCCCCGGCTGGGGCGGCGCGTACCTGCTGCCCAACCTCATCGGGATCGAGAACGCGCTCGAGGTGATCATCTCCAACCCGCTCAAGCAGAACCGCACGCTCAAGCCGCAGCAGGCGTTCGAGCTGGGCATGTTCGACGCGATCTTCTCGCCGGCCAACTACCTCGAGGACTCGCTGCGCTGGGCCGACGGCGTGCTCGGCGGCACCGTCAAGGTCGAGCGCAAGAACGCGCCCGGCAAGATGGAGAAGCTCACCAAGTGGCCGATCGCCATCAAGATGGCGCGCGGCATGCTCGAGAGCCGCATCGGCACCGTCCCGAAGTCGCCCTACCGCGCGCTCGAGCTGCTCGACAAGGCGCGCTCGGGGTCGAAGGAGGACGGCTTCGCCCGCGAGGACGAGGCTCTGGCCGAGCTGATCACGGGCGACCAGTTCGCCGCGTCGATGTACGCGTTCGATCTCGTGCAGAAGCGCGCGAAGCGTCCCGTCGGCGCTCCCGACAAGGCGCTCGCGCGCAAGGTCACCAAGGTGGGCGTGATCGGCGCCGGCCTCATGGCCAGCCAGTTCGCGCTCCTCTTCGTGCGCCGCCTGCAGGTGCCCGTGCTCATCACCGACATCTCGCAGGAGCGCGTCGACAAGGGCCTGGCGTACATCCGCGACGAGATCGCCAAGCTCGAGTCGAAGGGCCGCATCGACGCCGACGCCGCGAACCGCCTGCGCGCGCTCGTGCGCGGCACCGTCGACAAGGGCGAGTACGCGGACTGCGACTTCGTGATCGAGGCCGTGTTCGAGGAGACGAAGGTCAAGCAGGACGTGTTCCGCGAGATCGAGGCGATCGTCTCGCCCGAGGCGATCCTCGCGACCAACACCTCGTCGCTGTCGGTGGAGGAGATCGGGTCGGTCCTGTCCAACCCCGAGCGCCTCATCGGCTTCCACTTCTTCAACCCCGTGGCCGTGATGCCGCTGATCGAGATCGTCCGCACGCCGCAGGCGAGCGACGAGGCGATCAGCACCGGCTTCGTCGTGGCGAAGAACCTCAAGAAGAACGCGATCGGCACCGCCGACGCCCCCGGCTTCGTCGTCAACCGCCTGCTCGCGAAGGTCATGGGCGAGGCGGCCCGCGCGGTGGATGAGGGCACGCCCCTCGTCGAGGTCGAGAAGGCGTTCGCTCCCCTGGGCCTGCCGATGGGTCCCTTCGAGCTGATCGACCTGGTCGGCTGGAAGGTCGCCGCCCACGTGCAGGACACGATGGTGCGCCACTTCCCCGAGCGGTTCTACTCCTCCGAGAACCTGCACAAGGTGGCCGAGGTCGCCGAGCCGCTCGCCAAGGACAAGCACGGCAAGATCACCGGCTGGTCGAAGGACGCCCTCAAGGTGCTGTCGACGGGATCGAGCCCCGCGTCGGCCGACGAGATCCTCCGCCGCGTCGAGGACGAGCTGGCCCGCGAGATCAAGATCATGCTCGACGAGGGCGTGGTCCCCGAGGTCGAGGACATCGACCTGGGCCTCATCCTCGGCGCCGGCTGGCCGTTCATCGACGGCGGCGCCACCGCGTACCTCGACCGCGTGGGTGCCTCCGAGCGCGTGTTCGGCGGCACGTTCCACACCCCGCCGATCCGCGGCGTCGACGCCCGCTGACGCTCACACACGAAGTCGGGAGGGGTCCACGGATCCCTCCCGCCTTCGCGTTGCGCGCCACGATCGCCTCTTGACATTCCGAGGTGATCTATCGACACTCGATAGATGGATCAGCGTCTGCCTCGCCCCTCGCTCGCCCTCGTCGCGATCACCCAGGCGCTTCTGGGCGCGCTGTTCCTCGTCGGGCTCGGCGCGATCGCGGTCCTGCCCGGCCTCGCCGAGAGCACGGCGGTGGCCCTGCCGGAGTATGCGGAGCTGCGCGTTCCGCTCCTGGCCGTGGCGATGGCGCTGACGATGCTCGGCCTGGTCGCGCTCGCCATGATCGCCCTGCTCGTGCATCGCATTCGCGGCGGGAGCATCCTCACCCGTTCCTCGCTGCTGTGGGTCGACGTGTTCATCGGCACCCTCTCGTGCGGCGCCGCCCTCGTCGCCACGGGGGCGGTCGTGATCAGCAACGGCCAGGCCGGCAGCCCGTTCCTCGCCCTCGTCGAGGCGACGGCCTTCCTCCTCCTCCTCGCGCTGGCCGGCATCACCCTCGTGCTGCGGTCGCTGCTGCGGCACGCGATGCTCCTGCGCACCGAGCTCGACGAGGTCGTGTGATGCCGATCCGCATCTCCATCGACCGCATGCTCGCGGAGCGTGGCATGAGCGTCGGCGATTTCGCCCAGGCGATCGGCATCACGCCGGCGAACGTCGCGGTGCTCAAGAACGGGCGGGCGAAGGCCGTGCGGTTCTCGACCCTCGATGCGATCTGCCGGGTGCTCGACTGCCAGCCCGGCGACATCCTGCACTACGAGGACTGACGCGCGACGGGATCAGTGCCGGCGCGAGCGCTCGATCGGGCCGGTGACGGTCGGGAGGCCGCGGGCACCCTCCGGCCGGGCCACGGGGATGCGGGTGCCCAGCACCTGCGCGACCACGTCGTGGGCGATCTTCGCCGGCGTGAGGCCGGCGTCCTCGAGGATCTCCTCACGCGAGGCGTGGTCGAGGAACGCGTCGGGCAGGCCGAGCTCGTCCACGGCCGTGTCGATCCCCGCCTCGCGCAGCACCTGGCGCACGCGCGTGCCGATGCCACCCACGCGCAGGCCGTCCTCCAGCGTGATCACGAGTCGGTGACGCGCCGAGAGCTCGACGATCGACTCGGGCACCGGCACCACCCACCGCGGGTCGACCACGGTGGCACCGATCCCCTGCGCCTCCAGGCGCCGCGCCACGTCGAGGCCCAGCTGGGCGAACGGGCCGATGCCCACGATGAGCACGTCCTCGGTGCGCCCGCGCGCGAGCACATCGACGCCGTCGCGCAGCCGCTCGATCGCGGGGATCGCGTCGGCGACCCCGCCCTTCGGGAAGCGGATCACCGTGGGGGCGTCGTCGATCGCCACCGCCTCGCGCAGCTCCTCGCGCAGGCGCTCCGCGTCGCGCGGGGCCGCGATCCGGATGGTGGGAACGATGTGCAGCAGAGCCAGATCCCACATGCCGTGATGGCTGGGGCCGTCCGGCCCGGTGACGCCGGCGCGGTCCAGCACGAAGGTCACGCCCGCGCGGTGCAGGGCGACATCCATGAGCACCTGGTCGAAGGCGCGGTTGAGGAACGTCGAGTACAGCGCGACCACGGGGTGCAGGCCACCGTAGGCCAGGCCGGCGGCCGAGGCCACCGCGTGCTGCTCGGCGATGCCGACGTCGTACACGCGGTCGGGGAACCGCTCGGCGAACGGCCCGAGGCCGGTGGGGCGGAGCATGGCCGCCGTCATCGCGATCACCTCGGGGCGGCTCTCGCCGACCGCCACGAGCTCCTCGGCGAAGACGTCGGTCCACGACAGCGCGGACGACGACGAGACGGGCTCGCCCGTCTGCGGGTCGATGCGCCCCACGGCGTGGAACTGATCGGCGATGTCGTCGCGGGCGGGCTGGTAGCCGCGGCCCTTCTCCGTGATCGCGTGCACGATCACGGGGGCGCCATACGACCTGGCCAGCTCGAGCGTCTCGACCATCGCCTTCACGTCGTGGCCGTCGACCGGCCCGAGGTACTTGATGTCGAGCTGCGAGTAGAGCGCGCGGTTGTTGGTCAGCCGCGACAGGAAGCCGCGCGTGCCGCCGCGCACGCCGCGGTACAGCGCGCGGCCCACGCGCCCCAGCAGCCGATCGGCCAGGCGTCCCGACTTCGACTCGAGGTCGCGGTACATCTCGCCCGTGCGCACGCGGTTGAGGTAGCGCGCCATGCCGCCGATCGTGGGCGCGTAGGAGCGGCCGTTGTCGTTGACGACGATCACGAGGTTGCGATCGTTGTCGTCGGTGATGTTGTTGAGGGCCTCCCACGTCATGCCGCCCGTGAGGGCGCCGTCGCCCACGACGGCCACGACGTGGCGGTCCGAGCGGCCCGTGCGCGTGAAGGCGCGCGAGATGCCGTCGGCCCAGCTGAGCGAGCTCGACGCGTGCGACGACTCGACGACGTCGTGCGGGCTCTCGGAGCGCTGCGGGTAGCCCGCGAGGCCGCCGCGGCTGCGCAGGTTCTCGAAGTCCTGGCGGCCGGTGAGCAGCTTGTGCACGTACGACTGGTGGCCCGTGTCGAAGATGATCGGGTCGTTGGGTGAATCGAACACCCGGTGCAGGGCGATCGTCAGCTCGACGACGCCGAGGTTGGGTCCGAGGTGGCCGCCCGTGCGGGCGACGTTCGCGATGAGGAACTCGCGGATCTCCGCGGCGAGCTGCTCCAGCTGCTCCGTCGACAGGGCGTCGAGGTCGCGCGGACCACTGATTCCCTCGAGAAGACTCATGCCGAAAGCCTACGCCCGGCACTCTGGAAAACCCCCGGCGGCCGCCCGGGAACCGCGAACGGCCCCCTCCGCCCGAGGGCGAAGGGGGCCGTGTCGGCGTGTGCGATCAGACCAGGCTGCGCAGCACGTACTGCAGGATGCCGCCGTTGCGGTAGTAGTCCGCCTCACCGGGGGTGTCGATGCGGACGACCGCGTCGAACTCGATCGTCTGCTTGCCGGCGGGCGAGTGCTCGCTCGGCTCGGCCGTGACGCGCACCGTCTTGGGCGTGATGCCCTCGTTCAGCTGCTCGAGGCCATGGATCGAGACGATCTCGGTGCCGTCGAGGCCGAGCGACTCCCAGCTCTCGCCGGCCGGGAACTGCAGCGGGACGACGCCCATGCCGATGAGGTTCGAGCGGTGGATGCGCTCGAAGCTCTCGGTGATGACCGCCTTCACGCCCAGCAGGCGCGTGCCCTTGGCCGCCCAGTCGCGCGACGAGCCCGAGCCGTACTCCTTGCCGCCGAAGATGACGAGCGGGATGTCCTGGGCCTGGTAGTTCTGCGACGCGTCGTAGATGTAGGCCTGCGGACCCTCGGGCTGGGTGAAGTCGCGCGTGAAGCCGCCCTCGATCTGCTGACCGTCGTTGACGGCCTTGACCAGCGCGTTCTTCAGGCGGATGTTCGCGAACGTGCCGCGGATCATCACCTCGTGGTTGCCGCGGCGCGAGCCGTAGGAGTTGAAGTCGCGCTGGGCGACGCCGTGCTCCATCAGGTACTGCGCGGCCGGGGTGCCGGCCTTGATCGAGCCCGCGGGGCTGATGTGGTCGGTCGTGACCGAGTCGCCCAGCGTGGCCAGCACGCGCGCGCCCGTGATGTCGGTGACCGGGGTCAGCTCCATCGTCATGCCGTCGAAGTACGGCGCCTTGCGCACGTAGGTCGAGTTCTCGTCCCACTCGAAGACGGGGCCGCTCGGCGTGGGCAGGTTCTTCCAGCGCTCGTCGCCGTCGAAGACGGTGGCGTACTGCTTGATGAACTGGTCGCGCGAGATCGACGAGTCGATGATCTCCTGCACCTCGTCCGGCGACGGCCAGACGTCCTTGAGGAACACGTCGTTGCCGTCCGCGTCGGTGCCCAGCGGGTCGGTCTCGAAGTCGAAGTTCATCGAGCCGGCCAGCGCGTACGCCACGACGAGCGGCGGCGAGGCGAGGTAGTTCATCTTCACGTCGGGGCTGATGCGGCCCTCGAAGTTGCGGTTGCCCGAGAGGACGGCCGTGACGGCCAGGTCGTTCTCGTTGATGGCGGCCGAGACCTCGTCGATCAGCGGGCCCGAGTTGCCGATGCAGATGGTGCAGCCGTAGCCGACCGTGTAGAAGCCGAGGCCCTCGAGGTCCTTGTCGAGGCCCGACTTCTCGTAGTAGTCGGTGACGACCTTCGAGCCGGGGCCGAGCGTCGTCTTGACCCACGGCTTGCGCTTGAGGCCCTTCTCGCGCGCCTTGCGGGCGAGGAGGCCGGCGGCGATCATGACCGACGGGTTCGACGTGTTGGTGCACGACGTGATCGCGGCGAGCGTGACCGCGCCGTTGTCGAGCAGGTACGACTCGCCCTCGGGCGTGGTGACCTTCACCGGCTTCGAGGCGATGTGCGGGGCACCGCTGGCGACGAGCGTCGACTCGACGTGCTGGTGCGTGTGCTCCTCGTCGTGCTGGTGCGAGACGCCGTTGGACGGCATGTGCTCGCGCTCGACGCCCGGGGTCGTGCCGGGGTCGGAAGCGGGGAACGTGCCCTCGACCTCGACCGAGTCCTCGGGGATCGACGCGTAGCTGACGATGTCCTTCTCGAACTGCGACTTGGCCTCCGACAGCAGGATGCGGTCCTGCGGGCGCTTCGGGCCGGCGATCGAGGGGACGACCGTCGAGAGGTCGAGCTCCATGTACTCGCTGAAGACGAGCTCGCGCGAGGGGTCGTGCCAGAGGTGCTGCTCCTTGGCGTACGCCTCGACGAGCGCGACGGTCTGCTCGTCGCGGCCGGTCAGGCGCAGGTAGTCGAGCGTGACGTCGTCGATCGGGAACATGGCGGCCGTCGAGCCGAACTCGGGGCTCATGTTGCCGATCGTGGCGCGGTTGGCCAGCGGCACCGACGCGACGCCCTCGCCGTAGAACTCCACGAACTTGCCGACGACGCCGTGCTTGCGGAGCATGTCGGTGATCGTGAGGACCACGTCGGTCGCGGTGACGCCCGCCGGGATGTCGCCCGTGAGCTTGAAGCCGACCACGCGCGGGATGAGCATCGACACCGGCTGGCCGAGCATGGCGGCCTCGGCCTCGATGCCGCCGACGCCCCAGCCCAGCACGCCCAGGCCGTTGACCATGGTGGTGTGCGAGTCGGTGCCGACGCAGGTGTCGGGGTAGGCGCGCAGCACGCCGTTCACCTCGCGGTCGTAGACGACCTTGGCCAGGTGCTCGATGTTGACCTGGTGGACGATGCCCGTGCCCGGGGGCACGACCTTGAAGTCCTGGAACGCCGTCTGGCCCCAGCGGAGGAACTGGTAGCGCTCGCCGTTGCGCTCGTACTCGATCTCGACGTTGCGCTCGAGCGCGTTCTCGGTGCCGAACAGGTCGGCGATGACCGAGTGGTCGATGACCATCTCGGCCGGCGAGAGCGGGTTGATCTTGTTGGCGTCGCCGCCCAGCGCCGTGACCGCCTCGCGCATGGTGGCGAGGTCGACGATGCAGGGCACGCCCGTGAAGTCCTGCATCACGACGCGAGCCGGCGTGAACTGGATCTCGGTGCTCGGCTCGGCCGCGGCATCCCACGAGCCGAGCGCGCTGATCTGCTCCTTGGTGATGTTCGCGCCATCCTCGGTGCGGAGCAGGTTCTCCAGGAGGATCTTGAGGCTGAACGGCAGCGACTCGTAACCCTCGACCGCATCGATGCGGTAGATCTCGTAGTCGGTGCTGCCGACCGTCAGGGTGCTCTTCGCACCGAAGCTGTTCACCGTGGACACCGGTTCCGTCTCCTTCGGGATCGACCGCGGAAATTCCCTCCCATCCTGCCCCTGTCATGCCCTCACGGCTACCAAGGAGGACCTAACAGCGCGGCTGCGTCGGAAGGGAAATTTATCTTGATATCAAGATAAATCCATTATGCACGATCCGCCGAATCGCCGCGCGGGTAGAGGGAGCGGACGGTGAGCCAGGTGACCGCGACGAGCGGCGCGAACAGCGGCAGCCCCATGATGAGCTTGGCGGCGCCGAGCACCTGCACGTCGCCGGCGAAGTACAGCGGCAGCTGCACGGCCAGGCGCGCGTAGAACAGCGCCGCCCACGCGATCGCGAGCCAGAAGTACACGCGGCGCTTGCGCCGATCCTCGCGCCACGCGGTGCCCTCGCCCATGAGGAAGCCGCCCGCGAGGCCGATGATCGACCACCCCACCAGCGCCGACACGAGGATCGCCGTGCCGTAGACGACGTTGGTGATCAGGCCCGGCAGGAAGTTCTGCTCCCCCTGCCCCGTCAGCAGGGCGAGGGCGGCGGCCACGGCGGCGGCGATCAGGCCCCCGAGCGCCGCGGCCGGCGTCGACCGCTGCGCGAACCGCAGGATCGTGAACACCGCGGCCAGGCCCACGGAGGCGACGAGCGAGAGCCACAGCGGCTCCGGCCAGAAGGTGTAGACGACGAGGAACGCGAGGCTGGGCAGCACCGACTCGAGCACGCCGCGGAATCCGCCCATCGCATGCCACACCACGCGCCCCGTGCTGGCCTCGGCGGCCGGATCGAGTCCCGCACGGCGCGCCGCCTGGCCGAGCGCCTCGCCGAGCAGCTCGGAGGGCGCCGGTGGCGGCGTCAGGTCGCGAGAGCCCGACTCGCGCGGCGGCTCGGGCTCGCTCACGCCGTGCCCGGGGCCTGCGGCATCTTCAGCGGGATGAGATCGCGCGGGGGCATCGGGTTGCCGCCGCGGACGACCACCAGCGAGCGGAACAGGTCCTCGACCTGCTCGGCCGCCGCCGGGTCGCTCGCCGCCGCGCCGCCGATCACGCCGCGCAGGAACCAGCGGGGGCCGTCGACGCCGACGAAGCGGGCCAGGCGCATCGACGATCCGCCCGACGCGTCGGCGGTGGGCACCTCGGCGAGCAGCTCGGGGCCGAAGGGGCCGCCCCGCTCCTCGACGCGGCCGCCCTGCTGACGCACCTGCTCGCGGATCTGCTCGCGCGTCTCGCCCCACAGGCCGGTGGTGCGCGGCGCGGCGAACGGCTGCACCTGGAGCGTGGATCCCGCGTAGTCCAGGCCGATCGCCACGATGCGCTTGGACTTGTCCTCGACCTCGAGGCGCAGGTTCAGGCCCTCGCGCGGGAGCACCTTGAGGCCGCCCAGGTCGATGTAGGGGCGCACCGGGTTGGCCTCGGACTCGTCGAAGGGTCCGTTCTGCGCGCGGTCTGCGGGGGCCGACTTGGCGGTGGGGTCGTATGCGACCTCTTCGGCCTCGATGGCCTCGTTCTCGTCGCTCACTTGCTCTCTCCTGTCGACTGGTAGCCGGTCGAGCCGAATCCACCCTCGCCGCGGCCGCTCTCGGGCAGCTCCTCGACGGGGAGGAAGCGCGCCTGCGGCACGGGCATGACGATGAGCTGCGCGATCCGATCGCCCACCGCCACCTCGTAGGCCTCGCGGGCGTCGGTGTTCAGCAGCGCGACCTTGATCTCGCCCCGATATCCGGCGTCGATCGTGCCGGGCGCGTTGACGATGGTGATGCCGTGCTTGGCCGCCAGGCCGCTGCGGGGCACCACGAAGGCGGCGTGACCGGCCGGCAGCGCGATGCGCACGCCGGTACCGACAAGCGCGCGCTCCCCCGGCTCGAGGCGCACGGCCTCGGCGGCGACCAGATCGGCCCCCGCATCGTCGGGGTGGGCGTACGCCGGGATCACGGGTGCGACAATGGGCACGTCCACGGTTTCGGTCACCCAACGAGGGTAATGCAGAACACATCCACACCCAGCCGCCCGATCGCCACGTATCGGGAGCGGCTCTCGCCCTCGCTGTGGCTGCTCGGCGGGGCGGCCGTCGTCGCGCCGATGGCGGCGCTCGTGTTCGTGCAGATCGACCGCGCGCTGTCGCTGGCGATCGGCGTCGTCGTGGCGGTCGCGGTGATCGCCGTTCTCGTCGGTTCCGCACCCGTCGTCGAGGTCCGCGGCACCACGCTGCGCGCGGGCCGGGCTCACATCGATGCGAGCTACCTCGGCGAGCCGATCCCCCTCACCGGCGAGCAGGCGCGCACCGCGCGCGGCCGGGACCTCGACCCGCACGGCTGGTACCTCATCCGCGGCGGCATCGACGGCCTCGTGGTGGTGCCCAACACCGACGGCGACGACCCCGTCACGTCGTGGACGATCTCCACGCGCACGCCCGACCGCCTCGCCGCGGCGATCGCCCACGCGCGCCGCGCGTCCTGATCCGTCGCCCCCGGCACGCGAAACGCCCGGTGCCTCCAGGGAGACACCGGGCGTTCCGAAGCGATCAGGCTGCGCAGTCCTTGCAGATCGGGCCGTTGGGGCCTTCCTCGGCGAGCTGCGAGCGGTGCTTCACGAGGAAGCAGTTCATGCAGGTGAACTCGTCTTCCTGCGGCGGGAGGACCACCACGTCGAGCTCGACGTTCGAGAGGTCGGCGCCGCCGAGCTCGAAGCCGGGGTTGTCGGAGTCCTCGCTGTCAGCCGACCCGGGCTGGGGATTGTTCCGCGCCGCCTTCAGTGCCTCGATCGACTCGTTGCTGTCGTCTTCGGACTTGCGAGGGGCGTCGTAGTCGGTTGCCATCGGAGGGCGTCACTCTTCTTTCGTGCGTTGTGGGACGTGCCCGCTTGTCCGGCGGGCGGCGATAGTCTGCACGAGAGTTCCTGAATAAGCAAACGCCTGGCGTGGCGCCCTTCTCGTGCGAATCGCTGCCGGTGAAACCCGCGGCACGCCCGGTGTATTCCCCCGGTTCCCGCCGGGGCCGTGAAACCATGTGATGCACCGCAGGTCGCGGAAGGAGCACAGCATGGATCAGCTCACGGTCATCGGATCGGAGGACGGTGCGATCGTCCTCGCGAACGAATCGGGCCAGCGCTTCACGGTCGCCGTCGACGACGTGCTGCGCTCGGAGATCCGCAAGGCGGGCGCCGTCTCGCGCCCGGCCCGCCGCACGTCGGCGAGCCCGCGCGAGATCCAGATGCATATCCGGGCCGGCATGTCGGCCGAGGAGGTCGCCGAGCTGCTCGGCGCCGATCTGGACGACGTCCGCCGCTTCGAGGGTCCCGTCATCGCCGAACGCGAGCACATCGTCAACCAGGCCCTCGCCGTGCCCGTGCTCATCGGCAGCGAGCTTGACGGCGACCCGAACCCCACGTTCGGGGTGGCCATCCGCGCCAAGCTCGCGGATCTGCACGCCTCGGGCGAGCGCTGGACCAGCTGGAAGGACGAGTCCGGCTGGGTGATCAAGCTGGAGTTCACGGCGAACGAGGTCGACCACGACGCCCGCTGGTCGTTCGAGCCCCGCCGCAGCGCGCTCGCGCCCCTGAACGGCGACGCCACGCAGCTGTCGCGGCAGGGTCCGCTGCCCGAGGGCCTCATTCCCCGTCTGCGCGCGCTCGACGTGCCTACGAAGGACGACACCCGCTTCGACACCGACGCGTTCGGCCCGCGCCGCCTGCCCGAGCCGGAGCCCGAAGTCCCGGCCGAGGCGCCCGCCGCCACGGTGAGCGCGCTGCGCGGCACCTCGAGCTCCGAGGCCCGCGACGGCGCGACCCGCCGTGCGCCGGAGGACCGGGCCACGTCGCCGGAGACCGCCGATCTGCTCGAGGCCCTGCGCCGCCGCCGCGGTCAGCGCGAGGCCGCCCCGATGAGCGACCTCGACGAGAGCGTCGCCCGTCACCCCTCGCGCAACGGCGCGCCGGTCGCCCTGTTCGACGCGATGGACGAGCAGCCGCCCGTGATCACCGAGGCCCCCGAGCCCGAGCCGGACCCCGAGCCCGAGCAGTCCCGCCGCCGTGGCCGCGCCGCCATGCCGTCCTGGGACGAGATCGTCTTCGGCGCCCGCAGCGACGACTGAGGCTCCCCGCTCCGCTCAAGGCCTCGACTCCGCGGCTGCGCCGCTCCGCTCGGCCCGTCTCCGCTCCGGCGCTCCGCGCCTCCGGTCGACGAGCCGTGCCCACCCGGGCTCGTCGAGCGACCGAAGGGAGCCGAGACGGCTCGAGCGAGCGAAGCGAGTCGAGAGCACCCGCAGCTTGGCGACCGTCCGCGTCTCGTCGCTAGAACGCGATGTGGTTGTAGTTGTCGTACATCAGAAACTCATTCGCCTGCTCTGGCACGATGTAGGCCGTGTACCCGGTGAAGGACGAGCCCGGGTACAACGTGGGGCCGTCCGACATCGACGGCATTCCCTCGCCGAAGACGACGTACTCGCTGTGGTAGCCATTGCCCTCGATCGTGGCAAGCTCCATGTCCCACTCGGCGATCGACGGTTCGACACCTTCGGGGTCGATCCCAGTCATCGTGAGTTCGACGACGACGTACTTGAATCCCGCCGGCGCTTCGGAGTTGAACATGTTCCACTCCATCACGGCAGCGTTGGCATTCGCGTTGATGATCCTCGCCGTGAGGCTGTACTTCTCCCCACCGAGGAGACCTGTCGCGACGTACGGCTGCGGCATCGGGTCGTCGACCGTGCCTGCGGCCGTCGCCTGCTCCGGCTCCGCGGGCATGGGCTGCTGGGATGGCTCCGCCGGCTTCGATGGCTCCGGCTCAGCACTCTGCGTCGGTTCGAATTCCGACTTCTCCGTGGACTCCGGCGTCGGAGCCGGCGTTGCGATCGCTGCGGCATCACTGCTTGCCTCGGACTCGTCTGCACTCCCGGCAGCGGCCTGCTCCTGATCCAGTGAGCCGAAATAGCTGGTGACCGAGAAAGCCAGGACGAGCGCGAGCACACCGATCGATGTGCCTGTGGCGGTCAGGGGGATCGACTGCTTGTTGATCAGCGCCAGCACACCCAGCACGACACCGGCAATCGCGACGATCAATCCCAGCCACGGGATCCAAAACAGCAGCAATCCGACAATCGCGACGATGAGCGCCGCCAACGCGAGACCCTTCTTGCGAGTCGGGACCCCCTCCGAGGCACTGGGGCCCTGCGGATACGCAACGAAATGTGACACCGGCGGCACACCCGGCGCAGGATCGTGCCATTCGCGCCCGTCCCAGTACCGGAGCTCATTGTTCGCGTGCGCAGCGGGATACCAGCCTGCGGGAGGTGTGCCTGACATGTGTCCTTGGGTTCCTAGGGTAGGCGCGGACAGCGCGGGCCCAGAATACCGACGGTGCGGCCCCAGAAGGCATGAGCGTTACCCGATGGATACCGGGCGCTGATCCCTTGTGAGGAACGACGCTGCATCCGTCGTTGGCGTCCCTAGCTGTAGTTCCCCGACACGTTGTGAACGTGTGAGCTGAGGCGAGGGCCTCCGGGACGATGTGGGTTACCACACTCACTACGTCACAACGGAGGCCCTCGTGACTCACGCTAACGCGCCCTTGACGCCGGAAGGGCGTCGTCGCCTCGCATCCGCGATCGTCGATGCCGGTTGGACGATCCGGCGGGCAGCGGAACGGTTCAACTGCTCGCCCGCGACCGCGTCGAAGTGGGCCAAACGCTACGCCGCGGGCGAGCCGCTCACCGACAGGTCGTCACGGCCGGTGTCGTCGCCGCATCAGTTGCCACGGCGCACGGAGCGGCGGATCATCGCGTTGCGGTTCACCCGCCGTTGGGGGCCTCACCGGATCGCGTATCACCTGCGCCTGGCTCGCTCGACGGTCGGGCGGGTCCTGGCCCGCTACGGGATGCCGTTGCTCAAGCACCTGGACCGGTTCACCGGACTGCCGGTCCGCAAGCCCAAACCGATCCGTTACGAGGCGTCGCGGCCGGGCGAGCTGGTCCATGTCGACATCAAGAAGCAGGGGCGCATCCCCGAAGGCGGCGGGCACCGCGCCCTCGGCCGGACAGCAGGCAACCGGGACCGACAGCGCGGTGTCGGCTACGCGTTTGTCCACAACGCGATCGACGACCACTCCCGGTTGGCGTATTCCGAGATCCTCGATGACGAGCGCAAGGAGACGGCTGCAGCGTTCTGGATCCGCGCCCGCGCGTTCTTCGCGGATGCGGGGATCACGGTCACCGCGGTGATGACGGACAACGGCGCCTGCTACCGCTCACATGCCTTCCGAGACGCGCTCGGCGACGGCGTGAAGCACCGGCGGACCCGGCCCTACCGGCCGCAGACGAATGGGAAGGTTGAGCGCCTCAACCGCACCGCCGAAGAGGAATGGGCCTACGCCCGCTTCTACCCCAACGAAGCCGCCCGCGTCGCCGCGTTCCCGGCCTGGTTGCATCACTACAATCACCACCGACCCCACACCGCCCTCGGCGGCCAGACCCCGGCCTCACGCGTTCACAACCTCACGGGGAACTACACCTAGCGGTCGCTGAGGCTTTGGCCTCGACTCCGCGGCTGCGGCGCTCCGCTCGGCCCTGTCGTCCCTCCACACGTCGCATTCGCGACGCGTGGAGCCTCCGACTCCAGGGGCCCGGTCTCCGCTCCGGCGCTCCGCGCCTCCGGTCGACGAGCCGTGCGGGGTTTCGGCCGTGAGGGCGCAGATCTGCGTTGTGGCGCACCCGGGAGGGGATCGGCTGCGCGGAATCGCAGATCTGCGCTGTTGTGCCGTGACCACCCGGGCTCGTCGAGCGAGCGAAGCGAGTCGAGAGCCCAGGGGTCAGGCGGCGAAGGCGCCGAGGCGGATGAAGGGGACGATCATCTCCTCGGGGCTCGTCGAGCCGTGCTGGCCGATCATGCGCTGCGAGGCCTTGTCGTCGAGGCGGTCGTCGTAGAAGGCCCACAGGCCGCGCGCGGCGACGAGCACGTCGCCGATCCGGCCGCGCACGTGCGGGGCGACCGGCGATCCGAACAGGCCGGCCGCGATCGCCTCCTCGCGCGTGGCGACATCCGCCGTGCCGGCCGACGCCTCGCGCCACACGCCCGCGAGCGCGTCGACGTCGACGCCCGGCTCCGCATAGACGTGCAGCATGCGCGGCTCGCCGCCGAGGTGCGCCACTCCCTCCAGCCGCGGATCGCCGTCGCGCAGCAGCACGTGGCGGTGCGGCGGGACGTCGATCATGCCGTGGTCGGCGGTGACGATCATGCCCACCCCGCTCGGCAGCCGCTCCGCCGCACGGAGCGCGGCATCGAGGCGCTCGAGCGTCTCCACCCACGCCGGCGACGCGATGCCGTGCTTATGGCCGGCCTGATCGAGCTCCGGCAGGTAGCAGTACACGAGCGCGCCCGGGTGCTGCTCCGCGAGCGCAATCGAGACCCGCAGGCGCTGGGCCGGGTCCTTCTCGCCGACGAACTCCGCCCCGCGCATGATCGCGCGGGTCAGACCGGTCGTGGCGTAGCGCTCCAGGCTCACGGCGTAGGGGTGCAGCCCCGCCTCGCGCGCCCGCTCGAACATCGTCGACGAGCGCTGCCACGCGATCGGATCGAGACCGTCGCGCTCGTATCCGTCGAGCTGGCTCGCGAGCACTCCGCGATCCGGGTCGAGCACGCGGTACCCCACGAGGCCGTGCTCCCCCGGCGCGACGCCCGCGAGCAGCGAGCTGAGCGCCGACGCGGTGGTCGAGGGGAAGACCGTGCGGGCGACGTCGCGCTTGCCCATCGCCGCCGCGAGGAAGCGGGCATGCCCCCGGTGGGCCCGCAGCGGGATCGCGCCGAGCCCGTCGATCACCACGAGCACCGCGGACCGTGCCGGCGGCAGGCCCTCCGGTCGCCCCGTGAGCGCGCCGATCAGGTCGGCCGCCACCCCGGTCAGGATCCGGGCCGTGGCGGGCCCCGCGGGTACGATCGATGACATCCGGGCCAGTCTCGCACAGCACCCGATCGCGATCACCGCGCTGACGATTCCCGAACCGAGACGCCCGGGCCGCTGACCCGTGCGGCACCCAGGCACGAAGAGAGGGCTGAATGGCGCGCAAGCAGGCACCCGCCGCCGAGCCGGTCGAGGAGCGCATCGAGGACATCGACCTCGAGGCCGAGATGCAGGGCTCGTACCTTGAGTACGCATACTCCGTCATCTACTCTCGCGCCCTGCCCGATGCCCGCGACGGCCTCAAGCCCGTGCAGCGCCGCATCCTCTACCAGATGGCCGAGATGGGGCTGCGCCCCGACCGCGGCCACGTCAAGAGCGCCCGCGTCGTCGGCGAGGTGATGGGAAAGCTGCACCCTCACGGCGACAGCGCGATCTACGACGCCCTCGTCCGCCTCGCGCAGGACTTCGCGCTGCGCGTGCCGCTCGTCGACGGGCACGGCAACTTCGGATCGCTCGACGACGGCCCCGCCGCCGCGCGCTACACCGAGGCCCGCCTGGCCTCGCCCGCGCTCGCGCTGACCGAGGACCTCGACGAGGACGTCGTCGACTTCGTCCCCAATTACGACGGCCAGTTCCAGCAGCCCGACGTGCTGCCCGCCGCCTACCCGAACCTGCTCGTCAACGGCGCCAGCGGCATCGCGGTCGGCATGGCCACCAACATGGCCCCGCACAACCTCATCGAGGTCGTGAACGCGGCGATCCACCTGCTCGAGAATCCCGAGGCCACCACCGACGAGCTCATGGAGTTCGTTCCGGGCCCCGACTTCCCGTCCGGGGGCATCGTGATGGGCCTCGACGGCGTGAAGGACGCGTACGAGACCGGCCGCGGCGCCATCAAGGTGCGCGCGAAGACGTCGATCGAGCAGATCGGTCCCCGCCGCACCGGCATCGTCGTCACCGAGCTGCCCTACATGGTCGGCCCCGAGCGCGTCATCGAGAAGATGAAGGACGCGGTGCAGTCCAAGAAGCTGCAGGGCGTCGCCGAGGTGCAGGACCTCACCGATCGCAACAACGGCCTGCGGCTGATCATCACGGTCAAGACCGGCTTCGACCCGGCCGCCGTGCTCGAGCTCCTCTTCCGGCTCACGCCCATGGAGGACTCCTTCAACTTCAACAATGTCGCCCTCGTCGACGGCCAGCCGCGCACGCTCGGCCTCAAGGAGCTGCTGCGCGTCTACATCGATCACCGCCTCCAGGTGGTCACCCGGCGCAGCCGGTACCGCCTGGCGCGCCGGCAGGAGCGCCTGCACCTCGTGCAGGGTCTGCTCATCGCGATCCTCGACATCGACGAGGTCATCCAGGTCATCCGCTCCAGCGAGACGGCCGAGGAGGCGCGCACGCGCCTGTGCCAGGTGTTCGACCTCGACGAGGTGCAGGCCGAGTACATCCTCGAGCTGCGCCTGCGCCGCCTGACCAAGTTCTCGCGCATCGAGCTCGAGAAGGAGCGCGACGAGCTGCTCGCCGAGATCGCGTACCTCGAGGAGCTGCTCGGCTCCGACGCGCTGCTGCGCCGGCAGGTGGCCACCGAGCTCGAGGCCACGGCCGAGAAGCTGGGCACGCCGCGCCGCACGATGCTCATGAACGCCCGGCCGGCCGCGCCGCGATCGGCCAAGGCCTCGGCGGGCACCGATCTGCAGATCGCCGACGGCCCCACGCTCGTGGCGCTGTCCACGACGGGCCGCGCCGTGCGCGTCGACCTCACGGAGGGCCAGGAGCTGGCCGCGCCGTCGCGCCGCAGCAAGCACGACGCGATCCTCGCCACCGCCCAGGGCACGATCCGCGGCGAGCTCGGGGCGATCACCTCGCGCGGCCGCATCATGCGCTTCTCCCCCATCGATCTGCCGTCCGTGCCGGCCAGCTCCGTGCAGCTGGGCGCCGGCGTCAAGCTGCGCGACTACATCGGGCTGCTCGACAAATCGGAGCGGATCGTCACGATCATCGCCCTCGACTCCGACGTGCCCGTCGCGCTCGGCACCGCGCAGGGCGTCGTCAAGCGGATCGTGCCCTCGGGCCTGGCCGCCAAGCCCGAGCTCGAGGTGATCGGCCTCAAGCCCGGCGACGCGGTCGTCGGAGCGGCCGTCGCCCCCGGTGACGCCGAGCTCGTCTTCGTCACCAAGGATGCGCAGCTGCTGCGGTTCGCGGCGTCGTCCGTGCGACCCCAGGGCGCGCCTGCGGGCGGCATGGCCGGCATCAAGCTGGGCGCCGGCAGCGAGGTGCTGTTCTTCGGCGCGGCCACGGGCGATGACACCGTCGTGGTGACGGTGTCGGGCTCCGACGCGATCCTCGCGGGGACCGACCCGGGGCGCGCGAAGATCACGGACTTCTCGGAGTTCCCCGCCAAGGGCCGCGCCACCGGCGGCGTCCGCGCCCACAGTCTGCTCAAGGGCGAGGACCGCCTCACGCTCGCCTGGGTCGGACCCGACCCGGCGCTCGCCGTCGACGCCCAGGGCGCGGTGCGCAAGCTGCCGCAGACTCTCGCGCGCCGCGATGCCTCGGGCCAGCCCCTCGAGGCCGTCATCGGCTCGATCGGCCGCACGCTCGTCTGACGCCGCGCCCGGGGGCGGGACGAATTTCGCGGGGATGTCGCGATCAGCGGATCCCTCGAGCAGATCGATCCGCGTCTGTCGTCATCGTCCGCGGATTCGTGACACGCGGTCCGCGCCCCGAGCCCGTGGCCGCACCGGTCCGCGCCCGCACGGCGATCAAGGCGCAGGCGATCACGGCCGCGCCGCCTGCGATCGTCGCGATGGTGATCGGCTCGCCGAGGATCACAGCCGACCAGCAGATCGTCATCACGGGCTGCGCGAGCTGCACCTGGCTCACCTGCGCCATCGGGCCGATCGACAGCCCCCGGTACCAGGCGACGAAGCCGAGGAACATGCTGACGACGCCGAGGTAGGCGAAGGCGGCCCAGGCCGTGAGCGGTGCGACGGGCGGCGGCGCCGCGATCGCGACGCCGCTGAGCAGAAGCATGACGGGTGAGGCGAGCACGAGGGCCCACGCGATCGTCTGCCACGAGCCGAGCTCTCGTGCCAGCAGGCCTCCCTCCGCATAGGCGATCGCGCACACCGCCACGGCGGCGAACAGCAGCAGGTCCGCGCTCCCGAACCCCGCGACGCCGCCCTGAAGCCCGGCGAACGCGAGGGCGGCGATCGCGCCGGCCGCAGCCGCGATCCAGAACCGACGACCCGGCCGCTCGCCCGTGCGCAGCACCGCGACCACCGCCGTCACGGCGGGAAGCAGGGCGATCACCACGGCTCCATGGGTCGCGGGCACACGCTCGAGCGCATAGGAGGTGAGCAACGGGAAGCCGGCGACCGCGCCGCCCGCCACCACCGCCAACCGCAGCGCCTGCGTCGCACTCGGCAGCTGCTGACGGGTCGCCCGCAGCGCCACGACCGCCAGCAGTGCCGCGACCACGGCGCGGCCGGCGCCCACGAAGAGGGGCGAGAGCCCGCCCGCCACGGCGACGCGCGTCAGCGGGAGCGTGAACGAGAACGCGATGACGCCGAGCAATCCCCACCAGGTCCCCGCAAAGGGACGCTGTAGCGGTCGCGGCGACTGATGGATAGCGCTACTGTTGCTCTTCATGTTCGACAGTAGCAGCGACCGCATTGCATCGGAACTGCGCGCCTGGAGCCTCGCGGCACCGCCGGGAGCCCGGCTGCCATCCACCCGGGAACTGGTCGCTCGGTACGAGGCGAGCCCCGTCACGGTGCAGAAGGCGCTGCGCCTGCTCGCTGCCCAGGGCATCGTCGAGACGCGGCCGGGAGTGGGCACCTTCACCCGCGCGCTCCGCACCGCGCGCCCCGGTGACTTCGGCTGGCAGACCGGCGCGCTCGGCTCCCGGGGACCCCTCGCGCAGGCTCCGTCGGCCGGACTGCGTGCGGTGCCGAACGACGTGATCGCGCTGCACTCCGGGTACCCGGAGCGCGAGCTCCTCCCCGAGCGGCTCGTCCGCGCCGCCCTCGCGCGCGCCTCCCGCGGCGAGACCGCCGTCGATCGCGCGCCGTCGGCCGGCCTGCCCGCCCTGCAGGAGTGGTTCGCCTCCGAGCTCGCCGCGGCGACCTCGGCCGGGCTCACGGCCCCGGCCGCCCGCGACGTCGTGGTGGTTCCGGGAAGCCAGTCCGCCCTGAGCACGCTCTTCCGCGCGCTCGTCGGCGCGGGCCGCCCGCTGGTGATCGAATCGCCCACCTACTGGGGCGCGCTGCTCGCCGCCGCCCAGGTCGGCGTCGAGCTGATTCCCGTGCCGTCGGGTCCGAACGGCCCGGATCCCGAGGAGGTCGAGCGCGCCTTCGCGCAGTCGAGCGCCCGAGCGTTCTATGCCCAGCCGACCTACGCCAATCCCACGGGCGCACAGTGGTCACCCGGCGTGGTCACCGGCATGCTCGACATCGTCCGCCGGCACGGCGCCTTCCTGATCGAGGACGACTGGGCGCGAGACTTCGGGATCACCACCGATCCCGCACCGGTCGCGGGCCGCGACGATGCCGGGCACGTCATCCACCTGCGATCGCTGACCAAGAGCCTCTCCCCCGCGATCCGGGTGGCCGCGATCATCGCTCGCGGCCCGGCGCGCGACCGCATCCTCGCCGACGTCCAGGCGCACGCCATGTACGTCAGCGGGGTGCTGCAGGCCGCCGCGCTCGACGTCGTGACGCAGCCGGGGTGGTCGTCGCACCTGCGCGGCCTGCGGCCACGGCTGCGGTCACGCCGCGACCTCATGGTCGACGCGGTGCAGCGGCACCTCCCCGGCGCACACCTGGAGGCCATACCCCCGGGTGGCCTCAACCTGTGGCTCCGGCTACCCGACGACACGGACCTTCCGCGCCTCGCCCGCACCTGCGAGGAACGGGGCGTGCTGATCGCGCCCGGTGGCGAGTGGTTCCCCGCCGAGCCCCCGGGGTGCTACCTGCGCCTGAACTATTCGGGCGCGAGCCCTGCCGCGTTCGACGACGCCGCGCGGATCATCGGCGAGGCGCTCGAGGGGGCCGCAGGCTGACTGGGCGGAGGATCTCGCGACCCGACACGCTCAGTGGCGCCGGAACTCCGGCCGGGGCGTGCCCGGCTTGAGGTGCGAGCACAGGGCGCCCTTGGCGATGTCGAGCGTGGGATAGCTGCCGATCGGCTCGGACCCGCCGGCCATCGTGACGGCGAAGCCCTCCTCGTCTCGGCGGATGGATCCGACCGCGCCGGCCTGCCCGTAGGCCACCCACAGCGCGCGCGTCTGAGTCATGGACATGGCGTCTCCTCCCGCGCGATCCTCGTCGACCGCACACGGCGACCGTACGCCGACCGCGCGCGGGAATCCACCCCCTGCCCTTGCCCGCATTTCGCGCCCTGCGGGCGCTGCGCTCAATGTTGACCCGCGGCGGATCAACGCCGCTGCGCGGCATTGATCCGCCGCGCGTCAAGCGTCGATGGCCTCGCGGTCGAGGCGATCGGCCGAGTCGATGATGAACTCGCGACGCGGGGCGACCTCGTTGCCCATGAGCATCTCGAACACCCGGCCGGCGGCCTCGGCGTCCTCGAGGCGCACGCGGCGCAGGAGCCGCCCGTCGCGCATCATGGTGGTCTCGGCGAGCTGATCGGCGTCCATCTCGCCCAGGCCCTTGTAGCGCTGGATGGGCTCCTGCCAGCGCTTGCCGGCCTTGCGCAGCTTGGCCAGCAGCGCGTGCAGCTCGCGCTCGCTGTAGGTATAGATCGTCTCGTTCGGCTTCGAGCCGGGATTCATGACGATCACGCGGTGCAGCGGCGGCACGGCCGCGAACACGCGCCCGTGCTCGATGAGCGGGCGCATGTAGCGGTAGAAGAGCGTCAGCAGCAGGGTGCGGATGTGCGCGCCGTCGACGTCTGCGTCGCTCATCATGATCACCTTGCCGTAGCGGGCGGCGTCGATGTCGAAGGAGCGGCCGGAGCCGGCGCCGACGACCTGGATGATCGACGCGCACTCGGCGTTCGAGAGCATGTCGCTGATCGACGCCTTCTGCACGTTGAGGATCTTGCCGCGGATCGGCAGCAGCGCCTGGAACTCGCTGTCGCGCGCGAGCTTGGCCGTGCCGAGGGCCGAGTCGCCCTCGACGATGAACAGCTCGGAGTTCTCGACGTCCTTGGTGCGGCAGTCGACGAGCTTGGTGGGCAGGGTCGACGACTCGAGGGCGTTCTTGCGGCGCTGCGTCTCCTTGTGGGTGCGCGCCGAGATGCGGGCCTTCATCTCCGAGACGACCTTGTCCAGGAGCATCGAGACCTGGTTCTTGTCGTCGCGCTTGCTGCTCGTGAAGCGCTCCTTGAGCGCCTCGCGCACGACCTTGGCCACGATCGATCGCGCCGCGGGCGTGCCGAGGACCTCCTTGGTCTGCCCCTCGAACTGCGGCTCGGGCAGCTCCACGGTGAGCACCGCGGTGAGGCCGGCGAGAACGTCGTCTTTCTCGACCTTCTCGCTCGCTCCCACCTTGAGGCGCCGGGCGTTGGCGGCGACCTGATCGCGCAGCTGCTTGAGCAGCTCCTGCTCGAAGCCCTGCTGGTGCGTGCCGCCCTTGGGCGTGGAGATGATGTTCACGAACGAGCGGACGATCGTGTCGTATCCGGTTCCCCAGCGCAGGGCGATGTCGACGCGGCACTCGCGCTCGACCTCGGTGGAGCGCATCGAGCCGTCTGCCTGCAGCATCGGGACGGTCTCGGTGAAGGTGCCCGATCCCTCCAGGCGCCACGTGTCGGTCACGGGGGCGTCGGTGGCGAGGTACTCCACGAACTCAGAGATGCCACCGTCGAACTTGAAGGACGTGTCGACGGGCTCCTCGCCCCGCTCGTCGCGGATGGCGATCTCGAGGCCGGGCACGAGGAACGCCGTCTGCCGGGCGCGGGTCATGAGGTCGTCGAGCTGGAATGCCGCGTCCTTCGTGAAGATCTGGCGATCGGCCCAGTACCGCACCCGCGTGCCGGTGACGCCCTTGGCGACCTTGCCGACGATCTTCAGCTCGCTGGACTGCTCGAACGGGCGGAACGGCGCGTCCGGGCGCTTGCCGCCCTTGTCGTCGAACACACCGGGCTCGCCGCGATGGAACGACATCGCGTAGGTCTTGCCGTTGCGGTCCACCTCGACGTCGAGGCGCTCGCTGAGCGCGTTGACCACCGACGCGCCCACGCCGTGCAGGCCGCCCGAGGCGGCGTACGAGCCGCCGCCGAACTTTCCGCCCGCGTGAAGCTTGGTGTAGACGACTTCGACGCCCGTCAGTCCGGTGCGGGGCTCGACATCGACGGGCACGCCGCGGCCGCGATCGCGCACCTCGACGCTGCCGTCGGCGTGGAGGATCACGTCGATGCGCGAGCCGTTGCCGGCCACGGCCTCGTCGACGGAGTTGTCGATGATCTCCCACAGGCAGTGCATGAGTCCCGGGGAGCCGTTCGAGCCGATGTACATGCCCGGCCGCTTGCGGACGGCCTCCAGCCCTTCCAGGACCTGCAGATGGTGGGCTGAGTACTCGGCTGTCACAATCTTCGATGCTATCCGCGGCCGGCTGTGCGGCCCCGCAGACACTCCCCGCGTCACGCAGTCGTCACGCCGTCTTCGCCCGCTGCTTCGCGCTGAGCGAAACATGCCGCGGTTCGGGATGGATCCCCAGAGTCGCGTGGTTATATGTGAGGCATCGGAACCTTCGGTGCACACGATTCGAGGAGGCAGATTCACATGACCACCGCAACCGCTGAAGCCCCTGTCCTCCACCGCCTGACGACGGCCGACCGCTGCGACTCGTGTGGCGCCCAGGCCTACATCGCCGCCGAGGTCAACGGCAGCGAGCTGCTCTTCTGCGCCCACCACGGCCGCAAGTACGAGGAGAAGCTGCGCGCCGTCGCCACCAGCTGGCACGACGAGACCGAGCGGCTTCAGGCCTGATCCCAGGACTTCGAAGACGCCCATCCGGATGATCCGGGTGGGCGTCTTCTCGTTTCCGGCTCAGACGTACACGCGCGGCACGAGCGGCGAGATCCGCAGCAGGATCTCCTCGCCCACCGTGTCGATCGCCTCGGCCAGGTCGGTGGCGCTCGGGACGCCGACTGAGGGGGCGCCGAAGATCTCGACCTCGTCGCCCACCGCGGCGCCGTCCCAGCCGCCGACCCACGACATCGTCGGCTCGATGCGCAGGCTTTGGGGCCCACCCGGCGTGACGACCGAGATCCGCCCGCCGAGCGTCGAGGGCAGCCCGTCGACCGATCCGATCCCGATGGCAACGAGCCCGTCGCGCACCGCCGTGACCCGCGCCACGAGGGTGGCCACGGGCGCGATGCCCTCGATCTCGGGCGCGCCGGCGGAGCGCACGCCGTAGCAGAACGCGCCGATGCGCACGAGGTCGTAGCGGAACTCGGCCCGATGCCACGACGCGGCGCTCGCGGCGAGGTGGCGCACCTCGGGGCGCAGACCCGCCTGCCGCGCCGCCTCGACGGCCGCGTCGAAGACCGCGCGCGAGGCGTCGTCCTCGGCGTCGCTGGCCTCGGCGATGTGGCTCCAGATGCCGGCGACCCGGATGCGGCCCGCCGCCTCGAGCTCGACCGCGCGCGCGACGGCGCCGGGCCAGGCCTCGGGCCGGATGCCGTTGCGGTGCAGGCCCGTGTCGATCTTGAGGTGCACCACGGCGCGCTCGCCGCGGTCGCCGGCCACACGCGCGACGCGCTCGAGGGAGTCGGCATCGCCGATCCCGAGCTCCAGGCCGGCATCGAGCGCGACAGCCACCTCCTCGTCGGTCGCGGTCGCCCAGCAGAACACGCGCGCCTCGGGGCGCAGCGCCTTCGCCCTCAGCACGCTGGGCAGATCGATCGCGCCGAACCAGGCCACGCCCTCCGCCGACGCCGCGGTGACCACGGCGTCGACCCCGAGCCCGTACGCATCGTCCTTGAGCACGACGAGCAGCTCGGCCGGCGCCATCCGCTCGCGCAGGGTGCGGATGTTGTGCCGCAGTCGGCCGATGTCGACGCGCAGCTCGGCGTCGGGCCGATGGCCCGCCGGGCGCGCGCCGACGCCCGCCGCGAGCTCGAGCTCGGTCATGCCCGTCACGCGCGCCCAGTGCGCGAGCGCGTCCGGGTGCTCGGGGCCGAGGAACACCGCGTGATCGCCGGGCACGATGTCGGCCGTGCCGATGTCGATGACGCACACGTCCATGGCCACGCGCCCGACGATCGGGAACTCCGCTCCCCGGATCCAGACGGTCGCCTGGCCGCCGAGGGCGCGCACGACGCCCTGGGCGTAGCCGCCCTGCACGAGCGCCACACGCGTGTCGGCCGGGGCGCGGAAGCGGTAGCCGTACGAGACGCCCTCGCCGGCGCGCAGCGGCTTGATCTGCAGCACGCGGCCGGTGAGCGAGGGCTCGTTGCCCGGGTCCTTGGAGGTCACCCGATTTAGACTAGGTGCCGCCCACATCCGCTCGCTCCGAGCTCGCTGGGCGCTCCCGCCACCGACCCGGAGGATCAATGCCCCTCGCTCTCGGACCCAAGCTGCGCTACCTCGTGGGGCGCGCCCGCCGCATCGACATCGGCTCGGTGATCGAGCGAGCGAAGGAGGCCCACGACCAGCACGGCAAGGCGGTCCCGGCGGTCGTCGTCGACATGCTGTGGTCGGCGGCGAAGCACGACGTCGCCTTCCAGGACTACGTCGACTACGACTTCGCGATGCTCACCAAGCAGGAGCGCGCGACGTTCATGACCCACCCCGTGTCGATGCAGCTCGCGGCGCGCTTCTCGAAGCCGGAGGGCCGTGCGATCTTCGAGGACAAGATCGCCTTCAACAAGCGCTTCGCCGATCACCTGCGTCGCGAGTGGATGGTCGTCACCGACGACAACGCCGAGGAGGTGCGGGCGTTCGTCGAGCGGCACGGCACGGTGATCGCGAAGGTTCCCGTGAGCCACATGGGGCTCGGCGTGCGCCGCTATCACGCCGCCGATGTCGAGGACTGGGCCGGGTTCCACAAGCGGCTGCTCGAGAGCGACGAGATCCTCCTCGAGGAGGTCATCCGCCAGCACGACGACATCGCCGCCTACTGCCCCGGCACGGTGAACACGACGCGCATCGTGGCGTTCTTCGACGGCACCGACGTGCACATCATCGCCGTGGCCCAGAAGTTCGGCCGCGGCGCGGTGAGCGACCAGATGTCGTACGGCGGCTTCTACACGATGCTCGACCCCGAGACCGGGCACGCGCTGAGCGCCGGCTACGACTCGCACGGGCACGTTCACGAGACCCACCCCGACTCGGGCCTGCGCATCGCGGACTTCCAGCTGCCGCGCTTCGACGAGGCGGTCGCGCTGATCGATCGCGCGGCGCGGGTCGTGCCCGAGGTGCAGTACGCCGGCTGGGACGTGGTCGTCACCAACGACGGCGTCGACCTCGTCGAGGGCAATTGGGGCGTGGGCGTGTACGAGAACAAGCCCAGCGTCTCGGGCGTGCGCACGGGCAACAAGCCGCGCTACCGCGCCGCCATGGGGTTCTGACCCGCACACGACGAAACCGGCCGGATCCCGAGGGACCCGGCCGGTTTCGCGTGATGGTCAGAGTGCGCGGATGATGCCGAGCGGTGTGGACTGGTGGCCCTGCCCGAGCGGGTTGTCCTTGAGGATCCGCACGAGGCGCTTCTCGCCGTCGCGTCCGAGCGTGGAGCCGAGGATGTTCCCACCGAGGTCGTTGATGTCGACCACGGCGACCTGCGCGTCGGCCTTGAGAAGCGACCTCACGTGCGCCGCGACCTCGCGCGGCCGCTCCGGACCGAGCACCACGGCCGTGTTGTACGGCGGGATGGTGCCGGGCGTGGGGCCGTCGATCGCGCGGGCCTTGTCGCCGGCGATGCGGTAGAAGTCGCCGCGGCGCCCGAACAGCTTCGTCACGGCCGACACGGCCGCGGCGAAGAGGATGCGGGGCGTGCCGACCTCGCGCAGGGCGAACTCCATCGTCTCGGGGATGCCGAGGCCGATGCCGTACGCCGTCTTGGTGACGTACTTGGAGAGGAATCGCGCCAGCGGCCGTGCCTGGATCTCGCTCATCTGGTACGAGCGGCCCTGCATGATCGCCACGATCTTCTCGGTCACGAAGAGGATGTCGCCATCCCGCACGTGATCCGCCGCGTACGACGCGATGACCTCATCCAGCTCGTCGCCGGGCATGATGACCCGGGTCTTGAGCGGGATGCGCTGGTACGTGGTGCCGTCGACGACGACCTCGAGGGCCTTGCCCTCGTTCGCCGCCGCGCTCACTCGAGGTAGTCCCGCAGCGACTGCGAGCGGCTCGGGTGGCGCAGCTTCGCCATCGTCTTCGACTCGATCTGGCGGATGCGCTCGCGCGTGACGCCGAACGTGTCGCCGATCTGGTCGAGGGTCTTGGGCTGGCCGTCGCCGAGGCCGAAGCGCATGCGGATCACGCCCGCCTCGCGCTCGGAGAGCGAGTCGAGCAGGCTCTCGAGCTGACGCTGCAGCATCGTGAAGCCGACCGCGTCGGCCGGCACGACCGCCTCGGTGTCCTCGATCAGGTCACCGAACTCGCTGTCGCCGTCCTCGCCGAGCGGGGTGTGCAGCGAGATCGGCTCGCGGCCGTACTTCTGCACCTCGATGACCTTCTCCGGGGTCATGTCGAGTTCCTTCGACAGCTCCTCGGGGGTGGGTTCGCGACCCAGGTCCTGCAGCATCTGGCGCTGCACGCGGGCGAGCTTGTTGATGACCTCGACCATGTGCACGGGGATGCGGATCGTGCGAGCCTGGTCGGCCATGGCGCGCGTGATCGCCTGGCGGATCCACCAGGTCGCGTACGTCGAGAACTTGAAGCCCTTGGTGTAGTCGAACTTCTCGACCGCGCGGATGAGACCGAGGTTGCCCTCCTGGATCAGGTCCAGGAACTGCATGCCGCGGCCCGTGTAGCGCTTGGCGAGCGAGACGACGAGTCGCAGGTTGGCGCCGAGCAGGTGACTCTTGGCGCGCTGGCCGTCGCGGGCCACCCACTGCAGGTCGAGGCCGAGCTGGCTCGACTTCTCGGCCGCCGACATCTTCGACAGCTTCTCCTCGGCGAACAGACCGGCCTCGATGCGCATGGCGAGGTCGACCTCCTCCGCCGCGTTCAGCAGCGGAACCTTGCCGATCTGCTTGAGGTAGTCCTTGACCGGGTCGGCGGTGGCGCCGGTGATCTGCGTCGAATAGACCGGCACCTCCTCCTCGTCGGCCTGCGAGATGACGATGGCGCCGGTCGGCAGGGGCTCGGTCGCCGGCTTCGGCGCGGCCTCCTCTTCCTCGGTCTCGCCCTCGGCATCGGCGACGACCTCGATGGCCTCGGTCACCGGGGCCTCGTCGACGATCTCCTCGTCGGGCTCGATGTCCTCGGGATCGTCGGCGTCGGCCTTCTTCTTGGCCGTGGTCTTCTTGGCCGGAGCCTTCGCCGCGGTCTTCGCGGCGGCGGTCTTGGTGGCGCGCTTGGCGGGCGCCTTCTTCGGGGCGTCGGCGGCCTCGGTCGTCTCCTCGACGGTCTCGTCGCTCGCCTTCGCCGTGGTCTTCGTCGCGCTCTTGCGCGGGGTCTTCGTGGCAGTGGTCACGTTTCGCCTTTCACCGACGGCGCTGTGCGCGTCGCCCCCGGATGTGTTCGGGCACTAGTAAGACCCTTGTCAAGTCCTGCGCTGCGCGCCGCCTGACAACGGGTCCGTTCGTACATTATAGCGCGCGGACCTTGCGAAATATTCCGCCGAGGGGCTCAGGACGAGGCGCCCTTGTCGTCCTCCGCGGGCCGCGAGGCGAGATACCGCTCCAGCTCGGCGGCCAGCTCGTCGGCGCTCGGCAGGGCGGCCTCGTCGAAGGTGCCCATGCCCGAGGGGGCCGCGCCGCTGGCGAGGCGGGCGGCGTAGGCGTCGTAGCGCTCCTCGAGGCCGCGGACCATGCGCGCCAGCTCCTCGTTCGACTCAATCTGCTCCTCGACGCGGTCGAGGTAGTCGCGGTCCTCCTCGCGCAGGTCGTCGAGGGCGAACACGAGCCCCGTCGAGCTCATGAGCTTCTCCAGGGCCGCCGCGGTCGCCCCGGGGTAGTCGGTGTCCGCGAGGTAGTGCGGCACGAGCAGCACGAAGCCGGTCACCGACGCGCCCGCCTCGGTGAGGCGCACCTCGAGGAGATGCCCGACCGTCGCCGGCACCTGCGTGTGGGGGCGCCAGATGGAGTGCGCCTCGATGAGGTCGCCCCGCGTGCCGCTCACGGTGACGCCGAGCGTGCGCGTGTGCGGCACCGGCATCGCGATCGAGTGGACCCAGGTGACCGACGCGATGTCGAACTCGTCGCGCAGCTCGAGCACCGCGCGGGCGAACGCGTCCCACCCGAAGTCGGGCTCGTAGCCGGCCAGCAGCAGGAACGGCTGCCCGAGCGCGTCGTGCACGAGCGAGAGCTCCAGGCGCGGCGGCCGGTAGTCGATGAGGTGGTCCTGATCGAACGTGACGATCGGGCGGCGCGCCCGGTAGTCGAGCAGCACGTCGTTGGAGAACTTGACGATCAGCTGCGGGTCGAGCTCCTCGCGGGCGAACTCGATCACCCCGGAGACCGCTCCCCCGGCGTCGGTGAACCCGGTCATCAACACGACGAGCGGCAGCCCCTCCGGCACGACCGGGGCGTTCGCGACTCTCTCGTACAGCGGGCCGAATGGGGGCATTCCTCCATGCTACGAGCCGCGCCGCGGTCTGTGGCCGTGCGGGGCGGCTTACGCCACAGGCGAACCGCGGGCGGGGTGGGCCGCCGTCGGCGTCTGCGCGCGAACCTAGGATGGATCGCATGGCGCACCCCTCCATCGAGCTCTCGACCCGACCCTTCCCCGCCGACGATGCCGACGCGCTCGTCCTGGCCCTGCCCCGGCTCGAGGAGGCATCGCTCGACGCCTACCCCGGCCTGCAGGCCGCGCTGGAGGCGGTCGGGTTCACGGGTGCCGCGAAGTCCTACGCCCGCGTGTACGCCCCCGAGGTGACGACCAAGCCCCTCGCCGTCGTCGGCCTCGGCACCGCCGACGACCTCGAGGTCATCCGCCAGGCCGTCGGCGCCGGCGCCCGCCAGCTCACCGGCTTCGACACGATCGCCGTCTCGGTGGACGCCGCGATCGAGGACGCGTGGCTCGCCGGCGCGGAGGGCGCGCTGCTGGGCGCGTACCGCTTCGACGGCTACAAGACCGAGCCCGCCGACAAGGCCGCCAAGAAGCGCCGCGCGACGCGCGTGATCATCCACGCTCCCGAGGGCGCCACCGACGCCGACCTCGTGGCCGTCCGCGCGGGCGCCGAGGCGGTGGCGCTCGTGAAGGACCTCGTCTCCACGCCGGCCGAGTGGCAGAGCCCGGAGCAGCTCGCCCAGCAGGCGATCGACGCGGTCGACGGCCTGGACATCAACGTGACCGTGTACGACGAGGCCGCGCTCGAGGAGGGCGGCTTCGGCGGCATCCTCGGCGTGGGCAAGGGCTCGGATCGCCCGCCGCGCCTCGTGCGCCTCGAGTGGGCGCCGGAGGGCGCCGAGCGTCACGTGGCGCTCGTCGGCAAGGGCATCACGTTCGACACGGGCGGCCTCTCGCTCAAGCCCGCCGCGTCGATGGTCGGCATGCAGGAGGACATGACGGGTGCCGCCGAGGTGCTCGCCACCGTTCGAGCGGCCGCGCAGCGCGAGCTGCCGGTGCGCGTGACGGCGTGGATGTGCATCGCCGACAACATGCCCTCGGGCCGCGCGACCCGCCCCGGCGATGTGCTGCGCATGCTCGACGGGCAGACCGTCGAGGTCACCAACACCGACGCCGAGGGCCGACTCGTGATGGCCGACGGCCTCGTCGCCGCCAGCCGCGAGAACCCCGACGTGATCGTCGACGTCGCGACGCTGACGGGCGCGATCATCATCGGCCTCGGCACCCGCTACACCGGCGTGATGGGCGATCAGGAGGCGGTCGACGCGTTCCTGCGCGCCTCGGACCGCACCGGCGAGCTCGTCTGGGCGCTGCCGCTGCCCGACTACCTCGACGAGGCGCTGGAGTCGCGCGTCGCCGACATGCAGAACGCCAACGTCGGCAACCGCGAGGCGGGCACCCTGTTCGCGGGCCGCTTCCTGCAGCGCTTCGTCGGCCGCACGGGCGACGGCGAGGACGCGCCGCGGATCCCATGGGTCCACCTCGACATCGCCGGCTCGGCCATGTCGGCCGGCGGCGCCTACGGCTACACCGACAAGGGCCCGACCGGCGCGTCGGTCCGCACGCTCATCGACTTCGTCGCCGCCGGCGGCGAGCTGGTCTGACGGGCCGATCCCGATGACCGAGCACACCTTCGACCTCGTCGTCCTCGGCGGCGGCAGCGGCGGCTATGCCGCGGCCCTGCGCGCCGCCGAGCTCGGCAAGTCGGTCGCCCTCGTGGAGCGCGATCGCCTCGGCGGCACGTGCCTGCACCGCGGCTGCATCCCCACCAAGGCGCTGCTGCACGCGGCCGAGGTGGCCGACACCGTCCGTTCGGCCTCGACCTCCGGCGTCCAGGCGACGCTGGGGGGCTTCGACCCGATCGCGATGATCGCCCACCGCCGATCGATCGTCGACAGGAAGACGAAGGGCCTCGAGGGGCTGATCGCCCGCCGCGGCATCACCGTCGTCGCCGGGTCGGGCTCGCTCACCTCCGACCGCGCGGTGCGCGTGGGCGACGACCTGTACCGCGGCACCGACATCGTGCTCGCGACCGGCTCGTTCAGCCGGACGATCCCCGGCATCGAGCTGGGCGAGCGCATCATCACGAGCGACGCCGCCCTCACGCTCGAGCGCATCCCCGAGCGCGTGATCGTGCTCGGCGGCGGCGTGATCGGCGTCGAGTTCGCGAGCGCGTGGCGCTCGCTGGGCGCGGAGGTCACGATCGTCGAGGGCCTGGACCGGCTCGTGCCGAACGAGGACGCCACGCTCAGCGCCTCGCTGGAGCGCGCCTTCCGGCGCCGAGGCATCGTCTCGAAGCTGGGCGCGCGTGTCGCCTCGGCGGTCGAATCGGCCGACGGCGTGCGGGTCACGCTCGAGGGCGGCGACACGCTCGAGGGCGACACGCTGCTCGTGGCCGTCGGCCGCGGCCCGGCGACCTCGGGCCTGGGGCTCGAGCATGCCGGCGTCGCGCTGGAGCGCGGCTTCGTCGTGGTCGACGAGTCGCTGCGCACGAACGTGCCGGGCGTGTGGGCCGTCGGCGACATCACGCCGGGGCTGCAGCTGGCCCACCGCGGCTTCCAGCAGGGCATCTTCGTGGCCGAGCAGATCGCGCAGCTCGCGCCCGCGCCCATCGACGAGCGCCTGATCCCGCGCGTGACGTACTCGAGCCCCGAGCTCGCCTCGGTGGGGATCACCCAGGCCGCGGCGGAGGAGCTCTACGGCGCCGAGGGCATCAAGAGCGTCGAGTTCGACCTGGCGGGGAATGCGCGCAGCGAGATCCTCGGCACGCGCGGGCTCGTGAAGGTCATCCGGAAGGTCGACGGCCCGGTCGTCGGCGTGCATCTCGTGGGCGATCGCGTGGGCGAGCTCATCACCGAGGGGCAGCTCGCGGTGGCCTGGGACGCGCACCCGGAGGACATCGCCCCGCTCATCCACGCGCACCCGACGCAGAGCGAGGCGCTCGGCGAGGCATTCCTCGCGCTGGCGGGCAAGCCGCTCCACTCACTCTGAACATCCGGGTGTGCACACCGCACGCCCATTCCGCCGGAGGCGGCCGTGCGGGTGCCGCACGTCGCTGACGGATCACTAAGCTAGGCATGTCATCGACATTTACGAAGGAGACTTCGACATGAGCACTTCCGTAGTCCTCCCCGCGCTCGGCGAGAGCGTCACCGAGGGCACCATCACCCGCTGGCTGAAGCAGGTGGGCGATACCGTGCAGGCGGATGAGGCCCTGCTCGAGGTCTCGACCGACAAGGTCGACACGGAGATCCCCTCGCCCGTGACCGGCGTCGTGGAGGAGATCCTGTTCCAGGAGGACGACACCGTCGAGGTGGGCGCCGTCCTGGCGAAGATCGGCGACGGCAGCGGCGCCACGCAGGCGCCCGCCGCTCCGGCGGCCGCGGAGCCCGCCGCCGAGGCCGCCCCCGCCGTTCCCGTGGAGGCCACGACCGTTCCCGCCGCGGACTCCCCCGGCGCGGAGGCCGCACCCGTCTCGGCTCCGGCCGGCAGCGCCACGGACATCGTGCTCCCCGAGCTGGGCGAGTCGGTCACCGAGGGCACCGTCACCCGCTGGCTCAAGAAGGTCGGCGACACCGTCGCCGTCGACGAGGCCCTGCTGGAGATCTCGACCGACAAGGTCGACACCGAGGTCCCCTCGCCCGTGGCCGGCGTGATCACCGAGATCCTCGCCGCCGAGGACGAGACCGTCGAGGTCGGCGCCGTGCTCGCACGCGTCGGCTCGGGCGATGCGGCCCCCGCGGCCGCCCCGGCCCCCGCCGCCGAGGCCCCCGCGGCCGCACCGGCTCCGGCTGAGGCCCCGGCCCCGCAGGCCGCACCCGCTCCCGCGGCACCGGCTCCCGCCGCCCCGGCGCCCCAGGCCGCTCCGGCAGCACCGGCACCCGCCGCTCCCGCGGCCCCCGCCGCGCCGAAGCTCACGCTCCCGAGCGATGACGAGAAGGTCTACGTCACGCCGCTCGTGCGTCGCCTCGCCGCCCAGCAGGGCGTCGACCTCGCCACGGTGAAGGGCACCGGCGTGGGCGGTCGCATCCGCAAGGAGGACGTGCTCAAGGCCGCCGAGGCCGCGACGTCCGCTCCCGCCGCGGCGGCTGCCGCCCCGGCCGCGCCGAAGCTCGAGGTCTCGCCGCTGCGCGGCACCACGCAGCCGATGTCGCGCCTGCGCAAGGTGCTCGCCTCGCGGGCCGTCGAGTCGATGACCTCGACCGCGCAGCTGACGACGGTCGTCGAGGTCGACGTCACGAAGCTGGCCGCGTTCCGCGACCAGGTGAAGGGCGACTTCCAGGCCAAGACCGGCGACAAGCTGTCGTTCCTGCCGTTCTTCGCGCTGGCCGCCGCCGAGGCACTGAAGGCGTACCCGATCGTGAACGCGACCCTGGACGGCGAGAACATCGTCTACCCGGCGAGCGAGAACCTCTCGATCGCCGTCGACACCGAGCGCGGCCTGCTCACGCCGGTCGTCCGCGACGCCGGCGAGAAGAACCTCGCCCAGATCGCGCACGAGATCGCCGACCTCGCCGACCGCACCCGCAACAACAAGCTGAAGCCCGACGAGCTCGCCGGCGGCACGTTCACGCTGACCAACACCGGTTCGCGCGGCGCGCTGTTCGACACGCCGGTCGTGTTCCTGCCGCAGTCGGCGATCCTCGGCACGGGCGTGGTCTTCAAGCGCCCCGGCGTCGTGAAGACCGATGGCGCGGAGGCGATCGCGATCCGCTCGTACGTCTACCTCGCGCTGTCGTACGACCACCGCACGATCGACGGTGCCGACGCCGCCCGCTTCCTGGGTGCCGTGAAGGCGCGCCTCGAGGCCGCGGACTTCGCCGGAGACCTCGGCATCTGATCGAACCGCCCTCGAAGGGGCCGGGTGACGCATCGTCATCCGGCCCCTTCGTCGTCGGGGCTCGTCGACGATACGGGCGCGAGATCGTGCACCGCGCGGATCGCCCAGCGATCGTCCTCGTCGGCCACGCGCTCCAGCACGATCGACTGCGGCACGACGCCCGCCTCGCCGTCGACCGATGCCACCTGGACGACGGCGATGTCGCCGAAGTCGTCCAGCGGCGTCACGGCGCGCTCCGCGGCCGGCAGGAGCGCCGCGTCGCCCGGGGCGAGCTCCAGCGCGTCGGCGTTCGGCGCCCGCACCGACGCGCACTCCGCGTCGCCGGCGGCCGCGCACGCCGCGAGGCCGTCGAGCAGCCGCTCGCCGGAGGCAACCGGGTCCTCGGCCGCCGGGTCGTCATCGCCCGGGGCCTCCTCGGCGGGCGCGCCGGGTTCCTCCTCGGTGCCGCCGGCGGGGGCGCGCGAGGGCTCGGGTCCCGCCGTCGGGGATGCCGTGGCGCCGTCGGCGCCCGGCTCGGCCGAGGCGGGCTCGTCGGTCGGCCACATCAGCCCGATCATGAGGACCGCGCCGGCCGCGATGCCGCCGAGGATCAGCGGCGCCCCGCGGCGGGCCCGCAGCGCCCGGACCCGGTCCCGAACGGCGGCGATCACGCTCGAGACGCCGTCGGCGACGCGCCCGGCCAGCGCCGCGTCGACCATCTCGCGCAGGTCCAGCCGCGACGCCCGCTCGCTCGCCCGCACGGCCGCCCGCGTCTCGGCGCCGGCCGTCCACCCGCCCGCGCCGAGCTCGCGCGGCGGCCGACCGGATCGGCTTGCCCGCAGCTCGCGACGCGTCCGCCGCGGCGCCACGGCCTCCGGCGCGGCCGGCCGCTGCACCGCGCCGGCCTCGTCGCGCAGCAGCCGATCGAGTGGTCTCGGCGCGCACGCGTCGAAGAGCCGATCCTCCAGCGGCTCGAGGGTCGTCGTCGGCGCGCCGTCGAGCAGGACGCCGCCGACCTCGTCGAGGAGCCGCCGCACCACCCGATCGTCCAGCGCGTCGGCGACGGCGGCGACGATCCGCGCGGCGGATGCGCCCGGCTCGTCCCCCGGCGGCGCCCCGGGAAGGGCCGGCACGAACACCGGCCGGGCGTCCGCGAGCAGCCACCACGCCCCGGTCGGCGGCGGAGATCCGTGCAGGCGGGCGACGTCGCGCGCCTCGGCCGCCCCGCGCAGCAGGCTGACGGCCAGCGTCACGACCTCGCCGCCGCCGAGCTCGGCGCGGGCGATCGCCTCGTCGAGCGGGCGCACGCAGCGCGGCAGCACCGCGTCGTGGCCGCCGCGGCGACGCACGACATCGCGCACCGCGTAGACGTGGTGAGAGCCGGCGTGCTGCCAGCCGTCCCATCCCGCGATCGCGTCGACGTCGGCCAGCACGACCGTCTCGTCGCCGGCGACCGCCAGCTCGCCGGCCACGGGAGCCTCGGCGAGCGACAGGCGCCGGATCGGCCGGTACACATCGCCCAGCGGCTCGCCGCGCTCCGCCTCGCCCGTCAGCATTCGATCCCAGGTCATGGCTCCAGCGTGCGCCGCCGTCGGCGGGGAACGAACGACACCGGCGCATCTGTGGACGATCGGCGCCGAGATCCGCCTGTGAGCGGGCTCTCCCGACCCGTGAGCACGGCGGCGACTGGGTAGGCTGGAGGGTATGGCAGCACGCGGTACCGAGGCGGAGAAGCGCCCGGGATTCTTCTCACAGCTCCGACAGCTCTACACGTTCACCCGCGAGGTGTTCGGGTGGCTTCCGTGGGCGCTCCTGGGCGTCCTCGTCATCGGCATCGGGCTGGGCGTGCTGCTGGCGTTCCTCCTGCAGCCGAACGTGTGGGGCTTCATCCTGTGGCCGCTGTTCGGCCTCATGCTCGGCTTCCTCGGCGCCATGATCCTCATGACGCGCCTGTCGACCGTCGTGATGTACCGGCGCATCGACGGCATGCCGGGTGCCGCCGGCCACGTCCTCAGCTCGATGCTCGGCCGCAGCTGGCGCGCCGACGACATGCCCGTGGGCATCAACCCGAAGACCCAGGAGGCCGTGTACCGCGCGGTGGGTCGCGGCGGCATCGTCCTCGTCGGCGAGGGCTCCCGCGGCCGCCTGGTCAAGCTCATGCGCGACGAGAAGATGAAGGCCACCCGCGCCGCGCACGGCGTGCCCGTGCACGAGTTCTACGTGGGACACGGCGACGACGAGGTGCCGATCAAGGACCTCGCCAAGCAGATCAAGGCGCTGCCGAAGGCCATCAACCGCGCAACCATGGGCGCGGTCGTGCAGCGCCTGGAGTCGCTCGGCGGCTCGCTGTCGTCGCTGCCGATCCCGAAGGGCGTCGACCCGCTCAAGGCCCGCGCGCCGCGCCCGCGCTGATCCCGCCTGCGACGACGAAGGCCGCCTCCCTCGGGAGCGCGGCCTTTCTCGTTTCGTGCGGATCAGGCGCGCACGAGCACCGTGCCCGGGATCACATCGTGCAGGCCGCGGCCGTCCTGCCAGATCACCGCCGGGATCACGAGCCCCAGCAGCACCGTGCGCAGGATCGGCGGCCACACGCCGACCCACCCGCCGGTCGTCCGATGCAGGCGCATGCCGAGGATGCGGTGGCCCGGGCTGCCGCCGATCGTCGGGATGAAGACGATGTGGATGGCCATGAACGTGAGGTGGATCGCGAGCGCCTCGGATCCGAAGAACGTCGCCGCGATGAGGTAGGCGGCCGCCCAGTCGATCGCCAGACCGCCGATGCGACGCCCGAGGGAGGCGAGGCTCCCGGATCCGCTCTGCGGAAGCCCCAGGTCCTTGCCGGGGTAGTCGGAATCGGTACGAGCCTGCGTCACCCGAACAGCCTAGGCGACCGCCCCTGCGTAACATCCCGGAAACATACGGGACACCCTCGAGCAACGCCCCGCGGATAGGTTCAAGGAGCCACCGGCGACGCGTGGTCCACCCGAGATCCCCAACCTGGAGCCTCAATGTTCAACGATTCCTCCGAGGTGCTCAAGTTCATCAAGGACGAGGACGTCAAGTTCCTCGACATCCGTTTCACGGACCTCCCCGGTGTGCAGCAGCACTTCAACATCCCGGCTTCGACCGTCGACGAAGACTTCTTCACCGTCGGTCAGCTCTTCGACGGCTCCTCGATCCGCGGCTTCGCGAACATCAACGAGTCGGACATGCAGCTCATCCCTGATGTCACGACCGCCTACCTCGACCCGTTCCGCGAGGTGAAGACCCTGATCATGGTCTTCGACATCTACAACCCCCGCAACGGCGAGATCTACTCCAAGGACCCGCGCCAGGTCGCCAAGAAGGCCGAGAAGTACCTCGCCTCCACCGGCATCGCGGACACCGCGTTCTTCGCCCCCGAGGCGGAGTTCTTCATCTTCGACGACGTGCGCTACGAGGTCTCGCAGGGCAAGAGCTTCTACCAGGTCGACTCGGAGGAAGCCGCGTGGAACTCGGGCCGCGAGGAGGAGGGCGGCAACCTCGGCAACAAGACGCCGTACAAGGGCGGCTACTTCCCCGTCTCGCCGGTCGACAAGCAGGCCGACATCCGCGACGACATCGTGCTCAAGCTGATCGACGCCGGCCTCGAGGTCGAGCGCTCGCACCACGAGGTGGGCACCGCCGGCCAGGCCGAGATCAACTACAAGTTCGACACGATGGTCCACGCCGCGGACGACATCCTCAAGTTCAAGTACATCGTGAAGAACACCGCCGAGCAGTGGGGCAAGACGGCGACGTTCATGCCGAAGCCGCTCTTCGGCGACAACGGCTCGGGCATGCACACCCACCAGTCGCTGTGGGCCGACGGCAAGCCCCTGTTCTACGACGAGAAGGGCTACGCGCAGCTCTCGGACGTCGCGCGCTGGTACATCGGCGGCCTGCTCAAGCACGCCCCCGCCGTGCTCGCGTTCACGAACCCCACGCTGAACTCGTACCACCGCCTGGTCAAGGGCTTCGAGGCGCCGGTCAACCTGGTCTACTCGGCCGGCAACCGCTCGGCGGCGATCCGCATCCCGATCACCGGCTCGAACCCCAAGGCCAAGCGCATCGAGTTCCGCGCGCCCGACTCGTCGGGCAACCCGTACCTCGCGTTCGCGGCGCAGCTGATGGCCGGCATCGACGGCATCAAGAACCGCATCGAGCCGCACGAGCCGGTTGACAAGGACCTCTACGAGCTGCCCGCCGAGGAGGCCAAGAACATCCCGCAGGTGCCGAACTCGCTCCTCGACTCGCTCGAGGCGCTCTCGGCCGACCGCGAGTTCCTCACCGCCGGTGGCGTGTTCACCGACGAGCTGATCGACACGTGGATCGAGTACAAGTACGAGAACGAGATCCTGCCGATGCAGCAGCGTCCGCACCCGTTCGAGTACGAGCTCTACTACGGCGTCTGAGCCCCGCTCGCGCCGAGAAGGCCCGGTCCCGCCGCCCGCGGGGCCGGGCCTTCTCGCTGTGCCCGCTCAGCCGTAGAAGAGCTTCTCGAAGTCGCGGCGGGCGCGGCGGGAGGTGCGCAGCCAGTCCTCCTCCACCTCGGTGGCGGAGTGTGCGGGGTATTCGAGGATGCGGCCGATGCCGTCCAGCTCGCGACGGTCTCGGGGCAGCACATCGCTCGTGCGGCCGGTGAGCAGGGTGTTGGCGGAGCGCAGCCGCGAGGCCAGCTTCCACGCTTCCTCGAGCCGCTGGGCCGGCTCGGCGGGCACGAGCCCGGCCTCGACGGCCGCCGCCAGGGCGTCGAGGGTCGAGGTCGTGCGCAGGCCGGGCACCTCGTGGGCGTGCTGCAGCTGGATCACCTGCACGAGCCACTCGACGTCGCTCAGGCCCCCGGGGCCGAGCTTGAGGTGGCGGCGCGGATCGGCGCCCTGCGGCAGCCGTTCGTTCTCGACCCGCGCCTTGATGCGGCGGATCTCGCGCAGCTCCTGCGGGTCGATGCTCGCCGGGTAGCGCACCTCGTCGGCCATCTCCAAGAACGCCGCGATGAGCTTCGCCGAGCCCGCCACGCCCTGGGCGCGCAGGAGCGCCTGGGCCTCCCACGACAGCGACCAGCGGCGGTAGTACTCGCGATAGGCCTCGAGCGAGCGCACGATCGGCCCGTTGCGCCCCTCGGGGCGCAGGCCGGCGTCGAGCTCGAGCGGCAGGCGGTGATCCTCCGACTGCGCCCGCAGCTCGGCGACCATCCGCTCGGCCAGCTTCTGCGCGCGCTCCGGGTCGACGCCCTCCGGCCGGTACACGTAGAGCACGTCGGCGTCCGAGCCGAAGCCGATCTCGGCCCCGCCGAAGCGACCCATCGCGATGACGGCGAAGTCCAGGTCGTCGGCGTCGTCGGGCACGACCTCGCGTCGCACGGCGCGCACGGTCGCCTGGATCGTCACCTCCGTGATCATGGTGAGGGCGTCGCTGAGCTCGCGGATCGTGACGACCCCGAGGATCGAGGCCATCGCCGCACGCAGCAGCTCGCGGCGTCGCAGCGCGCGCACCGAGCGCATCGCCTCGGCGATCGTGGCGTGCCGCGACTGGATCGCCCGGGCCTCCTCCTCCAGCGACGCGCGCGGGCGCGGGCGCAGCTGGGCGTCGTCGTCCAGCCAGGCGACCGACTCCGGGATCCACTCCATCAGCTCGCCGACGTAGCGCGAGCCCGACAGCAGCTTGGCGAGCGCATCGGCGGCACCGGCCGAGTCGCGCAGCACGCGGAGGAACCACGGCGTCTGCCCGAGCGTCTCGCTCACGCGCCGGAACGCGATGAGGCCGTAGTCGGGATCGACGCCGTCGGCGAAGCGCCGCAGCATGACCGGCATGAGGTGGCGGGTGATCGTGGCCTTGCGGCTGATCCCGCTCGTGAGCGCCTCGATGTGCCGCAGCGCGCCGGCCGGGTCACCGAAGCCGATCGCCGCGAGCCGGTCGCGCGCCTGATCGGGGGTGAGCTGGCCCTCGTCGCTCGGCAGCGCGGCCACCGCCGACAGCAGCGGGCGGTAGAAGATGCGCAGGTGGATGTCGCGCACCTCGCGCTTGACCCGCTCCCACAGCGCGACGAGCTCGCCGCCGGTGGGCGCCAGGCCGGTCGCGCGCGCGAGGACGCGCTGCCCGTCGTCGTCGCGCGGCATGAGGTGCGTGCGGCTGAGGCCCTGCAGCTGCAGCCGGTGCTCCATGAGGCGCAGCCGCCGGTAGTGCCCGTCGAACGCCGCCGCGTCGGCGCGGCCGATGTACCCCCCGTCCGCGAGCGCCTCCAGCGCCTCGATCGTGCCCCGCTGGTGCACGGCGTCGTCGGTGCGCCCGTGCACGAGCTGCAGCAGCTGCACCGCGAACTCGATGTCGCGCAGGCCCCCGGGGCCGAGCTTGAGCTGGTACGGCACGTCGTCGGGCGGGATGTGCGCCGTCACGCGCTCGCGCATGCGCTGCACGCCGTCGACGAAGTTCTCGCGCGCGGCGCTCTGCCACACCTTCGGCCGCAGCGCCGCGATGTACCGCTCCCCCAGCTCGAGGTCGCCCGCGAGCGGCCGCGCCTTGAGCAGGGCCTGGAACTCCCAGCTCTGCGCCCACCGGTCGTAATAGGCCACGTGCGATTCGAGCGTGCGGACGAGCGCGCCCTGCTTGCCCTCGGGGCGCAGGTTCGCGTCGACCTCCCACAGCGGCGGCTCCGCCTCGAAGCCCGAGATCCCGCGCATGGTCTGCACGGCCAGGCGCGTCGCGACGTCGATCGCCCGGCTCTCGGGCAGCTCCGAGTCCTCGCGCGGGTCGGCGACGAAGATCACGTCGACGTCGCTGACGTAGTTCAGCTCGCGAGCACCCGCCTTGCCCATGCCGATGATCGCGAACCGCGTCTGCGCCACCTCGTCGCGCGGGAACAGCCCGGCCCCGCCGATCCCGCCGGCCACGCGCGTGCGCGCGACGGCCAGCGACGCCTCCAGCGCCGCACCGGCCAGGTCGGCCAGCGCCGCCGACACGGCGGGCACGACCTCGAGGGGCTCGGGGGCGGCGAGGTCGAACGCGGCGATGCGCGCCAGCTGGACGCGGTAGGCGATCCGCAGATCGGCCCACGCCGTGTCGTCGCCCCGCTCGGCGAAGCCGTCGCGATCCACCCCGACCGAGGCGAGCAGCGCCGAGCGCATCTCGTCGGTCGCGGGCAGCGCGGCGTCGCGGTCGAGCTCGGCCAGGGCGGCGGGGCGGCGCAGGAAGAACTCGCCGAAGCCGCGCGAGGCGCCGAGCAGCCGCCACGCGGCGGCGCGACCGCGCGGCGAGCGCAGCACGGCGGCGATGGGATCGGCGCTGCGGCGCGCGATGAGCACGAGGCTCATGAGCCCCTCGTCGGGGTCGGGCGCTCCCCCGGCGCCGTCCAGCAGCGCGTCGCGGTCCAGGCCCGTGAGCGCGGCGAGCTCGCCGATCCGCTCCTCCGCGTCGTCGACGCGGGCGAAGCCGAGCCGCACGAGCGCGGTGCGCGACGCGGCGCGGCCGGCCGTGCTGCGCGACTCGGGGCTCATGCGCGCCAGCGCCGTCCGATCAGATGATGTCGAGCTGCGTGCGCAGCTCGAACGGCGTGATCTGCGAGCGGTACTGCTCGAACTCGCGGCGCTTGTTCAGCAGCACGTAGCTGAACACCTGCTCGCCGAGCGTCTCGGCGACGAGCTCGCTGTCCTCCATGGCGGCCACGGCCTCGTCGAGCGTCTGCGGCAGCGCCTGGTAGCCCAGCGCGCGGCGCTCGGCGTCGCTGAGGGCCCAGACGTTCTCCTCGGCCTCCGCCGGAAGCTCGTACTCCTCCTCGATGCCCTTCAGGCCCGCGGCGAGCATGAGTGCGTACGCGAGGTACGGGTTCGCGGCCGAGTCGATGCCGCGGTGCTCGATGCGCGCCGATCCGCTCTTGCCCGGCTTGTAGCGGGGCACGCGGACGAGCGCGGAGCGGTTGTTGTGGCCCCACGTGATGTAGCTCGGCGCCTCGTCGCCGCCCCAGAGGCGCTTGTACGAGTTCACGAACTGGTTGGTCACGGCGGAGATCTCGCGCGCGTGCGTGAGCAGGCCGGCGATGAACTGGCGCCCGACGCGCGAGAGCTGGTACTCGGCGCCCTCCTCGTAGAACGCGTTCACATCGCCCTCGAACAGCGACATGTGGGTGTGCATGCCCGAGCCCGGGTGCTCGGCGAAGGGCTTCGGCATGAACGTGGCGTGCACGCCCTGCTCGATCGCGACCTCCTTGACCACCGTGCGGAAGGTCATGATGTTGTCGGCCATCGCGAGCGCGTCGGCGTAGCGCAGGTCGATCTCGTTCTGGCCGGGGCCGCCCTCGTGGTGGCTGTACTCCACCGAGATGCCGAGGTCCTCGAGCATGCGCACCGAGCTGCGGCGGAAGTCGTGCGCCGTGCCGCCCGGCACGTTGTCGAAGTATCCGGCGCGGTCGACCGGCTCGGGCCCCTCGGTGCCGAAGGTGCGCGACTTGAGCAGGTAGAACTCGATCTCCGGGTGCGTGTAGTAGCTGAAGCCCGCCTCGGCCGCCTTGGCGAGGGTGCGCTTGAGCACGTTGCGGGGGTCGGCGACGGCGGGCTGCCCGTCGGGCGTCGTGATGTCGCAGAACATCGCCGCCGTCGGATCGATCTGACCGCGCCACGGCAGGATCTGGAACGTGGACGGATCGGGGTGCGCCAGCAGATCCGACTCGTGCGAGCGCGTCAGTCCCTCGATGACGGAGCCGTCGAAGCCGATGCCCTCGGTGAAGGCCCCCTCGACCTCGGCGGGCGCGATCGCGAGCGACTTGAGAGTGCCGATCACGTCGGTGAACCACAGTCGCACGAACTTGACGCCGCGCTCCTCGATCGTGCGCAGGACGAAGTCCATCTGCTTGTCCATCGAATCCTCTCCGAAGGGGGTGTCGCCGGGGTTCCCAGCCTAGTGGCCGCGCGCCCCCTTCACGGTGCGCCGAGGCTCGATGTCACGCGGCGTCGGGGCCCTCGCCCCACGCATCCTCCTCGGCCTCCTCGTCGGCCCACGCCTTCGCCCGCTCCGCGAGGATCTCATAGGCGCGCGCCGCGTCGTCGGCGGTGTCGAAGGGCCCGATGCGGTCGGCCGCCGGGGACACGAGCCCCTGCTCGACCTGACCGGTCTCGCTGTTGTACCAGAACTGCTTCGTGGGGTCCTGCTCGCTCATCTCGACTCCCTTGCTCGAACAGGGCCAGCCTACGACGCCTCGGCCGCCTGCGAGCGGGGACGTCGACGCGCGATGAACACGCCGACGAGCGCCAGCGGCGAGCCGATCAGCAGGATCCAGACGATCGCCTGCCCCGACACCACCCCGGCGGTGAGCCCCTCGCGCAGCTCGACGTCCGCGACGATCGCGCCCGCCTCGTCCACGCCGATCTGATCGATCGTCGTGCCGTCGGGAGCGATCACCTGGCTGGTGCCCACCGTCGAGAGGTTGACCACGCTGCGGCCGGTCTCGATCGCGCGCATCCGGGCGAACGCCAGCTGCTGCAGATTCTCGTCGGTGCCGCGGAAGTCGGCGTTGTTGGTCTGGAACATGTACGCCTGCGCCCCGTCGAAGACCCCCTCGCGGATCAGGCCGTCGGCGACGACGTCGAAGCAGATGGCGAGTCCGATCGGCACGCCGCCCACGTCGATCACGGGCGAGTCGGTGCCCGGGGTGTACTCGCGCCCGATCATCTGGATCAGCGAGGGCACGATCGCCTCGAAGAACGCGCGATCGGGCACGTACTCCCCGAAGGCCACGGGGTGGCGCTTGGAATGCGTCTGCGCGGGACCGTCCTGCGTCCACAGCATCGACATGTTGAAGATGTCATCGCCCACGGCGCTGGCGGCGTTCATGAGCAGCGGGGCGTCGTAGTCCCGCACGACGTCATCGAGCACGCGCGCGACGCGCTCGTCCGCGCGCGGATCGCCGTCGACCCCACCCTCGGGCCAGAGCACTACGTCGACGTCCTGCCCCTCGAGCTCGCGCGTGGCGGCCAGCTGGGCGCGCAGGACGTCGAGGTACTCGCGGTCGTCCATGTAGGCGGCCGGGCCGTTGCCCTGCACCGCACCGACGCGGATCGTGCCGACGGGCGTGGTCGGGAACTGCGGCACGAGCACGAGCGCGGCGATCAGCCCGAGCGCCGGCAGCACCGCGAGCGCCCGGGCGCGCCGCGGCCCCGCCCCGCGCGTGCGAGCCGCGAACCGTCCGAGCTCGACCAGCATCGCCGCCCAGAGCACGCAGAGGAAGCTCAGCCCGCTGACCCCCACCCACGACGCGGCCTCCGCCAGCGGCGCCTCGGACATCGCCATGCCGATGCGCCCCCACGCGAAACCGCCGTAGGGCCAGCTGCCCATCGCGATCTCGCGCGCGGTCCATAGCCCCGACACGAGCACGGGGACGGCGATCAGCCGCGCCCCGCCCCGCACGCGATCGGTCCAGTGGTAGGCCAGGGCGATCGGGATCGCGCCGAGCCCCATGAAGAGCGACTCGAGTCCCGCCAACGCCACCCACGGCACCCAGGCCAGCTCGTTGTCGCCGAGGAAGCTCGCGGCCCAGTCGATGTGGGGGAAGTAGAACGCCGCCCCGAACACGAGGCCGACGAGGAACGCCGCCCCGGCGCGCCGCCCGATCAGCGTGACGAGCGACATCCCCACCGCCACGAACGCGAGGGGCCAGGTCCCGGCGCTGGGGAAGCTCAGGTCGAGGGCGAGGCCGCCGAGCGCGGCGACGATGAGCGCCGCCCACAGCGGCAGCGGCGGGCGGCGATCGGGCATGGGAGGAAGCCTAGTTCGCGCGGGCCGAGCGCCGGCTGCGGCGGTCACACCGCGCTGTAGGCGACGATGCCGCGGCGCACCTGGTCGAGGGCCTTGCGGGCGGTGCGGGCGAGGTCGTCGTCGGCGACGATCGAGAGCTGATCGAGCAGGTCGATCGTCTGCTTCGCCCAGCGCACGAAGTCGCCCGCCGCCATGTCGGCCTCGCCGAGCACGCGGTCGAGCATCTGACCGCGGGCCCACAGGTGCATGGCCTCGGCCAGCCCCGTGGAGACCTCCTGGGTGCCGGGCAGCCGGTGGTCCTGCTCGAGGTCGTCCAGGCGGGCCCACAGCTCCTGCGTGCGCCCCAGCGCCTCGCGGAACGGGCCGCGCGGCAGGCGGTGGTCGCCGCCGTCGTCGCGACGCGGCTCGTACACGAGGCAGCACGCCAGGGCGGCGAGGGAGGGCGCGTCGAGGCCCTTCCAGATGCCGGCCCGCAGCGACTCGGCCACGAGCAGGTCGCGGTCGCCGTAGATCCGCTTCATGCGCGCGCCGGCCTCGGTGAGCGTGGCCTCGTTGCCGTCGAGCACCACGTACTCGAGCTCGACGAGCACGTCGATGATTCGATCGAACTGGCGGGCGACGGTGCCGGTGCGCGAGGCGATCTGGCGCCGGATCTTGTCGGTCTCGCGCTTGAGCTTCTGATAGCGCTCGCCCCACCGGGCGTGCTGCTCGCGGTCGGGGCACGAGTGGCAGCCGTGCCGCGACATGCGCTTGCGGAGCGACGCGATCTCGCGGTTGCGCTGCTCGCGCTTGCCGCGCGAGGCCCCCACGTCGCGCCGCTGCGCCTTCTCGAGGTCGCTGAGCTCGCGCCGCATGGCCGAGTACTCGACGAAGTCGCCTCGGTCGCAGGCCATGGCCGACGCGTAGCCCTCGAGCGATCCCTCGGCGTCCTTGACCTGCTGCGCGAGCCCGACCACCGAGCGGTCGGCCTGGAACTGGGCGAACGACGACTCCAGGATCCGCCGCGCCCGCTGGCGACCGAACTGATCGATGAGGTTCACGGCCATGTTGTAGGTGGGCCGGAACGAGGAGTTCAGCGGATAGGTGCGGCGCGAGGCGAGCGAGGCCACGGACTGCGGGTCCAGGCCCTCGGTCCACTGGACGACGGCGTGACCCTCGACGTCGATCCCCCGTCGCCCGGCGCGGCCGGTCAGCTGCGTATACTCGCCCGGCGTGATCGCCACGCGCGACTCGCCGTTGAACTTCTCGAGCTTCTCGAGCACCACGGTGCGGGCGGGCATGTTGATGCCGAGCGCGAGGGTCTCGGTCGCGAAGACGGCCTTGAGCAGCTTGCGCTGGAAGAGCTCCTCGACGACCTCCTTGAACGCCGGAAGCAGGCCGGCGTGATGGGCGGCGACGCCGCGCTCGAGGCTCTCGCGCCATTCCCACCAGCCGAGCACGCCGAGGTCCTCGTCGGCGAGCGTCCCCGTGCGCTCGTCGACGACGCGGCGGATCTCCTCGCGCTCCTCGGCCGTCGTCAGGCGCAGGCCGGATCGGCGCACCTGCTGCACGGCGCCGTCGCAGCCGGCGCGGCTGAAGATGAAGAAGATCGCCGGCAGCAGGTTGGCGCGCTCCAGCAGCTGCACCACCTCGGGACGATCGATGCGCGGGATCCGCCGGTCGGGCTTGACGTATCCGCGGCGGAACTCGCGATGGCCCCGGCCGCGCCGGCGCCCCTCGGAGCCGCGGCCGGACCAGTCCCCGCTGCCGGCGCCGCCGATCCGCAGCAGCTCGCGATTGACGCGGTCCGAGCCGGAGTGCCCGTCGAACAGCGGCAGCAGGTCGCCGCGCACGAGCACGTGCTGCTCGAGCGGGACGGGACGGATCTCCGAGACGATCACCTCGGTGTCGCCGCGGACCGTGCCCAGCCAGTCGCCGAACTCCTCGGCGTTCGAGACGGTCGCCGACAGCGACACGAGCCGCACGCTCTCCGGCAGGTGGATGATCACCTCTTCCCACACGGCGCCGCGGAAGCGATCGGCGAGGTAGTGCACCTCGTCCATCACCACGTAGCGCAGGCCGGTGAGCGCCGAGGAGCCGGCGTAGATCATGTTGCGCAGCACCTCGGTCGTCATCACGACGACGCGGGCGTTGCCGTTGATGTTCACGTCGCCGGTGAGGAGGCCGACGTTGGCCTCGCCGTAGACGTCCTGCAGCTCGCGGAACTTCTGGTTCGACAGCGCCTTGATCGGGGTCGTGTAGAACGCCTTGTCGCCCGGGGTCTGCATCGCCAGGTGCACGGCGAACTCGCCGACGATCGTCTTGCCGGCGCCCGTGGGCGCGGCCACGAGCACGCTGCGGCCCTCCTCGAGCGCCTCGCAGCCCGCGACCTGGAAGGGATCGAGCTCGAACCGCTGCGCCTTCGCGAACTGCTCGGTCAGGGGGTGCCGCATGGGCCTACACCTCGATGTACAGGTCGGGGTTCTGCTTCCGCTTGCGGCGGTCGAACAGCAGCGAGACGAGCGCGGCCGCCAGATACAGCACGAACAGGATGAGGCCGAGCACGATCATCGAGATGATGTCGGCCGGCGACGACGCGAGCATCCCGAAGACGAGGCCGATGATGAGCGCGAACCGCCACCCCTTGAGGATCGTCTTGCCGCTCACCACGCCCGCGAGGTTCAGGGCCACGAGGAACACGGGCAGCACGAAGGCGATGCCGACGATCGTGATGAGCTTGAAGACGAAGTCGTAGTACGCCGCCGACTCGTAGAACTGCGAGGCGAACTGCTCCTCCGGCACGAACTCGCTCATCACGAGGATGAGCCGCGGCAGCAGGTAGATGGCGACGGCGCAGCCGCCGAAGAAGAGCGGGATCGCGGCGGCCATGAAGCCGACCGTGTACTGGATCTCCTTCTTCTTCAGGCCCGGCATGATGAACGCCCAGATCTGCCACAGCCAGACGGGCGCCGAGATGATCAGGCCGATCGCGAACGAGATGCGGATGCGCATGTCGAACGGCCCCGTGATCGTGGTGTAGACGAGCCGCGTGAAGTCGTCGCCGAGCTGCTCGGACACCTCACGGATCGGGTACAGCAGCCACTCGATCACCCAGTCGGTGAGGAAGTAGGCGACGACCATGCCGACCACGAGCGCGAGGGCGGCGATCATGAGCCGCTTGCGCAGCTCGAGCAGGTGACCCGCGAGGGTCATCCGCCGCTCGTGGGGCGGTTCCTCCGCGTCGATGGTCACGTCGGGCGTGGCCACCGGGGATTACGGCTTGGGGTCGGTCGCGTCCGACGAGGGCGCGGCCGGCGGCGTCGCGGGGCCCGGCTGCTCGGCGGCGGTCGAGGAAGCGGTCGTCGAAGGGGCGGCACCGTCCTTGGTGCTCTCCTCCTTCATCTGCTTGATCTCGCCGCGGAAGACACGCGCCGACTGACCGAGGCTCTTCGCGAGGGCGGGCAGGCGCGCGGCGCCGAAGATGAGCAGGACGATCGCGAGGATCAGCAGGATCTGCCAGATGCCCGGCATGTGCATGGTGTCTCCGTACGTCGGGGGAAGCGTGCGCGGTCAGTCTAACCCGCCGGTATCCCGAACGACCCGAGGTCCGCCGCCGGGTTCAGCCCTCGCCGTAGAGGGCGAGCGCCGCCTCGGTCCACTCGACCGTCGCCCGCCGGGCCGCGGCCGGCTCGAGGATCTCCACGGCGCCGCCGCGGCGCGCGGCCAGCCGCTTCAGGCTGCGGGCGTCGGCCACCCTCAGCCGCGCGGTGGAGACGCCACCGGCCTCCTCGACCTCGGCCCGATCGAGGTACTCCCCCACGAGCGGCGCGATCTCGCTGCGGAAGCGGATCACGGCCACCTCGTCGTCGGCGCTCGGCTCGAACAGCTCCGGCACGGCCTCGTTCCCGTGCTCGGCCGGCGTGTCGGTGAGGCGCGGATCGCTGATGCGCTCCAGGTTGAACGTGCGCATCGCCCGGCGCAGGTGGCACCAGCCCTGCAGGAACCACTGACCGTTGGAGATGACGACCTTGGCCGGGTCCACGGTGCGGGTCGTGGCCGGGGCGTCGGGCGCGCGATAGGTGAAAGACACCGCCACGCGCTCCCGCAGCGCGCGCGAGACGAGCTCGCGCACCTCGTCGACCCGCGGCGGGACCACGACGACGTCGGCCGGCGCGGCCGACGCCCCCGCGGCGAGCTTGGCGATGAGGCCCTGGACCACCTCGGACTCGGCGACGCCGGGCATCGTGCTCGCCAGGCGCAGGCCCGCCAGGAGCGCGGCGGCCTCGCGCGAGGTGAGGCGCGGCGCCCGGTCGAGCGCGGGGGCGTACGTGATCGAGATGCGGTCGCGCTCCTCGAGCAGGTCCCAGTCGATGTCGAACATCTCGTGCGGCATCTGCCAGAACTCGTCCGAGCCGGGCAGGCCGATCACCGTGAGCTTCTCGACCATCCCGCGCAGCTGGGCGGGCGTGACCCCGAACTCCTCGGCGGCCTCGGCGACGGAGACCTCGCCGCGCTCGAGCAGGTAGGGCACGAGGGTCAGCAGCAGCTGGACGCGATCGCTCGCGACGAGCGCGGCTCGGCGCTTCACGCGCTCACCCCCCGATGCAGATCGCGGGTGGCGCGGAGGCGCTCGATGACGGCCTCACGCAGATCGGCCGGCTCGACCACTCGCACCTCCGGCCCGTACGAGGCGAGCTCGTCGGCCAGCACGTGCCGATCGACGTAGGGCACGCGGATCCCCTGGGCCTGCGGCTCCCCGCGGCGCCCGAGCCGCAGCGATGCCTCCGTGCCCGGCTCGACCTCCAGCAGCGCCGACTGCCGCGCCGCGACCTCCTCGAGGCCCCGCTGTGCGCGCTCGCCCGCCCCCTCGCGCAGCGACGGGTCGAACCGCTCGCGGCGCGTGACGACGTCGCCCACGATGCGGCTGAGCAGGAAGGTGCGCGGCCCTCCCGCGTCCACGTCGTGCACGTAGACGTGCCAGCGCGCCTCGTAGTCGACGAGGGCCAGCGGGAACACGCGGCGGCGGCGCGGATGCTCGTCGCCCGGCTTGAGGTAGTCGAACTCCACGGCGGCGCACTCGTCGATCGCCTCCTGCAGCGGTGCGAACGCCGCCTCGCGGGCGGTCATCCGCGGCGCGAAGCCGAGGATCGGCTCGTCCACGTCGATGCCGAGCGCGCGGATCTTGCGCAGGCCCCGCTGGGCGTCCTGCGACAGCGATCCCTCGCTCCACACGCTGCCGGCCAGGCTCAGCACCGCGAGCTCCGCGGGAGTGAACTCGAGGTTCTCGGGCAGGTCGTACTCCGCCTTCGGGATCCGGTAGCGCGCATCGCGCAGGTCGTTCGGGTCGGCGGCGTCGCCGATCGTCTCCACCGGCACGCCCACGCGGCGCAGCTCCTCCTTGTCGCGCTCGAACATCTTCTCGAGCGCGTCGGTCGAGGCCTCCGCCTGCCGCTGCCGATACCCCGACACGTTGTCGAGGATCTGCTGCTTGGTGAGGCCGATCTCCGTCGCCATGAGCGCGACGACGAGATTCAGCTGCCGCTCTTCGGCGGGGATTCTCTCGGCCACTCGCCCATCCTAGGGAGAGCGAGGGGCCGCCGCGGTCACGACGCGGGCGTCTCCTCCACGCCGACGATGTCGATCACGAAGACGAGCGTGGCATCGGCCGGGATCGTCGCGCCGCTGCCCTGCTCGCCGTAGCCGAGCTCGGGCGGGATGACGGCCATGACCTGCGAGCCGACCTTCTGCCCCTGCAACGCCTGCTCGAATCCGGGGATCATGCCGCCCGGGGTGGCCAGCAGCAGGCTGCCGTTCTCCCACGACGAGTCGAAGACGGTCTTCTCGTCCCACAGCACCCCGGTGTACTGCACCACGGCGGTGTCGCCCTCGCCGATCGTGGGGCCGTCGCCCTCGAGCAGCGTCTGCACGACGAGGTCGGCCGGCGGCTGCGCGTCGGGCACCGTGATGCCGGGACGCCCCTGCGGATCGCGGACCACCGACGGCAGCCCGCCGCCGGTGTTGTACACGGGCGAGCCCCAGGCCGCCGTGGGGTACACGCGGCGCAGGTCGACGACGGCGATGACGCCGCCCTCCTGCGGGAATCCGTTCATGGCGTACTGCGCGCGGGTGGCGTCGGCCACGCCGTCGTCGGAGAGGGCGACGACGGTGCGCGTGCCCTCCTCGGCGCACAGCAGCGCGTCCTCCAGCCCGGGGAACAGGTCGAGCCAGCGGCTCGTGCTGGTGGGCGTGGGCGCCGCCTCGCCGTACGACGTGCCGATGATGGGGTCGCCGGTCTCGGCGGAGAAGAACGACATCTCCAGCACGCTCGGCTGGTCGACGTCCTCGATCGCGGCCCCGTCGCCCGTCTCGAGGTCGGCGTACACGGTGCGGTCGGTCTCGAACGGCTGCGCCAGCGAGAGCTGCGGCGCCTGGCCGAACTCGCCCGTCACCTCGATCGCCGTCGACACGGCGTCGTTCTCGGCGGCACGCGTGCAGCCGGCCGACGAGGTCGCGTCGGAGGCCGGGGCGCAGGCCACCAGGCTCAGACCGGCGAGGGCGGTCAGGGTGAGGACAGCGGGGATCTTACGCACGCTCTGCAGTCTAAGCGCGCGATTCCGAACGCCCGAATCGGGCGATCAGTCCTCGGCGCTCTCGGCGGCGCGGCTCGCGGCGGCGATCCGGGCGCCGTCGCGCGCCTTCTCCGCCTCGCGCACGCGCTTGCGCAGGTTCTTGTCGGTGATCTCGCGATCGCCCACGCCCCCGGGCGTCCAGATCTCGAGGTCCTCGTCTCCGTAGCTGCGCTTTGAGGCGCGCCGCTTGACCTCGGGCGGGATCGCCCCCGGCGCGAGCTTGCGGGCCGAGATGAGGAAGCCGGTGTGGGCGACCATGCGGTGATCGGGTCGCACGGCGAGGCCGTCGACGTGCCAGCCGCGCACCATCGTCTCGTTCGCGTCGGGCTCGGTGAACGCGCCCAGGCCGCGGATGAACTCGGCCACGCGCGAGAGCTGGGTGGCGGTGGCGACGTAGCAGATCACCACGCCGCCGGGCGTGAGCGCGTCGGAGACCGCCGGCAGCACCTCCCACGGCGCGAGCATGTCGAGAACGACGCGGTCGACCGACCCGGGCTCGACCGCCTTCGGGAGCTCGTCGGCGAGGTCGCCCTCGCGCACCTCCCAGTACGGCGGCAGCTCGCCGAAGAACGTCTCGACGTTGGCCAGGGCCACCTCGGCGAACTCCATGCGCCGCTCGAACGAGATCAGACGCCCCTCGGGCCCGACGGCGCGCAGCAGCGAGAGCGAGAGCGCGCCCGAGCCCACACCCGCCTCGACGACGACGGCGCCGGGGAAGATGTCGGCCTGCGCCACGATCGCGGCGGAGTCCTTCGGGTACACGATCGCCGCGCCGCGCGGCATCGACATGACGAAGTCGCGCAGCAGCGGGCGCAGCGCGAGGTACTCGTGCCCGGCGCTGTTCTCGACCACCGAGCCGTCGGGCTGGCCCACCAGCTGGGCGTGGCGGAGCACGCCGTGGTGGGTGTGCAGCTCACCGCCCTCCTTCAGGGTGATCGTGTGCATGCGGCCCTTGGGACCCGTCAGCTGCACGCGATCGCCGTACCGGAACGGTCCGCGGGGCTTGTCGATCATCGGGTCGTCTCCTGCTGGGGGGCGCGGTGCTCGCGGAACAGCGCGGCGAGCGCCTCCGCGTCGCTGCCGGCCAGGGTGCGCCACACGGCGGCCGCGCCGAGGCCCTCGAGCGGGAGGAGGTTCTCCACGCCGAGCGCGACCGCGCCCGAGGCGATCGCCGAGCGCAGCCCGTTGGGCGAGTCCTCGAGCGCCACGCACGCGCGGATGTCGACGCCGAGCGTCTGTGCGGCGTGGAGGTAGGGATCGGGGAAGGGCTTGGGCCGCTCGACGTCGTCGCCGCCGACGATGAGGTCGAACGCGGGGAAGTCGATGAGGTCCACCACGGTACGAGCCATGCGGTGCATCGACATCGTCACCAGCGCCGTCTTCACGCCCGCCTCGCGCAGCGAGAACAGCAGCTCGCGCGCACCCGGCCGGAACGGCACGCCGTCGGTGCGCAGGCGGTGCACCACCTGGGCGGTGAGGTGGTCGACGATCTCCTCGGGCGTCATGTCGACGCCCCGCGCCTGGATGATCGCCGCCGAGTCGAACAGCCCGAGGCCGATCAGCTGCATCGCGTCCTCGTGGGTCCACGTGCCGCCGTAGCTCGCGATGAGCTCGGTCTCCGCCGCGATCCAGTAGGGCTCCGAGTCGACGAGGGTGCCGTCCATGTCCCACAGCACGGCCTGAGGTGTCATCACCGACCAAGCCTATCCGGGGCGCACCTGCGCATCAGCCCGGCGCGACCGGCCCCGCCCGCCGCCGAGCGTCGTAGGGTGTGGGAGACGGAAGGGAGACCGGTGACGGGACGCGATCAGCACAGCCTGGGAGGCAGGATCCTCGTGGCGGCCTTCGACGGCTGGAACGACGCGGGCGAGGCCGCCTCGAACGCGATCGAGCTGCTGCGCCGCGAGGGCGAGTACGAGCCCGTCTTCTCGGTCGACCCGGAGCTCTACTTCGACTACCAGTACACGCGGCCGATGATGCAGGCCGACGGCGAGGGCGGCCGATCCCTGAAGTGGCCGGAGGCCACGCTGTACCGGCCGAAGAAGAAGGCGGCCGTGGAGCTGTGGCTGCTCACCGGTGTGGAGCCGGCCCGCGCCTGGCGGGCCTTCACGGCCGAGCTGCTCGACGTGGCACTGCGCGAGGACATCACCTCGCTCGTCACGCTGGGCTCGATGATGTCGGACGTGCCGCACACGCGGCCGATCGCGGTGACGATGACGAGCGAGAACGACGCCGTGCGCACCGCGCTGGAGCTGGAGCGCAGCACGTACGAGGGTCCGACCGGGATCATCGGCGTGCTCGCCGACGCGGCCGAGCAGGTCGGCATCCCGGCCGTCGCGCTGTGGGCGAGCGTGCCGCACTACGTCGCGAGCCACGCGCCGTCGCCGAAGGCGACGCTCGCGCTCCTCGAGCGACTGGCCGACCTCAGCGCGGCCGACGTGCCCCGGGGCACGCTCGAGACCGAGTCGATGGCGTGGGAGGCGTCGATCGACGCCGCCGCGGCCGAGGACGAGGACATGCGCGAGTACATCCGCCACCTCGAGGAGAACCGCGACACGGTCGAGTCGCCCGAGGCCTCCGGCGACGCGATCGCGAAGGCCTTCGAGCGCTACCTGCGCCGCGACGGCGACGACCCGCGCCGCCCCCACTGACGCGGGGTGACCCTGCGTCTTCGCGCCGAGACAGCATGTTCGCGCCGAGAACGTGGCGTGACGTCACCGCCTCGGCGCGCAGATGCTGTCTCGAGGGTTGACCGTCCGGGTCAGTAGGCGGAGAGCACGCCCAGGCCGAGCAGCACCATGAGCACGGCGCCGAGCGCGACCCGGTAGATCACGAACGGCAGGAAGCTGCCCGTCTTGAGGTAGCGCATCAGGTAGGCGATGACCACCCAGCCCACGACGCCCGCGACGATCGTGGCGAGGATCGTGCCGCCCCAGCCGTACGGGCCCGGGTCGCCCGTCTCGAGTCCCGCGCGCAGCTCCCACAGGCCCGAGGCGAACACCGCCGGCACCGCGAGCAGGAAGCCGAACTCGGCCGCCGCGGTGCGGTCGTAGCCCAGCGCGCGCGCCGCCGTGGTGGTGGCGCCGGAGCGCGAGACGCCGGGGACCAGCGCGAGCGACTGGGCGAGGCCGATCGTGAGCCCGTGCGGGTAGGTCACCTGATCCATCGACCGCTCGCGCCGCGCGAAGTGGTCCACGAGACCCAGGACGATGCCGAAGCCGATGAGCACCGCCGCCACGAGCCAGAGGTTGCGGAAGGTGTCGCGGATGTATTCCTGCAGCAGGAACCCGAGCACGCCGATCGGGATGGTGCCGACGATGACGACCCAGCCCATCCGCACGTCCGGATCGCTGGCCGGGACCTTGCCCGCCAGCGACTGCGCCCACTTCTTGATGATCGTGACGATCTTCGTCCAGAAGTACACGAGCACGGCGATCTCCGTGCCGATCTGCGTGATCGCGGTGAACGTGGCCCCCGGGTCGGCGGCCGAGGGCAGGAACTCGCCGACGATGCGGATGTGCGCGCTGGACGAGATGGGCAGGAACTCGGTCAGGCCCTGCACGAGCCCCAGGATGATCGCCTCGATGTACTGCATGTCGTCCTTCACACTCACCCGTCGCGCCGCTGCGGCACGCCAGGGAAGACCCTATGCCACGCGGGCGGCGCTCCCCCGGCGCGGACCCTCAGGTTGCGCGAATGCGGGGGTTGTCCCACGTCAGTACGAGCGGATGAGATCGGCCAGCACGCGCTGCCCGAACACAAGCGCGTCGATCGGCACCCGCTCGTCCACGCCGTGGAACATGCCCGTGAAGTCGAGGTCGGCCGGCAGCCGCAGCGGCGCGAAGCCGTAGCCGTCGATCCCCAGCGTCGAGAGCGCCTTGTTGTCGGTACCGGCGCCCAGCAGGTACGGCAGCACGGGCACGCCCGGGTCGTGGCGCCCGAGGGCCGCGACCATCGCGTCGACGAGCGCCCCCGAGAACGGGATCTCCATGCCGATGTCGCGCACGACCATCTCGATCTCGATGTCGTCGCCCACGATCCGCTGGATCTCCGCCAGCACCGCGTCCTCCGTGCCCGGCAGCACGCGCACGTCCACGGTCGCCTCGGCGCGATCCGGGATGACGTTGTGCTTGTAGCCGGCCGTCAGCCCCGTGGGGTTCGACACGGTGCGGAACGTCGACTTGATGAACGCCTCCGCCGGCCCCGCGTGCGCGGCCAGGACGTCGGGATCGGTGCTCGTCTCGCCGCTGAGCTCGGCGATCCCGTCGAGCAGCTGCTGCGTCGTCGCCGTCATCTCCACGGGCCACGCGACCCGGCCGAGCGTGGCGAGCGCCTCCGACAGCCGCGTCACCGCATTGTCGGGGTGGAAGCGGCTGCCGTGACCGGCGCGCCCGCGCGCGATCAGCTTGATCCACATCAGCGCCTTCTCGCCCACCTGCAGCAGGTAGGCGCTGCGGTCGCCGATCGGGATCGTGTACCCGCCGACCTCGCTGATCGCCTCCGTGGCGCCCGCGAACCACTCGGGACGATCCTTCACGACGAGCGCCGATCCCTCGACGCCGCCGTTCTCCTCGTCCGCGAAGAACGCGAGGATGAGGTCGCGCTCGGGCTGCTCCCCCGCCCGCAGCACGTCGGCGACGGCGGTGAGGATCATCGCGTCCATGTTCTTCATGTCCACGGCGCCGCGCCCCCACAGCATGCCGTCGCGGATCTCGCCCGCGAACGGGTCGACCGACCAGTCCTCGGCGATCGCGGGGACCACGTCGAGGTGCCCGTGCAGCACGAGCGCCGGCTTGTCGCGGTTGCGACCCTTCACGCGCGCCATGACGTTGGTGCGGCCCGGGATCGGCTCGTAGTACTCCGGCCGTAGGCCGAGCGATTCGAGGTACGCGCCCACGTACTCCGCCGCCTCCCGCTCCCCCCGCGCGTTCCCGCCGCCGAAGTTCGTGGTGTCGAACCGGATCAGATCCGCGGCGATGCGCGCGACTTCGGGAAGCTCTTCCGTCATGCGCTCCAACCTACCGGGCGGGTTGTGTCATGCCGGGCGGTGACCCCTCGGGCTCGTCGACCGGAGGCGCGAAGCGCCGGAGCGGAGACGGGTTGAGCGCAGCGGCGCAGCCGCGGAGTCGAAACCTGGCGGGGTCCGCCCATTGCCGCTGCGCTCGTCGCGCCGCGTCCCTACGATGGGCGCATGATCATCTGGAGGGGATGGGGCGTCCTGGCGTTCGTCTACGGCGCCATCGCGATGATGCTGTTCGCCGGACTGGCGAGCACCATGGTGGCGGAGTCGGCACTGCCGTTCACGATCGCCGCGGGCCTGGCGATCGCGGCCGTCGCGACCTGGTTCACGGGCCAAGCACTCAACGTGACACAGCCGCAGAAGAAGATCGACGAGTGGCACGCGGCCCGGCGGCAGCAGCTCGACGCCCTGGTGTCCTCCGGGCAGTTCCAGCTCGCCCCCGGCCAAGCGCCGCCGAGCTCGCTGGAGGAGGCACGGGCGCAGAGCGAGCAGCTGCTGCAGCACGAGCTGCAGCAGGCCCAGCGGGCGCGCAACGGGCACACCCTGTTCTGGATCCCGATGCAGTACTGGGCGTTCATCTTCGCCGGCATCGCGGTGGTGGTGCTGGTGCTGGGGATCGTGGGGGTTGTGCGCGGCTGAGGCGAACGGGTCCGCGCGAGGATGGGTCGTCGACTGGGAGGAGCGAGCGGAGACGGGTTGAGCGGAGCGGCGCAGCCGCGGAGTCGGAACCTTTCGGGGATCCGCTCGCGTCGCTGCGCTCGCTCGGCCGTGGTTGCGGGCGTTGTGGGTTTGCGGGGGTCGGGTCCGCGAGCGTCGCTTCGCTCGCTCGCTCGGCCCTGGTTGCGGGCGTTGTGGGTTTACGGGGGTCGCGTCCGCGAGCGTCGCTGCGCTCGCTCGCTCGGCCCTGGTTGCGGGCGTGGTGGATTTGCGGCATGGAGCCCAGGGGAACGGCCATGCTCCGCGGCCCCTCGGGCCGCTCCGCTTGTGGTCTGAGGCGGACTTGGTCCCTGTCGCTTCTCCAACCGTCGCATTCGCGACGGCTGGAGCCTCTGCTCCAGGGGCCCTTTGGGTGAAAGTCCGCAACCTCGCGTGCAAAACGAAGAAAGACCCGGCCGTTGGCCGGGTCTTTCTTCGTTTTGTGCGCGAGGGGGGACTTGAACCCCCACGCCCTAATACGGGCACTAGCACCTCAAGCTAGCGCGTCTACCTATTCCGCCACCCGCGCATCTGGGTGTGATCCGCATTGCGGACCGAGGAACAACATTACCACGGGTTGGAGGGGGCGACGAATGGGGACGACGCCCGGGCGCGCCGCCGGCTAGGCGACGCTGACGCCGAAGAGGAGGCCGAGGAGGTAGGTGACCGCGGCGGCGCCGAAGCCGATGCCGAGCTGGCGGAGGGCGCGCGGGATGGGCGCGGCGCCCGAGAGGAGGCCCACGGTACCGCCCGTGAAGAGCAGGGCGATGCCCACCAGGACGAGGGCGACCACCACGGCGGCCACGCCCGTCAGGCCGAAGATCCACGGCAGCACCGGGATCACCGCACCCGAGGCGAAGAAGAGGAAGCTCGACGCCGCGGCCTTGAAGGCGCCGCCCACGACCTCGTGCGCATCGACCGTGGCCGAGCGCGTCGGCATGTGGCCGGCGTGCGCCGCGGCGACGATCTCCCGCGCGTGATCGAGGGCCTCGCCCTCCGACATGCCGCGCGTGCGGTACACGAGCGCGAGCTCGTTGGCGTCGATGTCGAGATCCGGCAGGTACTGATCGCCGTAGTCGCTCGGCTCGGTCGCATCCAGCATCTCGCGCTGCGATCGCACCGAGACGAACTCCCCCGCCGCCATCGACAGCGCGCCCGCGAGCAGGCCCGCAAGGCCGCTGAACAGCACGAACTGCGGCGCCACGCCCGTGGCTCCGATGCCCATCACGAGCGCGAGATTGCTGACGAGGCCGTCGTTCGCACCGAACACGGCCGCGCGGAACGTGCCCGACAGGCGTCGGCGGCTGCGCGCGGCCAGACCCCGCACCACCTCGTGGTGGATCTTCTCGTCGGCGCGCATCGCCGGCGTCGCCCACGGGTCGGTGTCGTACGGCGAGCGCCCCTCGGACATCTGCGCCAGCGCGAGCGTGAAGACCGAGTCGAAGCGGCCCGCCATCCACCCCGTGAACCGGTCGGCCAGGCGCGCGCGCGGCAGCTTGGCCGGCAGGCCGCCGAGCAGCCCGATCCAGTGATCCTCGTGGCGCTTCTCGGCCTGTTCGAGCTGCAGCAGGATCTCGCGCTCCTCGCCCTCGCGCCGCCGGGCCAGGCGCCGGTACACGGCGGCCTCGGCCCGCTCGTCGGCGATGTACTGGGCGAACCGCCGGCGCTCCGCGGCGGTCGGGGTGGCGGGCATCGGGCTCTCGGCAGGGGTATCGCTCACTGGTTCCACGCTAGCCAGCCGACCGCGCCGCTCCCGCACCGGGACAGGGATTGCCAGCATTTCGGAGCGCCGAAGCGGCGCGGCCGACGGGCCCGCCCACGCATGCCCGCCCGCTCAGCGCGTGAGGATCAGCGCGTCGCCCTGTCCCCCGCCGCCGCACAGCGCCACCGCGGCCGTGCCGGTGCCGCGGCGGGCGAGCTCGTGGGCCGCGTGCACGACGAGACGGTTGCCCGAGGCGCCGATCGGGTGACCGATCGCGATGCCGCCGCCGTGGATGTTGACGGCGTCGCTCGGCAGCCCCAGCTCCTTACGCGACTGCGCCACGACGGCGCCGAACGCCTCGTTGATCTCGACGACGTCGAGGTCGGCGGCCGAGAGACCCTGCCTCTGCAGCGCCCGCGCGATCGACTGCGACGGCTGGGTGTGCAGCGAGTTGTCGGGCCCGGCCGTCTGGCCCGACGCGCCCACCGCCGCCAGCACCGTCCAGCCGCGCTCCTCGGCGAGCGCGCGCGTGGTGAGGACCACGGCCGAGGCGCCGTCGGAGATCGGCGACGAGTTGCCGGCGGTGATCGCACCGCCCTCGGCGAAGGCGGGGCGCAGGCCGGCGAGCGACTCCACCGTCGAGTCCGGGCGCACGCCCTCATCGGCCGAGACGATGAGCGGATCGCCCTTGCGCTGAGGCACCGCCACCGGCACGATCTCGGCATCGAAGACGCCCGCGCGCTGGGCCGCCGCCGCCCGCTGGTGCGAGAGGGCCGCGACCTCGTCCTGCTCGGCGCGCGTCAAGCCGTACCGCGCGTTGTGACGCTCGGTCGAGGCGCCCATGCTCTCGCGGTCGTATGCGTCGGTGAGGCCGTCGTGGGCGAGGTGATCGAGCACCTCGACCGACCCGTACGACCAGCCCTCCCGCGACTTCATGAGGAGGTGCGGGGCGTTCGTCATCGACTCCATGCCGGCGGCGACCACGACCGTCGCGTCGCCGAGGCGGATCATCCGGGCCGCCTCGATCACCGCGGTCAGGCCCGACAGGCAGACCTTGTTGACGCCGTGCGCGGGAACATCCCAGCCGATCCCCGCGCCGATCGCGGCCTGCCGGGCCGGGTTCTGCCCCGTGCCGGCCGGGAGCACCTGGCCCACGATCACATGGTCCACCGCCGTGGGGTCGATCCCGCCGCGCTCCAGCGCCCCGGCGATCGCGATCGTGCCGAGGTGCGGGGCGGTGAACGCGGCGAGCTGCCCCCTGAGCCGTCCCTGCGGCGTCCGCGCCGCCGCGACGATGACGACATCCTGTGCCGCGGTCATGCGGCCACCTCCTCCGTGCGAACGATCAATGCGGGTTCGGTCTTCGCGATGACCTCGTCGACGCTCACCCCGGGAGCCGTCTCCACGAGCACAAGGCCCTCCTCGGTCACGTCGATCACGGCCAGGTCGGTGATGATGCGATCCACCACTCCCCGACCCGTCAGCGGCAGGGAGCACTCGTCCACGATCTTCGCCGAGCCGTCCTTGGCCACGTGCTCCATGAGCACGATCACGCGTCCGGCCCCGTGCACGAGATCCATCGCGCCGCCCGGTCCCTTCACCATCTTGCCCGGGATCATCCAGTTGGCCAGGTCGCCCGACGCCGACACCTGCATCGCGCCGAGCACGGCCGCATCGATCTTGCCGCCGCGGATCATGCCGAAGCTCTGCGCCGAATCGAAGAAGCTGGCGCCCGGCAGCACGGTCACCGTCTCCTTGCCGGCATTGATCAGGTCGGGGTCGACGTCGTCCTCGAACGGGTAGGGGCCGACCCCGAGGATGCCGTTCTCGCTCTGCAGCACGAGCGTGGTGCCCTCGGGCACGTAGTTCGGGATCAGGGTGGGCAGGCCGATGCCGAGGTTCACGTACGCGCCGTCCGGGAGCTCGCGGGCCGCGCGGGCGGCCATCTCGTGACGGGTCAGTGCCATGGCTCAGGCTCCTTCCGGGGCGTTCGCGCCCGCATCGGTCGTGCGCTCGCGCACGGTGCGCTTCTCGATCCGCTTCTCGATGTCGCCGCCGACCTCGACGATCCGGTGCACGTAGATCCCGGGCAGGTGCACCTCGTCGGGGTCGAGCTCGCCGGGCTCGACGAGCTCCTCCACCTGCGCGATGCAGACGGTGCCGGCCATGGCGGCGATCGGGTTGAAGTTGCGCGCGGCCCGGTGGAACACGAGGTTGCCGTGCCGGTCCCCCCGCATCGCGTGCACGATCGCGAAGTCGGTGACGATGCTCTCCTCGAGCACGTACTCGGCGGGCACCCCGCCGGGGGCGAAGGTGCGCACGTCCTTCGGCTCGCTCGCGATCGCGACGCTCCCGTCGGCCGCGTAGCGGCGCGGCAGGCCCCCCTCGGCCACCTGGGTGCCGACGCCGGTCTGCGTGTAGAACGCGGCGATGCCGGCGCCGCCCGCTCGCAGCTTCTCGGCGAGCGTGCCCTGCGGCGTGAGCTCCAGCTCGATCTCGCCCGCGAGGAACTGCCGCTCGAACTCGCGGTTCTCGCCCACGTACGAGGCCGTCACCTTGCGGATGCGGCCCGCCGCGAGCAGCCGGCCGAGCCCCCAGGCGTCGACGCCGCAGTTGTTGGACACGACGGAGAGGTCGGTCGTGCCCTGCGCGAGGATGGCCTCGATCAGCGCGGTCGGGTTCCCCGAGAGGCCGAAGCCGCCCGCGGCGATGCTCGCCCCGTCCGGGATGTCGGCGACCGCGGCCGCCGCCGACGCGTACTGCTTGTCGATCATGCGTGACTCCTTCGTGACGCGACCCCCGTCGCCGTCGACGACCCCAGCGTGCCGCTGCCCCGACGGCACCGCCAGAATCGATTGCGATGCGGCCGGGCGATCGCGTAGCGTCCACATCGTGGACATCGTGGCGCAGGGCGTGCAGTCGATCTCGCGCGCGGCCCTGCTGCTGCGGATCGTCTCCCGCGCGGGCGAGGGCGGCGCGAAGACGGCCGACATCGTCCGCGAATCGGGCCTCACCCGTCCCACCGCACACCGCATCCTGTCCGCATTGCGGGCGGAGGGGCTGCTCGATCTCGACGCGCTGACCCAGCGGTGGGTGCCGGGCCCGGAGATGTTCCTCATGGGTACGGTGGCGGCCGCCCGCTACGACGTCTCGGCGCAGGCGCACGATATCGTCCGCTCGCTCGCCGCGCAGACCGAGGAGAGCGCGTTCCTCTCGGTGCGCCGCGGCGACGAGACCGTGTGCCTGATCCGCGAGGACGGCGCCTTCCCCATCCGCTCCCACGTGCTCTACGAGGGCGTGCGGTTCCCGCTCGGCGTCGCCTCGGCGGGACTGGCGATCCTGTCGCTGATGACCGACGCGCAGGTCGACGACTACCTCGCCCGGTCCGGCCCCCTGCTCGCGCCGTGGGGCGACGCCCACCGCCCCGAGGCCCTGCGCGAGCGCATCGCACGCACGCGCGAGGAGGGCTACGCCGTGAACCCGGGGCTGCTCGTGACCGGCAGCTGGGGCATGGGCGCGGCGGTGTTCGATCGCGCGGGCCAGCCGCAGTGGGCGCTGAGCCTGACGGGCATCGAGTCGCGCTTCTCCCCCGAGCGCCGCCCCGTGCTGGGCCGCATCCTCCTGGAGCACGCCCACGCCCTCAGCAAGCGCCTCCAGGCGCGCTGAGCCGCGCCGGCGTCAGGAGTGCACGCGGCGCCGCAGCACCTGGATGCGCTTCTGCAGCTGCGCCACCGTCGCCTGCGCCACGGGCGGCCCGCCGCAGGTGCGGCGCAGTTCGGCGTGGATGGCGCCGTGGGGCTGGCCCGTCTGCCGCGCGTAGACGCCGACGAGGCTGTTGAGCAGCTGCCGCTGTTCCTTGAGCGTGCGGTGCAGCGGCTCGGGCAGCGACGACTCGCCGCCCGAATGCTGCTCGCGCGCCTCGCGGGCCTGGCGGTGGCGCGACTGGCGTGCGACGCGCTGCATGAGCAGCTCGTGCACGTGCTCGGGCTCGAGCAGGCCGGGCAGCCCGATGAACTCCTGCTCCTCGTCGGTGCCCGGCACGGCCAGCTGGCCGAACTCCTTGCCCTCGAACACCATGCGATCGAAGTGCGCGACCGATCCGAGGGCCTGGAAGGAGCCCTCCTCCGTCAGCGCATCGGACGCCTTCTCCTCGCGCTCGGCGGCCTCCAGCAGCGAGTCGTCGAGGCCGTCCTCGTCCTTCTCGCGGCGGTCGAGCACGTGATCGCGCTGGCGCTCCAGCTCGCTGGCCAGGCCCATGAGCACGGGCACGTGCGGCAGGAACACGCTCGCGGCCTCGCCCCGGCGGCGCGCCCGCACGAAGCGGCCGATCGCCTGCGCGAAGAACAGCGGCGTCGACGACGAGGTCGCGTACACGCCCACCGCGAGGCGCGGCACGTCGACGCCCTCCGACACCATGCGCACCGCGACCATCCAGCGGTCGTCGCTCTCGCTGAAGCGCTCGATCCGGCGCGACGCCTCGGCGTCGTCGGAGAGCACCACCGTCGCCCGCTTGCCCGTGATGGAGTGCAGCAGCTTGGCGTACGCCCGCGCCGCGGTCTGGTCGGTCGCGAGCACGAGCCCGCCCGCGTCGGGCACGTGATGGCGGATCTCGGTGAGCCGGGCATCCGCCGAGCGCAGCACCGCCGACATCCACTCCCCGCCCGGATCGAGCGCCGTGCGCCACGCCTGAGCGGTGATGTCCTTGAGGTTGTCCTGACCCAGATGCGCCTCGAGCTCGTCGCCCGCGCGGGTGCGCCACGTCATGTGGCCCGAGTACACGTGGAACAGCACCGGGCGCACGACGCCGTCGGCGAGCGCGCGGCCGTAGCCGTAGGCGTAGTCGGTGACGGACGTGCGCCGGCCCTGCTCGTCGGGCGCGTATTCCACGAACGGGATGGGGGCGTCGTCGCTGCGGAACGGGGTCCCGCTCAGCAGCAGGCGGCGCGTGGCCGGCCCGTACGCCTCGCGGATCGCGTCGCCCCAGCTGAGGGCGTCGCCGCCGTGGTGCACCTCGTCGAGGATCACGAGGGTGCGGGCGCGCTCGGTGAGCGCCCGGTGCACGCTCGCCTTCGCGGCCACCTGCGCGTAGGTCACGACCACGCCGTGGTACTGGCGCGACGGCGCGGTGTGGCTGTTCTTGAAGTTCGGATCGAGGCGGAGGTGCACGCGGGCCGCGGCATCGGCCCACTGGGTCTTGAGGTGTTCGGTCGGCGCGACGACGATCACCTGGTCGATGAGGTCGTCGTGCCGCAGTTTGCGCGCCACCGTGAGGGCGAACGTGGTCTTGCCGGCGCCGGGCGTCGCCGCGACGAGGAAGTCGCGCTTCGCCGCCGCCTCGTACGCGTCGAGGGCCTCCTGCTGCCAGGCTCGGAGGCTTCCCGCCGTACCCCACGGGGCGCGTTGCGGAAAGGACGGAGACAGCACCCATCCACGATAGGCGACCCCTCCGACACCGCCCTGAGATCGGCGCGTCGTCGTAGTCTCATCTCATGACGATCGAGCCGAGCAACCGGACCCCCTCCATCGACAATGAGGGCCCCCACCCCTGGCGTCGCTTCGTCGCCATCGGCGACTCGTTCACCGAGGGCATCGGCGATCCCGAGCCCGGCTCCCCCGACGGCCACCGCGGCTGGGCCGATCGCGTGGCCGAGGTGCTCGCCAGCCAGGTCGACGACTTCGCCTACGCCAACCTCGCCGTCCGCGGCAAGCTCATCCGGCAGATCGTCGCGGAGCAGCTGGACCGCGCGATCGAGCTGAAGCCCGACCTCATCACCTTCTGCGCGGGAGGCAACGACGTCATCCGCCCCGGCACCGACCCGGACGAGATCGCCGTGCTGTTCGATCAGGCGGTCGCGCGCCTGAGCGTCGACGGGGCGACCGTCGTGCTGTTCACCGGCATCGACGTGGCGTGGTCGCCGGTGTTCCGACCCTTCCGCGGCAAGATCGCGATCTACAACGAGAACATCCGCGCCGTCGCCGATCGCTACGACGCCATCGTGGCCGATCAGTGGGCGCTGAAGTCGATCCAGGACCCCCGTTTCTTCGCCGATGACCGCCTGCACATGAACCCGCTCGGCCACCACGAGGTCGCCCGCATGGTGCTGCGGGCGCTGAACGTGCCGAACGATCTGCAGCCGATGCAGCCCGATCCCCTGCCGGAGCGCCGGTGGACCGAGGCCCGGCGCGAGGACCTCGTCTGGGCGCGCACGCACCTCGTCCCGTGGGTGCTGCGGCGCCTGCGCCACCAGTCTTCGGGCGACCACATCACCGCCAAGCGCCCCGAGGCACTGCCGTTCGCCGCGCCCCGCGTGGACTGACTCAGCGCTGCGCGTATCGCAGCGCCCACAGCGCCACGGCGGCGGCCGACGCGACGTTGAGGGAGTCCACTCCCCCGGCCATGGGGATCGTCACCACGCGATCGGCGGCGGCGAGCGCCTGCCGCGAGAGCCCGTCGCCCTCGGAGCCCATGACGAGCGCCACCCGCTCGGGCACGTCGTCCACGAACGCCTCGAGCGAGACGGCGTCGTCGGCCAGCGCCAGCGCGGCGATCGTGAAGCCCGCGTCGTGCAGCAGCTCGGTGGCGCCGGGCTCGCCGCCGCGGTCGCGCCACTCCGGAAGCCGCGTCCACGGCACCTGGAACACGGTGCCCATGCTCACGCGCACGCTGCGGCGATACAGCGGATCGGCGCACCGCGGCGTCACGAGCACGGCGTCGGCGCCGAGCCCTGCCGCCGCGCGGAAGGCGGCACCCACGTTGGTGTGGTCGACGATGTCCTCGAGCACGAGCACGCGCCGCGCCCCGGCGAGGACCTCGGCGACCGGCCGGTCCGCGGGGCGATGCATCGCGGCGAGCATGCCGCGGTGCACCGTGTAGCCGGTGACCGCCTCGGCCACGGCGTCGGGCACCACGTACACCGGCACATCGGGCAGCGCCGCGAGGAGGCGCTCGACGTCGGGCAGCCACTTCTCGGCCGTCAGCACCGAGCGCGGCTCGTGGCCGGCGGCGAGCGCGCGGCCGAGCACCTTCGCCGACTCCGCCATGTAGAGCCCGCCCTCGGGCTCGAGCACCCGCCGCAGCGCCACATCCGTCAGGTCCCGGTAGTCCGCGAGGCGGGCATCGCCCGGGTCGTCGATCCGCTCCAGCAGCATTCCTCCAGCCTAGGGACCGCGGCCGGGGCCCACCGCTGCGGCCTAGACTTCGGATGTGTCCGTGATGTCCCCGCTCGATGCCACCCAGGCCGCCCAGGTCGGCCGCGCGATCGATGCGCTGAGCGGGCGACGGATCGCCGTCCTCACCGGTGCGGGCGTCTCCACCGATTCGGGCATCCCCGACTACCGCGGCGAGGGCGCCCCCAAACGCAACCCGATGACGGCGCAGACCTTCCTCAGCGACGAGGCCGCGCGGCGCCGCTACTGGATCGGCTCGCACCTCGGCTGGCGCGCCTTCTCGGCCGCCGCTCCGAACCCCGGCCACGAGGCGATCGCCGCCCTCGAACGGGCCGACGTGGCCACGGGCGTCATCACCCAGAACGTCGACGGCCTGCATCTGCGCGCCGGCAGCCGGCGCGTGGTCGAGCTGCACGGCACGATGCGCCGCGTGTTCTGCCTGCAGTGCGGGCAGGTGTTCGACCGCCGCGACATCGGCGCGCGCCTGGAGGCCGCCAACCCCTGGATCACCGTGCCCGAGAACGTGCCCCTCGGCCCGGACGGCGACGTGCTGCCCGAGTCGTCGGAGGACTTCGTCGTGCCGGTGTGCACCGTGTGCGGCGGCATGCTCAAGCCCGAGGTGGTGTTCTTCGGCGAGTACATCCCCGCCGAGAAGTTCCGCGAGGCCGAGCAGCTCGTCGCGTCGGCCGACGCGCTGCTCGTGGCGGGATCCTCGCTCGTGGTCAACTCCGGCATCCGCCTCGTCGAGCGCGCCCGCCGCCGCAGGCTGCCCGTCGTGATCGTCAACCGCGGCGAGACCAAGGCCGACGCCCGCGCCACCGTCAAGATCGACGCCGGCACGAGCCCCGTGCTCACCGAGCTGGCCCGCGCGCTGCCCGCGCTGCGCTGAGCCGCGCTCAGCCGCCGGTCGGCGACGGATCGCTACGCTCGATCCGTGACCCTCATCACCCTCGTGCGCCACGGACAGACCGACTGGAACCTCGAGGGGCGGATCCAGGGATCCACCGACGTCCCCCTCAACGACACCGGCCGCCGCCAGGCCCGCGAGGCCGCCGAGCGCCTGCGCGACGACGACTACTCCCTCGCCGTGACGAGCCCGCTCTCGCGCGCGGTCGAGACGGCCGAGATCATCGCCGGCGCGCTCGGTCTCGGCGCTCCCGAGCGCATCGCCGGGCTCGCCGAGCGCGTGTACGGCGACGCCGAGGGCGCCTCGGTCGATCAGCTGTCGCTGCTGTTCCCGCACACCATCCCCGGCGCCGAGCCGGAGGCCGACGTGGTGACGCGGATTCGTGCGACCCTGCGCGATCTGGCCATGCGGTTCCCCGACGAGCGGATCGTCGCGGCATCGCACGGCGGCGTCATCGGCCGGCTGCTGCGCGACCTGCACGGCGGCGAGATGCCCGTGCCCGGCGGCCGGGTGACGAACGGATCGATCTGGCGCTTCGAAGTCACGCCCGAGTCGCTCGCGTTCGACGGTTCCGTGCTGCTCGCCGACTGACCTCCGGCGAGCGGATTGACACATCGATCGCACCTGCGCCGCGCCCGCGGGCACACCGCGCACACTCGATTCGATAACGACTGAGCATCCTGCTCAGGTTCGTGCCGGCGCGACTGTTAGGCTCGATTCTCATGGCCACGCTCGATCACGTCGACCTCGAACTCCTCGCCGCCCTGAGCGAGGACCCGCGCGCTACCGTCGTCGCGCTCGCGGAGCGACTGCACCTCTCCCGCAACACCGTGCAGGCGCGCATGGCGCGCCTGGAGAAGTCCGGCGCGTTCCGGTCGTTCGAGCGCGCGATCTCCACGGCGGCCCTCGGCTTCCCGCTCGAGGCGTTCATCGCCGTGGGCGTGCGGCAGCCGCACCTGCAGAAGATCATCTCGGAGCTGTCGCGCATCCCCGAGGTGCTGCAGGTGCATGGGCTCAGCGGCCAGACCGACCTCATGACGTTCGTCGCCTGCCGCGACGCCCGTCACCTGTTCGATGTCGACGCGCGCATCATGGGCATCGAGGGCGTGGAGCGCGCCGAGACGTCGCTCGTGATGAGCGAGTCGATCCCCTATCGCGTGACCGGCCTCATGGAGCTCGCCAAGCGCGAGGGGCGCTGACGGCTACGCGCCCAGGACGTCGCGGATCGCCTCGGCGGCCTCCGCGGGCTTCTCGTAGTGGATGAGGTGGCCCACGCCCTCCAGCTCCACCAGGCGGGCATCGGGGAACATGTCGCGCAGCACGCGTTCGGCCTCGATGGGCGTGATGTCATCGCGATCGGCCGCGATCAGCAGCGTCGGCTGCGCGATCCGGCCCGCCGACTCCCGCACGTCGTGCGACACGCTCGTGACGAACGCCTCGCTCAGCACGTCGCGGTCGGCGAAGCCCGAGAAGTAGCGATCGTGCTCCTCGTGGATCCAGCGGCGCAGGGCGCGGTCGCGGGTCTTGGCCATCGTCATGCTCATGATCCGCACGATGATCCGGGTGCGCAGCAGCCAGGTGCCGATCCGCGCGGGCAGCTTCGCACCGGCGGCGTAATAGAACACGGCCAGGCGGGTGAAGAAGCCGCGCGGCCCCTCCAACGCCGGCGCGCCGATCGGGTTGACGAGGATCAGCCGGGGCGTGTCGAGTCCGCGCGCCACGGCGGCCGACGCCACGATCGACCCGAACGAGTGGCCGAGCACCACGGCCCCCGGCGCCACCGCCTCCGCGAAGCGCGTGGCCCACTCGGCGTACGCGTCGAGGTCGTGACGGCGCCCCGGCAGCGGCGGCGTCTCGCCGAAGCCCGGCAGGTCCGGCATGATCACCCGCACCTGGGGCAGATGCGCCACGACGGGCTCGAGCCCGTGGTGGTCGCCCCGGAAGCCGTGATAGGCGATGATCGTCGGCCCGTCCGCCGGGCCGTACTCCCAGTACGCGGTGACGCCGCCGAGCACCGGGGCCTCCCGCCGACGGACGGGGATGCGGGCGAGCTTGTCGGCGTAGGGCGAGGGGACGGGCACCCGTCGAGTCTACGGACGGCGACGCGCCGACGATCCGCCCGGGGAATGTCGGCGCACCGCCCTAGCGTGTGGGTATGACCGACCGCTGGCCCGACCCGCCGCCGCTGTTCGACCTCGACGAACTCGACGCGCCGGCCGCGGCGGATCCGGAGCCGGTCGTGGTCGAGACGGCCGTGACCGTGGTCACCGCGACGGTCGCGCCTGCGCCGGTCGCCGACGAGACCGCGATGGGGCGGGCCGAGCGCTCGACGCGCCTGCTCGACCGCGTGGCGGTGTTCGACCTCGAGACCACGGGCGTCGACGTCGAGAACGACCGGATCGTGACCGCGTACGTGGGCCTGCTCGATGCCTCGGGCGAGGTCATCCACGCCGAGTCGTGGCTGGCCGACCCCGGCATCGAGATCCCCGAGGGCGCCACGGCGGTGCACGGCATCACCACCGAGACCGCGCGCGCCGAGGGGCGCCCCGCCGCCGAGGTGGTGGGCGAGATCGTCTCGGCGCTGCGCACGATCCTCGCGGGCGGCATCCCCGTGGTCGCCTACAACGCGTCGTTCGACCTGTCGATGCTCAAGCACGAGGCGCAGCGGCATGGGATCGACCCGATCGTCGACCCGAGCCCGGTGATCGACCCGCTCGTCATCGACAAGACCGTCGACCGATACCGCAAGGGCAAGCGCACCCTCGATGTCGTCGCGGCCCACTACGCCGTGGCGCTCGACGCCGCGCACGAGGCCTCCGCCGACGCGATCGCCGCCGGCCGCGTGGCCCTGGCGATCGCCGAGCGCTACGCCGACGCGCTGCCCGACACGGTCGAGGAGCTGCACACCCGGCAGATCGGCTGGGCGCGCGCCCAGGCCGAGAGCCTCACGGAGTACTTCGTGCGGATCGGCCGCATCGACGCCGTCGTCGACGGCAGCTGGCCCATCCGCTGAGGCGTACCCTCACCATCGGCGTCACCGACGATCCCGGGAACAACGAAGGCCCCGCCGAAGCGGGGCCCTCGTGGATCGGCTGTTTACTTGCCGAAGTTCTTGAAGCGCTGGTTGAACTTCTCGACGCGACCGGCCGAGTCCATGATGCGCTGCTTGCCCGTGTAGAACGGGTGCGACGCCGACGAGATCTCGACATCGATCACCGGGTACTCGACGCCGTCGAGCTCGATCGTCTTGTCGCTGGTCGCGGTCGAGCGCGTCAGGAACGTCTCGCCCGAACCGAGGTCGCGGAACACGATCGCCTTGTACTCGGGGTGGATGTCAGTCTTCATTCGGATGTCCTTGCGGGAGCGGGTGATCAAGAGGAAAGTCTGTGGGTGCCACGGCACCAGCGATCAAGTCTAGCAGACCCGATCGGATACGTCAGACCCGGGCGCGGGCCGCGTAGCGCCCGCCGGCCGAGGCGAGGGCGATCTGCATGCCGAAGGCCGCCGACAGGTTCTCCGGCGTGAGGGTCTCGGCGATCGGGCCGGCCGCGACCACTCCCCCGTCGCGCAGCAGCAGCACGTGGGTGAAGCCGACCGGGATTTCCTCCACGTGGTGGGTGACCATGACGATCGCGGGCGTCGTGGGCGACTTCGCGTACTCCGACAGCAGCGCCAGGAGCACCTCGCGCGAGCCGAGGTCGAGGCTCGCGGTGGGCTCGTCCAGCAGCAGCAGCTCGGGGTCGGTCATAATCGCGCGGGCGATCTGCACGCGCTTGCGCTCGCCGTCGCTGAGCGTGCCGAACAGCCGATCGGCGAGGTGATCGAGCTGCCAGTCGCGCAGCACGCGCAGCGCGCGGCGCTCGTCCACGCTCTCGTACTGCTCGTTCCAGCGGCCCATCACCGAGAACGCCGCGGTCATCACGACGTTGAGCACGGTCTCGTCGTGCGGGATCTGACGCGCCAGCGCCGTCGACGCGAAGCCGATGCGGGGGCGCAGCTCGAACACGTCGGTGCGGCCGAGCTGCTCGTCGAGGATCGTGACCGTGCCCGAGGTGGGGTGCATGAGCGTGTCGGCCAGCTGCAGCAGCGTCGTCTTGCCGGCGCCGTTGGGGCCGAGCACCACCCAGCGTTCGTCGTCGTTCACGCTCCAGGTGACGCCGTCCACGATGTTGCGGGTCCCGCGGCGGACGACGACATCGGAGAACGAGAGCACGGGGGTTGCCATGCCGTTCAGCCTACCGAGCACGGGGCACGGCGCCGACATCCGCACCGATATGCTCGATCCCCGTGACCGCGCGCTTCCTCGTCGTCCTCGACGCCGACTCCACCCTCATCCGCAACGAGGTCATCGAGCTGCTCGCCGACGAGGCCGGACGCGGCGCGGAGGTGGCCGCCGCCACCGAGGCCGCCATGCGCGGCGAGGTCGACTTCGCGACGAGCCTGCGGGCGCGGGTGAAGGTGCTCACCGGCGTGCCGACCTCGGCGTTCGCGCGGGTGCGGGCGCGGATCGAGCCGACGCCCGGGGTGCGCGAGCTCATCGATGGCGTGCACGCCCGCGGCGGCCTCGTGGGTGTGGTCTCGGGCGGTTTCCACGAGATCCTCGACGACGTCGCGCCGGCGCTCGGCGTGGACGTGTGGCGCGCCAACCGGCTCGCCGTCGCCGACGGGGCGCTCACCGGCGAGGTCGACGGCCCGATCGTCGACGCGGCCGCGAAGGCCGCGCAGCTGACCGCGTGGGCCGCCGCCCACGGCGTCGCGATGCACCGGACGATCGCGATCGGCGACGGCGCCAACGACCTGCTCATGATCGGCGCCGCGGGCCTCGGCCTCGCCTTCAACGCGAAGCCGACGGTCCGCGCGCAGGCGCCCGTCGTGATCGGCCCCGTCGACCTGGCGCAGGTGCTGCCGCTTCTTCCCTGAGCGCCTGGCAGACTTCCGGGAGCAGGTCCGCCCGGGAGGTCTCGTGTCCACGTCGTCAGCACTGCGCGGTCGCACCGCGCTGATCACCGGCGCCAGCCGCGTCGGCGGCATCGGCGCCGCCGTCGCCCGCCGCCTCGCGGCCATGGGCGCGAGCGTCGTCATCCACCACCACCGCCCGCACGACGTGGAGCAGCCGTGGGGCGCCGACGAGCTCGCCGCGGTGCGCGCCTCCATCGAACCGCACCTCGCGGCCGGGGCGCGGCTATGGGATCTGCCGGGCGACCTGGCCCTCCCCGATGCGCCGGAGCAGCTGATCGCGCGCGCGATCGACGTGGCGGGACCGCTCGACATCCTCGTGTGCAATCACGCGATGTCCGGCACGGACGGCACCCTGGCTGACATCGGGATCGCCGAGCTCGACGCCCACTGGGCCACCGACGCGAGGTCGGTGCTGCTCGCGACGAAGGCCTTCGCGGCCCGGCACGACGCCGCGCGGCCGGGCGGGCGGGTGATCTGGATGACGTCGGGGCAGGGCAAGGGGCCGATGCGCGGCGAGGTCGCCTACGCGGCCGCGAAGGCCGCCCTCGCGGGCATCACGATGACCGTCGCCGACGAGCTCGCCGACCAGGGCATCGTGCTCAACACCGTCAACCCCGGCCCGGTGAACACGGGGTTCCTCGATCCGGGCAACGGGTTCGATGACGCCACGATCGAGTGGCTGCGGGGGCGCTTCCCCTCCGGCCGATTCGGCACCCCGGAGGACCCGGCCCGGCTGATCGGCTGGCTCGTCAGCGACGACGGCGAGTGGGTGGTCGGCCAGGTCATCGACAGCGAGGGCGGCTTCCGCCGCGCGTGACGCCGTCGAGGAGCGAGGTGTGCGAGGCCTCGACTCCGCTGCGCTCCGCTCGGCCCGTCTCCGCTCCGCGGCTGCGCCGCTCCGGTCGACGAGCCCGGGTGGGTGCGGCTCGTTGACGGAGCCAAGCGACGGGCGGGGTGTGCGAGGCCTCGACTCCGCTGCGCTCCGGTCGACGAGCCTGGGTTGTGCGGCTCGTCGGGGGCGGCGACCACCCGGGCTCGTCGACCGAGCGAAGCGAGCGGAGCGGAGACGGGTTGAGCGAGCGAAGCGAGTCGAAACCTCACCCCAGGCGCGCCGAGTCGAAACCTGCCGAGTCGAACCGCGCGTCAGGGCGAAGCGGGCGGGTCAGTGGCCCATGCCGAGGCCGCCGTCGACGGGGATGACGGCGCCGGAGATGTACGCGGCGTCGTCGGAGGCGAGCCAGGCCACGACGCCGGCGACCTCCTCGGCCGAGCCGTAGCGGCCGGCGGGGATCTGCTTCTTGTACGACGCCTGCGTGGCCTCGTCGAGCTCGGCGGTCATGTCGCTCTCGATGAAGCCCGGCGCGACGACGTTGGCGGTGATGCCGCGTCCGCCCAGCTCGCGCGTGACGGCGCGCGCGAAGCCGACGAGGCCGGCCTTCGACGCGGAGTAGTTCGCCTGCCCGGCCACGCCGAACAGGCCGCTCACGCTGGAGATGAGGATGATGCGGCCGCGGCGGGCCTTGATCATGCTCTTGATCGCGCGCTTGACGGTGCGGAAGGCGCCGCCGAGGTTGGTGTCGATGACGGCGTCGAAGTCGTCGTCGCTCATGCGCATGAGCAGGGTGTCGCGGGTGATGCCCGCGTTGGCGACGACGGTGGTCACGGGGCCGAGCTCGGCCTCGATGCGCGCGATCGCGGCGTCGAGCGATGCGCCGTCGGTGACGTCGGCCTGCACCGTGAGCGTGCCCTCGGGGCCCTCGCCGCTGCGCGCGGTGACGGCCACGCGGTGACCGTCGCGCACGAAGCGCTCGGCGATGGCGCGGCCGATGCCGCGGTTGCCGCCGGTGACGAGGACGACGCTGTCGGTGCTCACGAATATGCCTCCTGGCTCGGGATCGGGACCGCCCACCAGCCTACGGCCAGGCCGCGGCGACGTAGGCTGGAGGGATCGTGAAGCGCGCGTCTCGGCCCCAGGCAGCGACGTCCCTGGAGATGGCTCCGGAGGACGACGAGAACCTGCGCATCCGCAACTACCTGCTGACGATGGCGGTGCGGCTCGTCTGCATCATCCTGTGCGCGGTCGTGGTGCCCTACGGCTGGCACACGGCGCTCTTCGCCGTCGGCGCGATCGCCCTCCCGTACATCGCCGTCGTCATCGCGAACGCGGCCTCAGGCCGCCGCGTCACGACCGCCGAGAACCCGACGCTCGCGCAGCTGGAGGCCCCGCCCGCCGCGCCGGAGGACGACGCCCCGACCGTCATCCGCATCGCCGAGCGCCCCGCGCCGCGACCGGAGGACGAGACATCGTGATCGGATTCGATCCGCTCGAGCCCACGTGCTCGCGGGCCGGCTGCCGCGCGGCGGCGACGTGGAGCATCCGCTGGCGCAACCCGCGCATCCACGCTCCCGAACGGCGCAAGGTGTGGCTGGCGTGCGACGAGCACGTCGACTACCTGCGGGATTTCCTGCGCAGCCGGGACTTCCCGCTCGAGGTCGTCGAGGGGGTGCACTCGTGAGGAACAGCTCCCCTGCGATGCGGTGGACCGTGTACGGGCTCGTGGCCGCGCTGTTCGCCGTCGCGTGCGCGTTCCTGTCGCACTGGCAGTTCTCGCGCAACGAGGAGCGGTCCGCGATGATCGCCCTCGTCGAGGCCAACTACGACGCCGACCCCGTACCGATCGAGGACGTCATCGCCGGCACCGACGACTTCGACGCCGGCGACGAGTGGCGCCCCGTGATCCTGCGCGGCGAGTACCTGCACGACGAGCAGCTGCTCGTGCGCAACCGCCCCCAGGGCGGCACCGCGGCGTTCGAGGTGCTCGTGCCCCTGCGCCTGGCCGACGGACGGATCGTCGTCGTCGACCGCGGCTGGGTGCCGCCGGGCGACGAATCGGTTCCCGAGGCCGTCCCGGAAGCGCCGCGCGGTGAGGTCACCGTGATCGCCCGGCTGCGTCCGGGAGAGGCGCTGCCGAGCTCCGGGCGCAGCGCGCCCGAGGGCCAGCTGCCGACCCTGCACCTGCCCTCGGTGGCGGAGTTCACGGGCGACGAGACGATCGTGAGCGCCTACGGGATCATGGTGTCCGAGGAGCCGGCCCCGGCCGAGCGGCCGGGCGAGCTGACGCCGCCGACCGAGGACCCCGGCCCCCACCTGTCGTATGCGATCCAGTGGATCCTCTTCGCCGTGATGGGCTTCGTGTTCATCGGCTACATCATCCGCACCGAGATCGCGGCCGCGCGCGAGCAGGACGATCCCGACGACGAGGACGACGAGCTGCCCGCGCCGCGACCGAAGCGCCCCGCGCGCCGCGATCGCGACGCCGACGAGGAGGACGCCCTCCTCGACGCCTGACCGGTTCCGGCTGGTCGCATCATCTGCGGCGCTTCGCGCCTCCGTTCAGCAACCGGGTGTCCACCCCATCGGTTGCTGAACGAAGCGGCGCAGCCGCGAAGAGGAAGCGACCACCGCGACCCGAGCGTCAGGCCAGGGTGATGAGGTCGAGGTAGGACTTGTTCCAGATGTCCTCGACGCCGTCGGGCAGCAGCAGCACGCGCTCCGGGTTCAGCGCCTCGACGGCGCCCTCGTCGTGCGAGACGAGCACGACTGCGCCCTCGTAGTGCGCGAGCGCGCCGAGGATCTCGTCGCGCGAGGCGGGGTCGAGGTTGTTCGTCGGCTCGTCGAGCAGCAGCACGTTGGCGCTCGAGACGACGAGCGTCGCCAGCGACAGGCGCGTCTTCTCGCCGCCCGACAGCACCCCCGCCGGCTTGAGCACGTCGTCGCCGGTGAACAGGAACGATCCGAGCACCTTCCGCGCCTCGGTCTCGTTGAGGTCCGGGGCGGCCGAGATCATGTTCTCGAGCACCGACCGGTTCACGTCGAGGTTCTCGTGCTCCTGCGCGTAGTAGCCGATCTTGAGGCCGTGGCCGGGCTCGATCCGGCCGGTGTCGCTCTTGTCGACCCCGGCGAGGATGCGCAGCATCGTGGTCTTGCCGGCGCCGTTGAGGCCGAGCACGACCACCTTCGAGCCGCGGTCGATCGCCAGGTCCACGCCCGCGAAGATCTCGAGCGCGCCGTACGACTTCGACAGCGACGACGCCATGAGCGGCGTCTTGCCGCAGGGCGCCGGCTTCGGGAAGCGCAGCTTGGCGACCCGGTCCTCCTGGCGCACCTCCTCGAGCCCCGACAGGAGCTTCTCGGCGCGCGCGACCATCTGGTGCGCGGCGGCGGCCTTCGACGCCTTCGCGCCGAAGCGGGCGGCCTGCTGCTGCAGCACCGACGCCTTCTTCTCGGCGTTGGCCCGCTCCTTCTTGCGGCGCTCCTCGTCGGCCACGCGCTGGCGCAGGTAGTGCTTCCAGCCCATGTTGTAGATGTCGATGACCTGACGGTTGGCGTCGAGGTAGAAGACCCGGTTCACCGTCTCCTCCACCAGGTCGACGTCGTGGCTGATCACGATCAGGCCGCCGCGGTACGACTTGAGGAACTCCCGCAGCCACACGACGCTGTCGGCGTCGAGGTGGTTGGTCGGCTCGTCGAGGATCATCGTGCCCGCGTCCGAGAACAGGATGCGCGCGAGCTCGATGCGGCGGCGCTGGCCGCCGGAGAGCGTCTTGAGCGGCTGGTCCAGGATGCGATCGGGAAGCGAGAGGTTGTTGGCGATCACGGCGGCCTCGGCCTCGGCGGCGTACCCGCCGAGCGACTCGAAACGCTCCATGAGGTTGCCGAAGCGCTTCATCGCCTTCTCGGCGACCTTCGGGTCGTCCGATCCCATCTCCTCGGTGGCCTTCGCCATGCCCAGCTGCAGCGAGCCGAGGCCGCGGGCGTCGAGGATGCGCGTGCGGGCCAGCTCCTCGGGATCGCCCGAGCGGGGGTCCTGCGGCAGGTAGCCGAGCTCGCCGGAGCGCTCCACACGCCCGTCGGACGGGATGAGGTCGCCCGCGAGCACCTTCGTCAGCGTGGTCTTGCCGGCGCCGTTGCGGCCGACGAGACCGACCTTGTCGCCGGGCCCGACGCGGAACGTCACGCCGGACATGAGCATGCGCGCGCCGACGCGGATCTCGAGGTCATGCACGGCAAGCACAGCGGAACGTCCGATCTTTCCCGGGGATGCGGCGCGAGCGCGCCAGCCTCCCATCCTACGTCGCGCACCCCGTGAACGCGGCGGGACGACAGGTTATGCGCCTCAGACGACAGATTCTGTACGGTGAGCGCGACGTCCTCACCCCGGCTGCTGAGATGTCGAGAAGGCCCCTATCACCGGACGCCCCTGCACGGATGCAGGGGCGCGGGGAACTGCAAGGAGAGCAGCACGTGAGCGACACGACGGCGAAGAAGCCGATGAGCAACAGGAAGTTCCTCTGGATCTGGATCCCGATCCTCGCCTTCGTGACGGTGGTGATCATCGGAGCGAACGTCGCGATCGGCATGTTCCGCAGCGCCATCGAGTCATACATGGGCGCCGGCACCTGGGAGATCCAGAACACCGCCGAGACGCAGGACTGGGACACCACCTACTACGAGGGCGACCACGCCACCGTCGAGGAGGCCAAGGCGGCCTCGACCGAGACGGTCGTGGAGATCGCCGAGGAGGGCATGACCCTCGTCAAGAACAACGGCGCCCTCCCGCTCGCGCCCGGCGCCGTGACGCTGCTCGGCCGCGGCGCCGCCGACCCGATCTACGGCGGCTCCGGTTCGGGCACCGCCGACACGACGAGCGCGACGAACATCCGCGCGGGCATCGAGGCCGGCGGCTTCACCGTCAACGACACGGTGTACGAGCTGCTCGCGGACTTCGCCGCCGACAACGCCCCCGCCGACGGCGGCCGCACGAACATCGTGATGGACGACCCGGAGGCCTCCAACTACAACATCGGCGAGATGCCGGTGAGCGACTACACCGACGCGGCGATCGACTCGTTCGGCGAGTACGGCGACGCGGCGATCGTCGTCATCGGCCGCGGCGGCGGCGAGGGCGGCGACCTCGCCACCGACATGACCGCGTGGGACGACCGCGCCGAGCCGGGCACCCACCAGCTCGAGCTGAACGCCGACGAGATCGACACCCTGAACCTCGCCAAGGAGCACTTCGACAACGTCATCGTGCTCGTGAACGCCTCGACGTCGTTCGAGCTCGGCACGCTCGAGGACGACCCGGAGATCGACGGCCTCCTGCTCGTCGGCTCCCCCGGCGCCAACGGCTTCCAGGCCCTCGGGTCGATTCTGAACGGCGACGTGAACCCCTCGGGCCACACCGTCGACCTGTTCGCGCGCGACTTCACCGCCGACCCCACGTTCGCCAACTTCGGGGACTACGCCTACGAGAACATCGAGGACGCCTACTTCGTCGACTACGAGGAGGGCATCTACGTCGGCTACCGCTACTACGAGACCGCGGCCGTCGAGGGCTTCATCGACTACGACGAGGCCGTCGTGTACCCGTTCGGCTACGGCCTGAGCTACACGCAGTTCTCGTGGGCCGTGACCGGCCAGGAGCTCGGCGATGTCGACGGCGAGATCTCGATCGACGTGGCCGTGACCAACACCGGCGACGTCGCGGGCAAGGACGTCGTGCAGCTGTACTACACCGCTCCGTACACGCCCGGCGGCATCGAGAAGGCGCACGTCGTGCTCGGCGACTTCGTGAAGACCCCGCTCATCGAGCCGGGCCAGACCGAGACGGTCACCGTCACGCTCGCCGTCGAGGACATGGCCTCGTACGACTGGCGCGGCGCGGGCGCGTACGTCCTCGAGCAGGGCGACTACGAGCTCAAGCTGCAGACCGACTCGCACACCCTCGCCGCGGGCGTCGAGCCGATCACCTACACGGTCGACGAGACGATCGCCTACGTCGACGGCCGCGCCAGCGACGAGATCCCGGCGGTCAACCGCTTCGACGACGTCTCGGCCGCGTTCGACGAGAACCGCACGGAGTTCTCGCGCGCCGACTTCGCCGGCACCTTCCCGAGCGCCCCCGAGGGCGAGGACTTCGTCGCGAGCGACGCCGTCGTGGCCGGCTTCGAGCCGTACGACGCCGAGGCCGTGAACGCCGAGTCCGACGCGGAGATGCCCACGACCGGCGCCGACAACGGCCTGTCGCTCATCGACCTGCGCGGCCTGCCCGCAGACGACCCGAAGTGGGACGAGCTGCTCGATCAGCTCACCGTCGAGGACATGACCGAGGTGCTGCTGTCGGGCGCCTACAACACGGCCGCCATCCCCGAGATCGGCAAGATCCGCACGAACGACCTGGACGGCCCCGCCGGCTTCAGCTCGTTCATCAACCCGGGCCTGTGGACGGGCACCGCGTTCCCGTCCGAGTACCTCATCGGCCAGACCTGGAACGTCGAGCTGGCCCGCGAGATGGGCGTCTCGGTCGGCAACGAGGCGCTCACGATGGGCGCCAACGGCTGGTACGCCCCGGCGGTGAACCTGCACCGCTCGCCCTTCGCCGGACGCAACTTCGAGTACTACTCGGAGGACCCGATCATCTCGAGCAAGCTCGCCACGGCCGTCGCCGACGGCGCGCTGAAGCGCGGCGTCTACACGATGACGAAGCACTTCGCGCTGAACGACCAGGAGACCAACCGCGTCAACGGCAAGGGCCTGGCCACCTGGGCGACCGAGCAGACGATGCGCGAGCTGTACTTCAAGGCGTTCGAGGGCTACGTGAAGAACACCTCCGGCGAGGTCCCCTACCTCGACGCCGAGGGCACGCGGCAGACGGCGGAGGTCGGCGCGCTCGGCATGATGAGCTCGTTCAACCTGCTCGGCACCACCTGGGCGGGCGGATCGACGGCACTGATGACCGACGTCCTGCGCGGTGAGTGGGGCTTCGACGGCTTCGTCATCACCGACTTCAACCTGTACGACTACATGTACGCCGACCAGGGCATCGCCGCCGGCTCCGACCTGCAGCTGACCTTCGCCGGATCCAAGGTCATGCAGGACACCGAGAGCGCCGCCGCCGTCGAGAACATGCGCACGGCCATGCACCACATCCTGTACACGGTGGCCAACTCCAACGCCATGAACGGCATGGCACCGGGCGCCACGCTGGCGTACCACATGGCCCCGTGGGAGCTGGGCGTGCTGTGGGCGACGATCGCCCTGAGCGTGCTCGTGCTCGCCGGCATCGTGTGGGTGGTCGTCCGCGTGCGGCGCCACGCGCAGAGCCGTCCCGTCGAGGAGGTCCCGGCAGCATGACCGACGAGCGCGTCGCCCGGCTCGGGCTCCTCGAGAAGGCCGCCCTCGTGAGCGGCGGCACCGTGTGGCAGACCCGCGCGGTGCCCCGCCTCGGGGTCCCCTCGATCTGGCTCGCCGACGGGCCCCACGGGGTCCGTCGGCAGACCGGGGCCGCCGATCACCTCGGCCTGGCGGGATCCGAGCCGGCGACGTGCTTCCCGACGGCCGCCGCCGTCGCCAACTCGTGGGACGAGGAGCTCGCCGAGGAGATCGGCTCCGCCCTCGGCCGCGAGGCCCGCGCCCAGGGCGTCAACGTGCTGCTGGGCCCCGGCCTGAACATCAAGCGCAGCCCCACCGGCGGCCGCAACTTCGAGTACTTCTCGGAGGACCCCGAGGTCTCCGGCCGCCTCGCCGCCGCCTACGTGCGCGGCATCCAGGGCGCGGGCGTCGCCGCCACGCCCAAGCACTTCGCCGCCAACAGCCAGGAGTTGCGCCGCATGGCCAGCGACTCGGTCGTCGACGAGCGCACGCTGCGCGAGATCTACCTGGCCGCGTTCGAGACCGTCGTGCGCGAAAGCCACCCCTGGGCGATCATGTCGTCGTACAACCTCGTCGGCGGAACCTATGCCCACGAGAACGCGCACCTGCTCGGCGACATCCTCCGCGACGAGTGGGGCTTCGACGGCGCCGTGATCAGCGACTGGGGCGGCGGCAACGACCCGGTCGCCGCCATGCGCGCCGGCGGGACCCTCGAGATGCCCTCCCCCGGGTTCGCCTCCGCCCGCCGGATCGTCGAGGCGGTCGAGAGCGGCGAGCTCGACGTGGCCGATCTGGACGCCCGCGTCGAGGAGGTCCTGCGCCTCGTCGACCGCACCACCGCCGCCGCGCCCGTCACGGTCGACCTCGAGGCCCATCACGCGCTCGCGCGCCGCGCGGCCGCGGAGAGCGCCGTGCTGCTGCGCAACGAGGGGGCGCTGCTCCCCCTCGCCCCCGGCACGCGCGTGGCGCTCATCGGCGACTTCGCGCGGACGCCGCGGTACCAGGGCGCCGGGTCGTCGCTCGTGAACGCCACCCGCGTCACCAACCTCGTCGACGCCGTCGCCGGCAGCGACCTGCAGCTCGTGCGCCACGCGCCGGGCTTCCGGCGCGACGGCACCCCCGACGCCGCCCTGCGCGAGGACGCGGCCGCCGCGGCCCGCGCGGCCGACGTCGCGATCGTGTGCCTCGGCCTGCCCGAGAACGCCGAGTCCGAGGGCATCGATCGCCGCACCCTCGAGCTTCCCGCCGCGCAGCTCGAGACGCTGCGCGCCGTGGTGCGCACGGGCACCCGCGTCGTGGTGGTGCTCAGCGCGGGAGGCGCGGTGGAGACGGCGTGGGCCGGCGAGGTCGACGCGCTCGTGCATGGATCGCTGGGCGGCCAGGCGGGCGCCGAGGGCCTGCTCGACGTGCTCACGGGCGCGGTCGCCCCGAGCGGGCGCCTGGCCGAGACCTTCCCGGTGCGCCTGGCCGATGCGCCCACTGCGGGCCTCTTCCCCGCCGCCGGCCCCGTGGCGGAGTACCGCGAGGGCCCGCTCGTCGGCTACCGGTACTACGAGACGGCGGGCGCCGACGTCGCGTTCCCCTTCGGCTTCGGCCTCACCTACACCACCTTCGCCTACCGCGACCTCGTCGTCACCGAGGCCGAGGCCCGGTTCACGATCGAGAACACGGGAGCCGTCGCGGCCGCTGAGGTGCCGCAGGTCTACATCGCCCGCGTGGGCGACAGCGCGGCGGTGCGGCCGGCGCTCGAGCTGCGCGGGTTCCGCAAGGTCCGCCTCGAGCCCGGCGCCTCGGCCGAGGTGGTCGTGCCCCTCGGCGAGCGCGCGTTCCGGTTCTGGGACGTCCGCTCCGGCGCCTGGGAGATCGAGGCCGGCACGTACGAGGTGCGCGTGGGCGCGCACGTGCGCGACATCCGCCTCACCGCGACGCTCGAGATCGCCGGCACCGTGGCGGCGGGCGCGCTCCCCGCCGCGCTCGCCCCGTACGCCGCCGCCGACATCGCCGCCGTCACCGACGCCGCGTTCGAGGCGCTGCTGGGTCACCCCGCGCCCCGCCCGGCGCCGTCGCGGGAGCTCACCGTCACCGACCCGCTGCTGCGCATGGAGACGGCGAAGAGCCCGGTCGCGCGGCTCGCCTTCCGGATCCTCGACGGCCGGCGCCGCGCCGCCGACCGGCGGGGCCGGGCCGACATCAACATGATCTTCCTGCTCAACATGCCGTTCCGCTCGATCGGGAACATGTCGGGCGGCATGCTCACGCCCGAGTTCGTGGACGGCGTGCTCACGCTCGTCAACGGCCGCTTCTTCCGCGGGGCCGGTCAGCTCATCGCCGCGTTCGTGCGGGGGCGACGGGCCGAGAGGCGAACGAAGGCGCAGTTCGAGGCGCAGAGTGGAGGGGCACGATGATCGCCGCGATCCGGAGCCGATGGGGGCGCTTCGCGACCGACCACCCGGAGCTGTCGAAGTTCCTCGTGTTCTTCGTGCTCTCCAACGGCGTCACCGTGCTGCAGCTGGCGCTGATGCCCCTGTTCCGCTGGGGCTTCGACACCTTCACCGACCTCGTGAACGTGGACTTCCGAGTGTTCCCGATCGGCTCGAACGTCGACGGCAGCCAGTACTACATGTTCGACTACGCCGCGGGCGAGCTTCCCGCCGGCGGCGGCGGGCTGGCGTACTTCCTCGCCGTGCAGATCACCCTGCTGATCGCCCAGGTGATCAACTTCTTCGCGCAGCGCAACATCACGTTCAAGTCGAACACCTCGATCTGGCGCGCGGCGTTCTGGTACGCCATCGCCTACGTCGTGATCACGTTCCTCGCGGCGGCGGCGCAGGGCTTCTACAAGGCGCCCATCTACGAGCTGCTCATCTCCACGTGGGGCTGGGGCGGCACGGGCGAGACGATCGCCGACGTGGTGACCATGATCATCAACGCCGCGATCTCGTTCTGGGTCTTCTACCCGATCTTCCGCGTCATCTTCCGCCAGGTGCCCGAGCAGGACGGCGCGGACGAGAGGGCGGACGCCCCCCGCGCATCATGATGGCGACGGCAGCGCGTCAGTAGGCTGGCGGTCGTGGAAGGCATCGTGCGGGTCGGCGTCGTCGAGGACGACCCGCACAGCAGGGATCTCGCGGTCGCGCACCTCGCCCGGTACCAGGAGGAGCGCGGCACGCGTTTCGACGTGTCGGTGTTCGACGACGGTGCCGGCTTGCTGGCCGGATACCGCGCCGACTACGACCTGCTCCTGCTCGACATCGAGATGGAGCGGGTCTCGGGCATGGCCGCCGCGCGTCGCGTGCGCGAGCTCGACGACGACGTGGTGATCGTGTTCATCACGAACTCGCCGCGCTACGCGGTGGGCGGCTACGAGGTGCAGGCGCTGAACTACCTGCTCAAGCCCGTGGCCTACCCCGCCTTCGCGCAGGAGCTCGACCGGGTGCGCGCGCAGCTGGCGCGGCGCCGGCGCCGCACCGTGCTGTTCCAGGCGGACGGGGCCTACCACCGCGTCGACGTGGCCGACATCACCTACCTCGAGAGCGCGGGTCACCGCGTGATCGTCCACACCCTCACCGGCACGCACTCCGTCGTCTCGTCGCTCAAGGCCATGGAGGCCGAGCTGGACGGCGCGGACTTCCGCCGCTGCAACAGCGGGTACCTCGTGAACCTCGCGCACGTGACGGGGGTCGAACAGAACGACTGCAGGCTGCGCGACGGCACGGTGCTGCCGATCAGCCGTCCCAAGCGCCGGGCGTTCCTCTCGGCGCTGGCCGCGCACATCGGATCCGTCGGGGCCGCGTCGTGATCGGCGACGTGCTGCCCGACATCCCCCGCCTGTGCACCGGAATCGCCGAGTGGGGCGCATGCGTGGTGTACCTCGCGATCCTGCGGCGCCGCGTGCGGCTGCTGCCGCTGATCGGGCTGCTCGTGGCGGGGCTCGCGGCCCTCGTCGCGACGCAGCTGCTCGCGGGCGCCCTCCCGCTGCCGCTGTGGACGGCCGGCATGCTCGCCGCGGTCGCGGTGATGTTCCTCTTCCTGCGCTCGGCCGTCGCGGGCGGCTGGGCGACGACGGCGTACCTCACGGCCCGCGCCTTCGTGCTGGCCGAGCTCGTGGCCTCGCTGCACTGGCAGCTGCACACCTACTTCTTCCGCAGCGCGGAGCTCACCCCGCCCGCCGTCGCGCTGCTCGTGGTCACCTACGGCCTGTGCTTCGCGCTGGCCGGAGCCGCCGAGGCGCGGCACATGCCGCGCGAGGACGCGCTCGAGGTGGGCTGGCGCGAGGTGATCTCGGCCGGCGCGATCGCCGCCGCCACCTTCGCCCTGTCGAACCTGAGCTTCCTCACCGCCAACACCCCGTTCAGCGGACGCCTGGGACCGGAGATCTTCTACATCCGCACCCTCGTCGACCTGTGCGGCTACATCGCCCTCTACGCGCAGCAGGAGTGGCGCACGGAGCTGCGCATGCGCGCGCGGAACGAGGCGATGCAGTCGCTGCTGCGCAGCCAGCACGCGCAGTACCGCGCCACCAAGCGCGCGATCGACGAGACCGCCCGCAAGCACCACGACATGAAGCACGCGATCCAGGCGATCCGGGCCGAGACCGACCCGGGCACGCGCTCGCGCCTCGTCGACGAGCTGGAGCGCTCGATCGCCGACGACGGCGCCGTCTTCCACACCGGCAACGCGGTGCTCGACGCGGTGCTGCACGCCAAGGCGTCCGCGGCCCGCGAGCACGGCGTCGAGATCACCTGCGTCGCCGACGGCTCGCTCCTGGACGGCCTCGACGACCTCGACGTCGTCGCCGTGATGGGCAACGCGCTCGACAACGCGATCGAGAACACCCGGCGGATCGATCCGGACAGCCGCGCCGTGCGCGTGGCGCTGTTCGCGCAGGACGACTTCGTCATGCTCCGCGTCGAGAACACCTTCGACGGCATCATCCATCGCGCCGACGGGCGCATCGTCTCGCGCAAGGCCGACCCGGCCGGCCACGGCTACGGCCTGCGCAGCATCCAGCAGACGATCGAGCGCTACAGCGGGACGGTCTCGATCGCCACCGACGACCGCTGGTTCTCCCTGCGGATCCTTCTCCCCCGCGTCCCCGCCTGACGACACGAATGCGAGTGAACTGGTGAGAATCCCCGAGCTCGACGACGATCGATACGTGCATCCGCTCCTGACGATCGTCGTTCCCGCCTACGACGCCGCCGCCTACCTCGATCGCGCGCTCTCGCCGCTGCGGGGCGTGGCGGGCATCGAGGTCGTCGTGGTCGACGACGGCTCGCGCGACGACACCGGGGCCATCGCCGATCGCTACGCCGCCGAGGAGCCCGAGATCTTCCGGGTGATCCACCAGCGCAACGCCGGCCACGGCGGCGCGATCAACGCCGGCATCGCGGCGGCGCGCGGCACCTACCTCAAGGTGCTCGACGCCGACGACTGGATCGATCGCCTCGCGCTCACCCGGGTGCTCACGACGCTCACGCGGCTGGAGCGCACGGGCGGCGTCGACGCGCTCGTGACCAACTACGTTCATGAACGCGTGGGCCGCTCCCGGCGCACGACGCGCTACTCCAACGTCATGCCGGCCGGGCACGTGTTCGGCTGGGAGGAGGTGGGCGAGTTCGGGCGCCGCCAGTACCTCATGATGCACGCGCTTACCTACCGCACGGCGCTGCTGCGGGAGGCGGAGCTGACGCTGCCGGAGCACACCTTCTACGTCGACAACCTCTACGTCGTCCGCCCGCTCGCCCACACGCGCCGCCTGTACTACCTCGATGTCGACCTGTACCGCTACTTCATCGGCCGCGCCGACCAGTCCGTCAACGATGCCGTGATGGTGCGCCGCGTCGACCAGCAGCTGCGCGTCACGCGGCTCGTGCTCGCCGCCCTGCCCCACCCCGACGACGTGCCGCAGGGGCTGTACGGCTACCTGCTGCACCACGTCGAGGTGCTGTGCGGCATCACCTCCGCGCTGCTCGTGCGGGCGGGCGGCTCGGAGCATCTCGAGCAGCGCCGCGAGCTGTGGCGCGAGATCAAGCACGAGAGCCCGTGGATCTACTCGCACCTGCGCCACGGCATGATCGGCACCAGCGCCAACCTGCCAGGCCCGGTCGGGCGCCGCGCCACGCTGCTGACCTACCGCGTCGCGCGCCGGGTGGTCGGCTTCAGCTGAGAGATCGCGCATCGTCGCCCGCTCGGTGAGCAACCACCCCGGGCGTTCCCCTAGACTGGAGGTCCAAGGGGAGTACTCCGACACGGTCGGCTCGTCATTACGGATGCATCGCATCCCGGGCCACCGGTTCCCATCCGGGAATGGACGAGACCTTGACATCGATTCGATCCTTGTCAGGTCTGGAGCCTTCGTGAACATCACCCCGCTCGTCTGGGGCATCACCCTCGCCGTCACCGTCGCATTCTTCGTCTACGAGTTCTACGCGCACGTGCGCAAGCCGCACGAGCCCACGATCGCCGAGTCGGCCCGCTGGTCGGCCTTCTACATCGGTCTCGCGCTGCTCTTCGGCGTGGGGATCGGCGTCGTGTCCGGGTGGACGTACGGCGGCGAGTACTTCGCCGGGTACCTCACCGAGAAGGCACTGTCGATCGACAACCTCTTCGTTTTCCTCATCGTGATGACCGGTTTCGCGGTGCCGCGCGCGTACCAGCAGAAGGTGCTGATGATCGGCATCGTGATCGCGCTGATCCTGCGCGGCGTGTTCATCGCCGTCGGCGCCGCGCTGATCGCGAACCTGTCGTGGATCTTCTACGTGTTCGGCGCCTTCCTGCTCGTGCTCGCCTACCGGCAGGCCCGCGGCGGTCACGACAGCAACCCGGCAAACGGCGCGTTCATGCGCCTGGTTCGCCGCACCCTGCCGGTGACCGACGAGTATCACGGCGACCGCCTCACCGTGCGCAAGGACGGCCGGCGCTGGGTCACGCCGATGCTGCTCACCATCGTGGCGATCGGCTTCATCGATCTCGTCTTCGCCGTCGACTCGATCCCGGCGATCTACGGCCTCACGAGCGAGGCGTACATCGTCTTCACCGCGAACGCGTTCGCGCTCATGGGCCTGCGGCAGCTGTTCTTCCTCATCGGCGGCCTGCTGGAGCGCCTGGTCTACCTGGCGCAGGGCCTGGCCGTCATCCTCGCGTTCATCGGCGTCAAGCTGCTGCTGCACGCGCTCCACGTCAACGAGCTGCCGTTCATCAACGGCGGGCGCGGCGTCGAGTGGGCGCCGGAGATCCCCATCTGGTTCTCGCTGGTGTTCATCGGCACGACGATCGCCGTGGCCGCCGTCGCGAGCCTCCTGAAGACCCGCAGAGACGGCCGCGCGGCCTCCCTGCCCACCCCCGATCCCATCACCGAGAAGGAAGCGTCGTGACCAGATCGCACCCGAACCGAGTCGTCCTCCGACCCCGATAGTCCCAAGGCGCCGGCCGCACGACGCGCCGGCGCCGACCGACGAGGGGGCCTCCTGTGAGCGACCTCGTCTGGAACATCGCCCTCGTCTTCGTCTTCGTCCTCGTGGGCGGCGTCTTCGCCGCGACCGAGATGGCCCTGGTCACGCTGCGCGAGAGCCAGCTCAACGCGATCGCGGCACGCGGCCGCCGGGGCGAGAAGGTCGCGGACCTCGCCCGCAACCCGAACACCTTCCTCTCGGCGGTGCAGATCGGCGTCACCGTCGCCGGCTTCGCCTCGTCGGCCTACGGCGCCACCTCGATCGCCCCGGACGTCGCGCCGCTGCTGACGACCCTCGGTGTCCCGGAGGCCCTGGCGTTCACGCTGGCGACGGTGATCCTCACCCTCGTGATCGCGTTCCTCTCGCTGGTCCTCGGAGAGCTGGTTCCCAAGCGCCTCGCAATCCAGCGCAACGCGCAGTTCTCGTACGCCGTGGCCCCGGTTCTCGACGGCTTCGCCACGCTCATGCGCCCGGTGATCTGGCTGCTCTCCGTCTGCACGAACGCCCTCGTGCGCCTGCTCGGCGGTGACCCGCACAAGACCGCCGACGAGCTCAGCGAGGAGGAGATCCGCGACATCGTCGCCACCCATCAGGGTCTGCCCGACGACGAGCGGCGCATCCTCGACGACGTGCTGTCGCTGCGCGGGCGCCAGGTGAGCGAGGTCATGCGCCCGCGTCCCGAGGTCGTCGCGCTGGACAGCGCGGCGACCGTGGGCGCGGCGACCGCGCAGGTCCGCGACCTGCCGTTCTCGCGCTACCCCGTCTCCGACACCTCGATCGACGACATCGTCGGCTTCGTCCACGTGCGCGATCTCTTCGAATCGGCGGCGGATGACCCGGACCGCCCGCTGGACCGCGTGATGCGCCCGATCCCCTACGTGCCCTCGACCGCGCGCGTGCTGCCGACGCTCACGAGGCTGCGTGCGGACGGCCACCAGATCGCCGTCGTCGTCGACGAATACGGCGGCACGGACGGCATCGTCACGCTCGAGGACCTCGTCGAGGAGGTCGTCGGCGAGATCTTCGACGAGTACGACACCGAGACGACGCCGTCCTCCGCGGGCGGAGTGCTCGAAGGGCGGCTGAACCTGCAGGACTTCGAAGAGATCAGCGGCCTGGAGCTGCCGCGCGGTGCCTCGGACACGATCGCGGGCTTCGTGACGGAGCGCCTCGGCAGGCTCGCCGCGGTCGGCGACGCGATCGAGGTGCCCGGCGCGGTCATCCAGGTCACCGCGATGGATCGCCGTCGCATCGCCTCGGTGCGGGTGGTGCCGGTAGTCGACACCGTCGGCGCCGACGCCGCCGGTTCCTAGGCCAGACCCCGCGCGGTGAGGGCGTCGGCGACGTCGTCGGCGTGGCGGAGGGTGAGCACGAGCAGCGTGACGATCGCGTGCGCGCCGAGCCGCACGCCCCGGGCGCGCTGCGCCTCGCGGATGCGCCGCGAGAGGTCCGCGATCACCGGCACGGCCGCGATCGTGAGCGAGACCGTGAACGCCACGCGCCAGGGGTCGACGCCGAACCGCCGCAGCGGCTCCAGCGCGCGCTCGAGGGTCTCGAGCAGCTCCCCCATCGGCGTCGTGAGCGTCACGAGGGCCGCGAGCAGCACGACGGCGACGACGCGCGTCGTGCCCAGGAGCGCGGCCTCCGGCCCGAGGAAGATCAGCTGCGAGGCCGCGAGGACGAGGACGATCCACTTGGCCCGCCACAGCTGCCGCCCGAACTCGACCACGCCGAGCCCGCCGAGCAGGAAGAGCGCGAGCACCGCCAGCAGCGAGCCGGCGGCCGTCCACGGGGTGTGCGGCGCGAGCGAGACGGCGAGCGCGAGCACCGCGAGCGCCACGAGCTTCGCCGCGGCGGGCGCGCGGTGCAGCGGGCTGCGGCCGGCACGGTAGAGCGCGATCACGCGTGCTCCGCCCGGTAGCGGGCGATCACGGCGCCGGGCTCGCCCGCCTCGGCCAGGCGGCCGTCGGCGAACCGCAGCGCCACGTCGCAGCGGGCCGCGAGGTCGAGGTCGTGCGTGACGATGAGCACCTGATCGGCGACGTCGCCCCGCTCGTCGCCCTCGAGGAGCAGATCGGCCATGCGGCGTGCGTTGCCGAGGTCCAGCAGCGTGGTCGGCTCATCGGCCACGAGCACGCGCGGCCGCCGCACGAGCACGGCGGCCAGTGCCAGCAGCTGCCTCTGCCCGCCCGACAGGCTGTACGAGGGCTGATCCGCGCGGTCGGCCAGCCCGAAGCGGGCCAGGGCGTCGGCCACGCGCGCGGGGACCTCGGCCTTCGCCACCCCCGCGGCGCGCAGGGACAGCGCGAGGTCCTCCGCGGGGGTCGGCATGAGCAGCTGCGCGTCGGGGCTCGTGAAGAGGAAGCCCACCGCCTCCCGCGCCCGGCGCGGGTCGCGTCCCACGTCGATCCCGGCCACCGAGATCGTCCCGGACGTGGGTCGCACGAGGCCGTTGAGGGTGCGGGCGAAGGTGGACTTGCCCGACCCGTTCGCGCCGATCACCGCGATCCGCCGCTGCGGCAGCGTGACCGTGACGTCGCGGAGGATGCGCGCGCCGTCGATCTCGACGCCGAGGCCGCGTACCTCGATGGGCTCGGCCGTCACGCCGCCGTCCGCGCGCGCGCGGCGCGCACCGCCGGGGGGAACGCCGGCGGGTAGGCGCGGAACAGCAGGAGCGTGAGCACCGTCGCCACGAGCGCCTTGATGGCGTCGCCGGGCAGGAAGGCGACGGTGAAGAGCGCCGCCTGCTCGAGCGAGAACCCGCCGATCGCGGCGTACAGCGGGATGCCGACGGCGTACACGACGGGCATGCCGCCCACCACGGCGGCGAGCAGGACGCGCCACCAGGTCAGCCGGCCCGAGTGCGCGATGAGGCCGGTGACGATCGCGCCCGGCAGCCAGCCGATCAGGTAGCCGACCGTGGGTCCGGCGAAGACGCCCAGCCCGCCGCGGCCGCCCGCGAGCACGGGCAGGCCGATCGCGACGAGCACGAGCACGATGAGCACGGCGGCTCCGCCGCGCTTCCACCCCAACACGGTGCCGGCGAGCATCACGCCGAGGGTCTGGGCGGTGATCGGCACGAGGCCCGGCACGGGCACGGGGCCCATGAGGCCGAGCACGACGATGAGGGCGGCGAAGACGGCGACGCGCGCCAGGTCGCGCGCCTCCCAGGGGTCTCGGGTCATGCGCTCGAACCTATCGCGCGCCCGCGCCGCCCATCCGGAGCCCGGGCACAAGAGTGAGCAGCACGATCAGGATACCGAGCACAAAGACCGCGGGGAATCCGGCGGCGGGGCCGATCGCGAGGAACAGCAGCCCCATGATCGCGATCACGGCCGACGAGCCGACCGCGTCGGAGATCTGCAGCGCCGAGGAGTTGAAGCCCTGATCGCGCGGGCTCGAGTACGCCAGCATGAGCACCGACAGCCGCGCGTACACGAAGCCCATGCCGAGGCCGCCGATGCCCCACGCGATGGCGGGGACGATGCCCGGCCAGCCGAACACGGCCGAGGCGAGCACGAGCCCGATCGACGAAGACAGCAGCCCCACACCGGCCAGGACGAGCCGCCGGTCCCCCACCCGGTCCGCGTGCCGGGCCGACAGCTCGGCGCCGAGCGCCCACGTGATGCCGGCGATCGTGAGCCCGAGGCCCGCGAACGTCGACGACCAGCCGTAGCGGTCGATGAAGAGCTTGGGGATGTAGACCTCGGCACCGAAGAACCCGCCCGCCAGCACGCCGCGCATGAGGATCACCGACGGCAGTCCCGGGGCGGCCCGCAGCGTGCCGCGCGGCAGCAGCGGGACGACGGCGATGCCGACGACCGCGAGCGCCGCGGCCGCCACGACCCACGACCAGGGGTCGGCCAGCTCGCCCGACAGCGCGAGTCCCAGCGCGGCGGCGGCCACCACGACCGCGAGCAGCAGCCGACGCACGAGGGCGCGCCCGGCGCCCTCGGCCGGGTGCTCGGCGTGGGCGTTGATCCCGCGCAGGCGCGGCGCGATCATGAGCAGCGCCGCCACCGCCAGCACGGCCACCCCGCCGAAGACCCAGCGCCAGTGCAGGAACTCCGCCACGGCCCCGGCCACGAACGGTCCCACGAGCGAGGGCACGATCCAGGCGGCCGAGAACAGGGCGAACACCCGGCCGTGCAGCGCGGCGGGGAAGATCCGCGCGACCACCACGTAGAGCGCCACGATCTGCCCGCCCGATCCGAGGCCGAGCACGAGCCGGCCGAGGACGAGCACCTCCATCGTCGGCGCGACCGTGTCGATGAGCAGCCCCGCGACGAACATGCCCACGGCGGCATACAGCGGCACGACGGGGCCGGTGCGGTCCGACCACGCCCCGACCGCGACCATGCCGATGACGCTCGTGGCGAGGGTGCCGGAGAACGCCACGGCGTACAGGGCCTCGCCGTGCAGCGCGTCGCTCACGGCGGGCATCACGGTGGTCACAGCCAGCGACTGCACGGCCGCGAGGAAGATGAGGGCGAACGCGCCCAGCGTCACCCAGACGTAGCGCGGGCTCCAGATCGTCTCGCGCGGCGCGCGATCGGCGCCCTCGACGATCGGGATGGGGCCGGTGAACTCGTGCGGGCTGCTCACGAGGCGCTCAGGGTGCCGATGCGCTCGAGCGCGGAGGTGAGGATCTCCGGGCCCGTCCCGATGTTGATCCGCGCATACCCGTGCCCGGGCTCGCCGAACGACGGGCCGGGGTTCAGCGCGACGCGCGCGTCCTTGAGGATCCGCGCCGCGGGGTCGCCGCCCCAGCCGAGCGGCGAGAAGTCGACCCATGCGAGGAACCCGGCCTGCGGCGGCAGGTAGCGCGCGCCGGGCGCGTGCTCGGCGAGCAGGCTCGTGAGCAGGTGCCGGTTGGCGTCGAGGCGCGCGATGAGGGCGTCGAGCCACGCGTCGCCGTGCGCGAGCGCGGCCTGACCGGCGATGACGCCGAGGATCGACGTGCGCCACTCGACCTCGTCGGGGATGCCCCAGACGACCCTGTTCGGACCGTCGGCCGCGGTCACCATGAGGGCGCACTTGAGGCCCGCGAGGTTGAAGGCCTTGCTGGCGCTCGTCAGCGCGATGCCCACCTCGGCGGCCTCGGGCGCCGCGGTCAGGAACGGCGTGAACGTCGCACCGGGGAGGGTGAGGGGCGAGTGGATCTCGTCGCTGATCACCCAGGCTCCGTGGCGGTGCGCGATCCGGGCGAGCTCGGCGAGCGTGTCGGCGTCGTGCACGGTGCCGGTGGGGTTGTGCGGGTTGCAGAGCAGGATCGCGCGGGCGCCGGCCGCGAAGGCCCTCTCGATGCCCTCGAGGTCGAGGCGCCAGCCGGCGTCGTCGCGCCGCAGCGGCACGCGCTCGGCCACCGTGCCGCTCTCGGCGTGCACGTCGAAGAACGGCGGGTACACGGGCGGGGTGACGATCACGCGGTCGCCCGGCCGGGTGACCGCGCGCAGCACCTCGGCCACGCCCATCATCACGTCGCACGTGGTGCGGATGCGCGACGGATCGACGCTCCAGCCGAAGCGGCGGGCGGCGAAGGCGGCGAACGCCTCGGGGATGCGCGCGTCGCGGGGCGGGGCATAGCCGGTGTCGCCGCGGCGCACGGCGTCGAGCAGCGCAGTCTCGATGGTCTCGGCGAGCGCGAAGTCGGTCTCGGCGACGAACAGCGGGAGCACGTCGTCGGGATAGCGTGTCCACTTGCTGCTCGTGCGGGTCCGGAGGAGGTCCAGGGGCAGGGCATCAAGAGGCGTCGTCACCTGCTCGATCCTATGCCGTCCCCGGACATGTCGAAGGCCCCGTCCGCGGACGGGGCCTTCGGGTGGCGATCAGATCGAGAAGCCGAGCGCGCGCATCATGTCGCGGCCGTCGTCGGTGATCCGCTCGGGACCCCACGGCGGCATCCAGACCCAGTTGATCCGGAACTGCTCGACCACGCCGTCCAGCGCCTGCGCGGTCTGCTCCTCGAGCACATCGGTGAGCGGGCAGCCGGCGCTGGTGAGCGTCATGTGGATGACGAGCGCGTCGTTCTCGTCGTCCCAGCCGAGGTCGTAGATGAGGCCCAGGTCGACCACGTTCACCCCGAGCTCGGGGTCCATGACGTCCTTGAGGGCCTCGGTGACCTCGTCGTACTTCTCGGGAGCCAGCGTCGCGGTCATAAGGGGAACCTTACTCTCTTACGCCTCGATCGGGGCGTCCGCCGGAAGGTACTCCGCGTAGCCCTGGGCCTCGAGGCGCTCGGCGAGCTCGGGGCCGCCCTCCTCGACGATCTTGCCCTTGACCATGACGTGCACGTAGTCCGGCTGGATGTAGCGCAGGATGCGCGTGTAGTGGGTGATGAGCAGCACGCCCAGGCCCGTGTTGTCCTTGGCGCGGTTGACGCCCTCCGACACGATCTTCAGCGCGTCGACGTCGAGGCCCGAGTCGGTCTCGTCGAGCACGGCGATCTTCGGCTTGAGCAGCTCGAGCTGGAGGATCTCGTGGCGCTTCTTCTCGCCGCCCGAGAAGCCCTCGTTGACGTTGCGCTGCGCGAACTTGGGGTCCATGCGCAGGGCCGCCATGCCCTCCTTGACGTCCTTGGTCCACTGGCGCAGCGCCGGGGCCTCGCCGTCGATGGCGGTCTTGGCGGTGCGCAGGAAGTTCGTCACCGTCACGCCCGGGATCTCGACCGGGTACTGCATGGCCAGGAACAGGCCGGCGCGGGCACGCTCGTCGACGGCCATCTCGAGGACGTCCTCGCCGTCGAGCGTGATCGAGCCGCTCGTGACCGTGTACTTGGGGTGGCCGGCGATCGTCGACGCCAGGGTCGACTTGCCCGAGCCGTTGGGGCCCATGATGGCGTGGGTCTCGCCCGAGCGCACGGTCAGGGTCACGCCGTTGAGGATCGGCGTGGTCCCCTCGTCGGTCTCGACCGTGACGTGCAGGTCCTTGATCTCGAGGACAGTCATGTTGATTCCTTCGTGTGGAGAGTTCGTGGGGCCTTGCTCAGGCCTGCTTGATGGCGGTGGGATCGATGAGCACGTCGCCGTTCTCGATCGTCACCTCGTAGACGGGGACCGGCTCGTAGGCCGGGAGGTTGAGCGGCTTGCCGGTGCGCAGCGAGAACGCCGAGCCGTGGGCCCAGCACTCGAGTGTGTCGCCCTCGACGAAGCCCTCCGACAGCGAGATGTCGCCGTGCGTGCAGGTGTCGCCGATGGCGTGCACCTCGCCCTGCGCGTCGAGCACGAGCGCGATCGGAACGCCGTCGACCTCGACGCGGCGGGCCTGGTCCTGGACCAGGTCGCTCACGGCGCAGACGCGGGTGGCGCTCACTTCGCGGTCTCCTCCACCCCGGTGGCGAGCTCCTGCTCGATCGCCGCGGTGAGCTCCGCCTCGAGCTCGGGCAGACCGAGCTTCTGCACGATCTCCGCGAGGAAGCCGATCACCACGAGCCGGCGGGCCTCCTCCTCGGCGATGCCGCGGGCCTGGAGGTAGAACAGCTGCTCGTCGTCGAAGCGACCGGTCGCCGACGCGTGGCCGGCGCCCTTGATGTCGCCCGTCTGGATCTCGAGGTTCGGGATCGAGTCGGCGCGGGCGCCGTTGGTGAGCACCAGGTTGCGGTTGGCCTCGTACGAGTCGGTTCCCGTGGCGTTCGGGCCGATCAGCACGTCGCCGATCCACACGCTGCGCGCGCTTGCGCCCTGCAGCGCGCCCTTGTAGAGCACGTCGCCGGTGGTCTCGGCACCCTTGTGGTACAGGTACACCTGGCTCTCGAGGTGCTGGCCGGAGTCGGCGAACGACAGTCCGTAGACCTCGCCGTTCGAGCCGGTGCCGTCGAGCTCGACGTTCGGGTTGACGCGCACGACGCCGCCGCCGAAGCTCACCACGAAGTGGCGCAGCGTGGCGTCGCGGCCGACGCGGGCCTGGTGCGCGGCGGCGTGGATGGCCGAGTCGTCCCAGCGCTGCACGGCCACCACGGTGAGGGTGGCGCCGTCGCGCACGATGATCTCGACGTTCTCGGCCAGCTGCGCGGCGCCCTCGTGACGGATCACGACGGTGGCCTGGCTGTGCTCGAGCGCCTCGATGACGAGGTGCGCGTCGGCGCGGCGCTCGGCGCCCTGGCCGTCGATGCGCAGGACGATCGGCTCGGCGACCTCCTCCTCGCGCGGGATGCGGATGTGCAGCGCCTCGGTCGCGCCCTGCCAGGCGATGGCGGCGGGCAGGTCCTCGGGCTCGAACACCTCACCGCGCGGGGCGGTGCCGATCGCGAGCGGCGCGGCGGCGTACTGCTCTCCCGCCGTGAAGGCGTAGGACACGCCGTCGTTCTGCTCCGCCGGGGCGAACAGGGGCGCGAGCCGCTTGAGCGGCGCGTGCACCCAGTTGACCTCGCGGCCGGTGGGGGTGCCGAAGTCGGCCGGCTCGTACGAGCGCGGACGCTCCGAGCGGGTCTGGACCGGGACCGTGACCTCGTCCTGCGGCGGGATGATCACCGTGGCGGGGTCGCGATGGGCGTGCTCGTTCTGCGCCTCTGCAGGCGCCTGCGTGGTCGTCATCTCAGCCGACCGATCCTTCCATGCCCATCTCGATGAGCTTGTTGAGTTCGAGGGCGTACTCCATGGGCAGCTCGCGGGCGATGGGCTCGATGAAGCCTCGGACGATCATCGCCATCGCCTCGTCCTCGGGCATGCCGCGGCTCATGAGGTAGAACAGCTGCTCCTCGCTGACCTTCGAGACCGTGGCCTCGTGGCCCAGCTGCACGTCGTCCACGCGGATGTCGATCGCGGGGTACGTGTCGCTGCGCGAGATCGTGTCGACCAGCAGCGCGTCGCAGCGGACGGTGTTGGCGCTGTGGTGCGCGTTCTCGTCCACGCGCACCTCGCCGCGGTAGCCGGCGCGGCCGCCGCCGCGGGCGATCGACTTCGAGACGATCGACGACTGCGTGTACGGCGCCATGTGGATCATCTTCGCGCCGGCGTCCTGGTGCTGACCGGGACCGGCGAAGGCGACCGAGAGGGTCTCGCCCTTGGCGTGCTCGCCCACCAGGAAGATCGACGGGTACTTCATCGTGACCTTCGAGCCGATGTTGCCGTCGATCCACTCCATCGTCGCGCCCTCGTGCGCCACGGCGCGCTTGGTGACGAGGTTGTAGACGTTGTTCGACCAGTTCTGGATCGTCGTGTAGCGCACGCGGGCGTTCTTCTTCACGATGATCTCGACGACGGCCGAGTGCAGCGAGTCGCTCTTGTAGATCGGGGCGGTGCAGCCCTCGATGTAGTGGACGTAGCTGTCCTCGTCGGCGATGATCAGGGTCCGCTCGAACTGACCCATGTTCTCCGTGTTGATGCGGAAGTACGCCTGCAGCGGGATCTCGACGTGCACGCCCTTGGGGACGTACACGAACGAGCCGCCCGACCACACGGCCGTGTTCAGCGCGGCGAACTTGTTGTCGCCGGCGGGGATCACGGTGCCGAAGTACTCCTCGAAGAACTCGGGGTGCTCGCGCAGGGCCGTGTCGGTGTCCATGAAGATCACGCCCTGGGCCTCGAGGTCCTCGCGGATCTGGTGGTACACGACCTCCGACTCGTACTGCGCGGCGACGCCGGCGACGAGGCGCTGACGCTCCGCCTCGGGGATGCCGAGCTTCTCGTACGTGTTGCGGATGTCCTCGGGGAGGTCCTCCCACGACTGCGCCTGCTTCTCGGTGGAGCGGACGAAGTACTTGATGTTGTCGAAGTCGATCTCGCTGAGGTCGGCGCCCCACGTCGGCATCGGCTTCTTCTCGAAGAGCGACAGGCCCTTCAGACGGTTCTTGAGCATCCACTCGGGCTCGGCCTTGAGGGCCGAGATGTCGCGGACGACGGCCTCCGTGAGGCCGCGCTTGGCGCTCGCGCCGGCGGCGTCCGGGTCGTGCCAGCCGAACTCGTACACCCCCAGACCTTCGAGCTCGGGGCGGTCGATCAGCACATCCGACATGCGGTCTCTACTCTCCTCGTGGGTCCCGAAACGGTGTCAGCCGGCCCGGCATTCCGGAGATGGAGTGCCGTACTGGGGCCCCGCTGTGGCGCAGGATTCACGCCTAAACTTGTCACTGATGCGACGAGCATTGCGCCCGCGTCTTTTCAGCCGTTCAATTCTACAGGTTCCCTCCCCATCGGCGCCGAGCGCTCGGTATTCGGAGGGGATCAGGAGGCACCACCCGATGGCCACCACCCACGCCGCTCGCCCGCAGACCGCACCTTCCCCCGTTCCCCTGCGGAAGAGCTGGCTCCAGCTCTTCGCGTGGCTGTCGTTCCTGTTCGAGACGACGATCATCGGCACGGGCGGCGCCGTGCGCCTGACCGGCTCGGGGCTCGGCTGCTCGGAGTGGCCGCTGTGCACCCCCGAGTCGCTGGTGCCCACCCAGGACCTCGGCATCCACGGCTTCATCGAGTTCGGCAACCGCACCATGACGGGCGTCGTCGGGATTGCCGCGATCGTCGTGCTGCTGCTCACCCTGGCGGCCGTCGGTACGCGCCGCCACGTGCTCACGGCCGTGTGGTTCGCGCTCGGGGGCGTCGTCGCCGCCGCCATCGCCTTCGCGCTCGTCGGCGAGTTCTGGGCCGCGGCGGCGGTGCTGCTCGTGGTGGTGATCGTCGCCGCCATCGTGTCGGTGCGCTCGATCCCGCAGCGCCGCGACCTGCAGATCCTCGCGTGGATCGTGGTCGCCGGCGTGGTGGCCCAGGCGCTGGCGGGCGGCATCACCGTGCTCACCGAGCTGAACGCCTTCCTCGTCGGCTTCCACTACGCGGCCTCACTGGCGCTCGTGTGCGTGACCGCGGCCTTCCTCGTGCGGCTGTACGACGTGCCCGGCCCGCGCGAGCGCGCCGTGCCCACCTGGTTCCTCGCGCTCACGCACGTGACGACGCTCGTGCTCGCGGTGACGGTGTTCTTCGGCGTGCTCACCACGGCCAACGGCCCGCACTCCGGCGACCCCGACATCGTGCGCGACGGCTTCGACGCCACCGTCCTCGCCCACGTGCACTCGTGGCCGGGATACCTCCTGCTCGGCCTCGTCGTCGTGCTCACGGTCGTCGCCGCCGCGCGCCGCCTGCGGCCGCTGCCGTGGCTGATCGCGCTGCTCGCGGTGATCCTCGTGCAGGTGGTGGTCGGCGTGATCCAGGCCCGCAACGGGCTGCCGGAGCTGCTCGTGGGCATCCACATGGTGCTCGCCGCGCTGTCGGCGGCCGCGTTCACTGTGGTGGTGCTGCGCCTGAAGCGGCCCGCCGCGGTCCAGGCCTGAGCGCGCGCGATCCACAGGCGGCGCATAGCGAGCGCATCGCCGACGCACGGGGTCGGCGCCGAGGGTGGTGGGAGTCGCTCACGACCGAAGGAGAATCATGTCTCGCACGCCCCGCCTGATCACCAGCGTCCCTTATGGGGTGCTCGTGGTCGGCTCCCTGGCCGCCACGGTCGCGGGAGGCGCCCTCAGCTTCCGCGCCCTCGACACGATGACGTCGACCCTGCTCGACGGCAGCGCCACCGGCGTGGAGGTGTACGCCGGCCAGGCGATCATCACGCTCGGCGCGCCCATCCTCGGCGCCGGACTCATCGGCCTCGCCCTCGCGGTGGCGCTGGCGGCCGCCAAGCGGCTCGCCCCCGCGCCCGCCGCGCCGGAGCCGGTCGCCGAGGAGGAGCCCGAAGTCGAGGAGGAGCCCGGCGTCGAGGAGGAGCTCACCGCGCCCTCGGAGCCGGCCGCGCCGTACGCCGCGAGCCCCGCGGACGCGGTGGAACGGGACGAGGCTCCCGCCGCGCGCTGACGCGCCGCGCACACGAAGGACGGCGGCCTCGCGATCGATTCGCGAGGCCGCCGTCTGAGCGTTCAGTCGCTCGTCGCCGTGGCGACGAGGATGCCCCTCGCGAGCGCGTGGAAGTGGCGGTTGAAGCCCAGGACCGCCGGCGTGGCGTTCTCGGGCAGCTCGAGCACGGTGTCGAGCGCGTCGACCACGAAGAAGTAGCGGTGCACGCCGGTGCCGGGAGGCGGGCCCGAGCCGACGTAGCCGGGCACGCCCGACTCGTTGCGCAGCGAGATGCCCGCCGCGGGCTGATCCTCGCCCGTGGCGAGCGAGGTCACGTCGGGCGGCAGGTTGTAGACGGCCCAGTGCCAGTAGCCCGAGCCGGTGGGAGCGTCCGGGTCGAAGCACGATACGGCGAACGACTTCGTGCCCTCCGGGGCGCCCGACCAGCTCAGCTGCGGCGAGGTGTCGGAGCCCCCGCCGGCGGAACCCCACTGGGCGCGCGGCAGCGGCTGACCCTCGGCGATATCGGTGCTCGTCACCGTCAGCGGCGCGAAGTCGCGCAGCGTGGCGAGTTCTGCATAGGGGTCATAAGAGAACATGGCGCCAGACTACTCAGCGCCCGCTCCGCGCGACAGGGTGCCGACACGCCGCCGGAGGCGCGGGGGCCCGCCTCGATTCGCGATCCGCCCCGCTTCCTGATAGAGTCGATCCTCGGTTCGGAACGCCGAAAGGCCCCGCTCCGGAACGCGCCTCTAGCTCAATCGGCAGAGCAACTGACTCTTAATCAGTGGGTTCAGGGTTCAAGTCCCTGGGGGCGCACCACAGCGAAACCCCTGGTCGATCGACCAGGGGTTTCGTCGTCTGCGCGGACCGGCGAGCCCGCGGAGTGGATCAATACGGGTCCGCATCGGTGCGTCGCTCCGTCACGCGTTCCGCGGTGCCGGCGTCTCCGACGGTGCGGGTGTGCTCGACGGTCGAGCGGCGACGCATGAGGAAGATCAGGCCGATGAGGAAGACGACGACGCCCGCACCCATCAGCAGGTAGCCGACGAAGTCATCGTTGAGCCCCGGGATGTCCAGCTCCAAGCCGAACGCGAGGATGGCTCCGAGGACGAACAGCACGATTCCGGTTCCGATACTCATACCCCGACCGTACGGAGGCCGCGCGGCGCCGTCATCAGGGTTGACAAGGCCGCTGCATACGGATTCGTATGCCCCCACCCCTCATGCAGGCCGCGGAATCCCGCGGCGGGTAGCCTGTGGGGATGCCCTCCCCCGCGCAGTCCTCCCCCGTCGCGCGTTTCGACGCCGAGGCCGATCTGGCCCTCGCGCTGCGCCTGGCCGACGCGGCCGACGCGCAGACGCTGGGCCGGTTCGACGCCGCGGACCTCGACGTGCGCCGCAAGGCCGACCGCACCCACGTGACCGAGGCCGACCTCGCGGCCGAGCGCGCCGTCCGCGACCTGCTCGCCGTCGAGCGCCCGGCCGACGGCATCTTCGGCGAGGAGTTCGGCGCCAGCGCGCAGGCGGATCGTCGCTGGATCATCGATCCGATCGACGGCACCGCCAACTATCTGCGCGGCGTGCCGGCGTGGGGCACGATGATCGGCCTGGAGGTCGATGGCGCGGTGCGCCTCGGTGTGGTGAGCATGCCGGCGATGGGCCGCCGCTGGTGGGCGGCGGAGGGCGCCGGCGCGTGGACGAACGCCGCGGACGGCGAGCGCGGCATCCGCGTCTCGAGGGTCGACGCGCTCGAGGACGCGAGCATCAGCTTCCAGAGCATCGCCCAGTGGCGTCAGGCCGGTCACCTGGACGCGCTGCTGGCGCTGCAGGAGCGCGTCTGGCGGGATCGCGCCTACGGCGACGTGTGGTCGTACATGCTGCTGGCCGAGGGGCGGATCGAGTTCGTGGGCGAGTTCGACGTGAAGGAGTACGACGTCGCCGCCGCGGTGGCCATCGTGCGCGAGGCCGGCGGTCGCTTCACCTCGTTCGAGGGCGAGGACTCCATCGCCACGGGCTCCGCCGTCGCCACCAACGGCCTCTTGCACGACGAGATCCTGCGCGTGCTGCACGGGACGGGCTCATGACGATCCGGCCCGCCGCCCTCGCCGCGATCGCCGCCCTCGGCCTCGCGCTCGCGGGCTGCGCGGGCGAGGCACCGGCTCCGGCCGACGACCCGGCGGGCGGCGGCGCGACGACCGAGCCCGCGCCCGCCGCCACCGTGGCGCCCGAGCCCGATGCGACCCCGACCGCGCCGGCCGAGCCGACGTGCGAGACGATCATCTCGCCCTACGTCGTCGCCGAGTTCGACGATCTCGGCTGGTCGGCACGCGAGGATCCCTTCGTGCTCGGCGCCACGGAACTGCCCGACGCCCTGCAGTGCATCTGGGGCGACCTGTCGGTGGCCAGCGACCACGTGCAGATGTACGGCTGGGCCCCCGTCGACGCCGAGACCGCCGCGGCCGCGCAGAGCACCCTGGAGGGCGAGGGATGGGTGCGCCTGGAGGAGTCGGGCGTCACCTACCTCACCGAGAACCCCGAGTGGGTCGTCATGGCCGACGACGAGGGCTACGGCATGACCTACGAGTTCGGCGACGGCTGGGTCGCGATGTCCGACACCAAGCAGGGACTCGAGATCATCCAGTGGCCGCCGGACTGACCCGCACAGCACAACGCCCCGCGGTCCGTGCGGATCGCGGGGCGTCGGCGTCACAGCGTGCGATGCGGTTCGGTGGAGCTGGGGGGAATCGAACCCCCGTCCAATGCTGAGTCTCTGGGGCTTCTCCGGGCGCAGTCTGTGAGGGCGTTCTACTCGGCTCCGACCTTCAGCACAGACACATAGGTCGACGAGCCCAGTCGAGGAAAAGTCCCGCGTGACGTCTCGACACCGTCACGCAGCAAGATCCCTAGATGACGCCAGAATCCGTGTCGGGATCACCCACGGTCTGACGGACTATCGGGCTCGCTTAGGCAGCGAGGGCGAAGTCAGTGCGCTTAGCGTTGGCACTTATTGTTTTTGCAGGGGGCGTTTACGAGATAACCCTGCATCCTCGGCCCGCTTCTCGCAGATTCACAAGCACTGTCGAAACCGATCAGCCCCGTGGATCCTTCTCGCGAAGGGAACCGCATATCGCACGCTGTGGAGTTACCAATGATCGACATCTGCCGAGCACTACAGACTACAACGGATCGACGACGCCCGCCATTCCGCATGTCGGTCGAGCCCTGCGATAGCGTCTGTCCAGACGAGAGACGGCGAAGGGAGCCGGTATGAGCGATGTGGTCATCTCGGTGCGAGGGACGGCCCAGCGCCGCGTCGCCCCGGAGCTCGCCGTCGTGAGCGCCCAGGTGCGGGCGGACGGGCCGGATCGGGCATCGGTGACGCGCCGGGTCGGGCAGGTGGCCGACACCGTGCGCTCGCGCCTGAAGGCACTGGAGGAGGGCGAGCGGATCGTGCGCTGGTCCAGCGAACGCGCGTACTTCTGGTCGGCCCGGCCCTGGAACAACGACGGCCGGCAGCTGCCGCCCGTCCACTACGGCACGGTGCAGTTCCGGGCGACGTTCGACGACTTCGCCGAGCTGTCGGGCTGGATCGGCGAGCTGTCCGAGATCGACGCCGTGCAGGTCGACGGCGTGGACTGGCGCCTCACCGAGGACACCCGCGCCCGGATCGAGCGCGAGACCGCGTCCGAGGCCGTCGGCGTCGCGCTCGAGCGCGCGAAGGCGTACGCCGATGCGCTCGAGCTGGGCGAGGTCGTGGCCGTCGAGATCGCCGACCACGACATGCTCTCGCGCGATGCCCCGCAGCCGTTCGCGGCGATGAGGGCGCGCGGCGCGGCCGCCGCATCCCCTCCCCCCGTCGAGCTGGAGCCCGAGGAGATCGTCATCTCGGCCACCGTCGAGGGCCGATTCGCGGCGCGCGCGTGACCGGCAGCGGCGACGCCCCGCCGATCGCCGAGCGGCTGGGCAGGATGATCCGGATCCCCACCGTCAGCGCCGAGCTCGACACGCGCGGGACGGCCCCGTTCGAGGAGTTCGTCGCGCTGCTGGCCGAGCTGTACCCGCTCACCCGCGCGCAGCTCGAGCGCGAGCGGATCGGCGAGCTCGGGCTGCTGTACCGCTGGCGCGGCGCGCGCGCCGACGACCCGATCGTGCTGATGGCGCACTTCGACGTCGTGCCGGCGCGCGCCGAGGACGGGTGGACGTTCGACCCGTTCGCCGGCCGCATCGCCGACGGCTGGGTGCACGGCCGCGGCGCCCTCGACGACAAGGGCCCGCTGCTGGTCATCCTCGAGGCGGTCGAGCAGCTGCTGCGCGAGGGGGTGACGCCCGCGCGCGACGTGTACCTCTCCTTCGGCGGCAACGAGGAGACCTACGGCACCGCCGCCGCGACGATCGCCGAGACGCTCCACGACCGCGGCGTCACGCCGTGGCTCGTGCTCGACGAGGGCGGCGCGGTCGTCGACGCTCCCCTGCCCTTCGTGACCGGCCGCGCGGCGATGATCGGCCTGGGCGAGAAGGGCGTCGCCACCCTGCGGCTCGAGGCCGCCGGCGACGGCGGGCACGCCTCGGCCCCGCGCGGGCCGACGGCGATCGCGCGCCTCGCGCGAGCGGTGGACCGGCTCGACGCGGGCACCTTCCGGCCCCGGGTGCCGGCGTCCATCGCCCGCATGCTCGCCGTGCTCGCCCCGCGCGCGACGGGCATCGCCGCGCCGGGGCTGCGACTGCTGTCGCGCCTCCCGCGCCTGGCCGGCCCCGTCCTCGCGCGCGTGGGCGGAGAGTCCGCGGCGCTCGTGCGCACGACGATCGCCGCCACCCGCCAGGCGGGCGGCACCGCCGACAACGTGCTGCCCGCGCGGGCGACCGCCACCTTCAACGTGCGCATCATCCCGGGCGAGACAATCGGATCGGTCATCGCGCGCGTCCGGCGGCGCATCCGCGATCCCCGCGTCTCGGTCGAGCTGGTGGGCGGCGACGATCCGTCGCCCGAGGCGCCCGCCGACGGGCCGGCCTTCGCCGCGCTCTCGGCGGCGGTGGCGGCCGCGTTCCCCGACGCCCTCGTCGTGCCGTACCTGATGATGCAGGCAAGCGATGCGCGTCACTTCCACCGGCGCTGGCGCCCCGTCTACCGCTTCGCGCCACTGGAGATGTCGGCGCAGCAGCGCGCGGCGATCCACGGCGTGGACGAGCGCGTCGAGATCGCGTCGCTGGAGCGCGGGCGCGACTTCCACATCGCACTGATCAGGGGACTCGCATGAGCGCACCGACCGCCCGGCTGGGCGCCCTCCTCGGCATCGTCGGCTTCCTCGCCGTCGTGGAGTTCACGAGCGGGATCATCCAGGGCTACTACACGCCGATGCTCACCGACATCGCGCGGCATCTGGGCGTGCACGACGCCGACGTGAACTGGCTCGAGGGCTCGCAGCTCATGCTGTCGGCGCTCGTCGTGCCCGCGTTCGCCAAGCTCGGCGACATGATCGGCCACAAGCGCATGCTGCTGATCTCCACGGCCCTCACCGCCGCCGCCTCGCTCGCGCTGCCGTTCACCGACTCGTTCACGGTGTTCCTCGTCGCCTGGGCGCTGCAGGGGTTCTACGTGGTGTGGCTGCCGCTCGAGGTGGCGCTGATCTGGGCGCGGGCGCGGGCCATCGTGGCGCGCACGGGCCAGGGCGCGCCGTCGGCGCTGACGGCGAAGGCGGCCGGCGTGCTCGTGGCCGCGCTCGAGGCCGGGGCGATCACGGGCGCGCTGGTGGGCGGGGCGCTCGTCGACGCGCTGCCGCTGTGGATCGTGCTGCTGGTGCCGGCGCTGGCGATCGTCGTGTGCTTCTTCGTGATCCTCTTCGGCGTCGACGAGTCGCCGTACCCGGCCGGCGGCGTGTTCGACACGACGGGCCTCGTCCTCGTCTCGCTCGCGCTCGTCGCGCTCACGGGCGGCCTCAGCCTGCTGCGGCTCAACGGCGCCGGCGATCCGCTCCCCTGGCTCGTCGTGGGGGCGGGCCTGGCGCTGCTGATCCCGTTCGCGCTGTGGGAGCTGCGCCGGGCCGATCCGCTCATCGACGTGCGCATGTTCCGCAACCCCGCGCTGTGGCCCGTCTTCCTCACCGCGGGGCTGTTCGGCGTCAGCGTGCTCGGGGCGCAGGCGCCGCTGTCCACCTTCGCCCGCACCGATCCCGCGGTGCACGGTTACGGCCTCGGCACCGCGGGATTCACCACATCGCTGCTCATCGGCTTCTACCTCGTGGCGATGATCGTCGGCGCGCTGCTGTTCCCCATGCTCGCGCGCCGGATCACGCCGCGACGCGCGCTCGTCCTCGCCGCCGCGTGCGTCGGCGTCGGTTTCCTGCTGTTCCTGCCGCTGCACGACTCCTACGTGCAGGTCACGGCCAACATGCTCCTCGTCGGCCTCGGCTCGGGCGCGCTCGTCGCCGCCCTGCCCGCGGCCGCCGCGGCGGCGGCTCCCGAGGCGCAGACCGGCGTGGCGACCGGCCTGACCAACTCGGTCAAGACGGTCGGCGGTGCGATCGCGTCGTGCGTGTTCGGCATCGCGCTGCTCGGCGGTGCCACGGGCGCCGCCGGCGGCACGGCGGGCTCCTTCGCCGGCTACGTGACCGTGTGGGTCGTCTGCGGCGCCACGGCGCTGCTGGCTGCGGCCGCGCTGCTGCTGGTGCCCCGCCAGGCCTTCACCGACCGGCCCGCGGATCTGCCGATCGTCGTGTGACGCGAGCGGTCAGCGGGCCGTCCGCAGGAACCGGGGCATGGCGCGCGGCTCCGGTAGGCGCAGCGGCCCCGCGCCAGGGGTGATCGATCCGAGCACGCGCGGGGCGCGCGCCCCCGTGGCGCTGGGCAGCGAGGCGGGCAGCCCATGCCAGGTGCACCAGCCCACGAGCGCCATGAGCAGCGCCTCCTTCTCGTCGCCGCCGAGCCCGAGTTCGTCGGTGCGGCGCACCGGCACCGGCGCGAGGGCCCGCGCGAGGCCGTCCATGATCACGGGATTATGGGCGCCGCCGCCCGAGACGAACAGCTCGGTCACGCCCGCCTCGCGGGCGGCGTCCGCGACGGTGCGCACCGTCAGCTCGGTCAGCGTGGCCACGAGGTCGCGCGTCGACAGCGCGGTGCCGGCGCGCCGCTGCGCCGCCGCGATGTACTCCGGATGGAACAGCTCCTTGCCCGTGCTCTTCGGCGGCCGAAGCCGGTAGTAGGGCTCGTCGAGCAGGACGCGCAGCAGCGCCTCGTCGACGCGGCCGCTCGCCGCGATCCGGCCGTCCGCGTCGTAGCCGGCCGGATGCGCCCCGCGCTGCTGCACGACGGCGTCGATGAGCGCGTTCGCCGGACCGATGTCCCACGCGCGCACGGCGTCGGCGCCCTCGGCCACGACCGTGATGTTCGAGATGCCGCCGAGGTTCAACGCGGCAGGCGTGCCCGCGCGGCCCGCCAGCACGAGCCCGTCGAGCAGCCCCACCAGCGGCGCGCCCTGCCCGCCCGCGGCGATGTCGCGGCTGCGCACGTCGGAGACCACGGGAACGCCGGTGGTCTCGGCGATCCAGGCCGGCTGCCCCAGCTGCAGCGTGCCGCGCGCGGCGCCGGTGTCCGGTTCGACCCAGTGGTAGACGGTCTGCCCGTGCGAGACGATGAGGTCCACCCCGCCGACCCGCGCGATCGCCGCCGCCGCGACGTCCGCGAAGGCCCGCCCGATGAGCGCGTCGAGTCGCGTGATCTCGTCGAGCGTGGTCGGCGACGGCGGCAGCGCGGCGACGAGGCGCGCGCGGAGCTCGGGCGCGTACGGCGTCGAGTCGTGGAACAGCGTGCGCGCCGTGAGGCCGTCGCCGTCGGGGGCGAACTCGATCACCGCCGCGTCGATGCCGTCGTGGGAGGTGCCCGACATCAGGCCGAGGATTCGCATGGCTCCATCACATCACGGCCGGCCCGACCCTCCGGACAGACGGCGAGAGCCCGGGACGATCGTCCCGGGCTCTCGAAGCGGCGCGCGCCGGATCAGCGCGCGAAGTTGCCGCGGTAGTACTCGTAGACCCAGCCGACGAGCGAGACGGCCAGCAGGCCGACCGCGAACGGCAGCAGGAAGATGCCCACGGCCAGCGACAGCGCGCCGAGCGCCGCGGCACCGGCGAGGAGGATCGGCCACCACGACCACGGGCTGAACTCGCCCATCTCGGCGTCGGCGTCGTCGATGTCGGCGTCGAGGCGGTCTTCCGGCAGGTCCACGCCCTTCTGGCCGCGGTGCACGAGCTGCACGTAGAAGGCGACCATCGAGGCCATGAACACCGAGAACAGCAGCGCGGTGCCGCCGGTCCAATCCACCGCCTGGTACCACGGCAGCCCGCGCGGGTTGTCGAGGAGGTCCCAGATCGCGTAGACCGCGAAGGCGACGGCGAAGAAGGCGGCCAGCAGCCACCAGATCACCACATTGGAGCGCATGGCCTTACTTCACCTCTCCGTCGGACAGATCCATCACCGGCGCGTCGGGCGCGTCCTTGGCCGGGCCGACGCCCACGGGCACCGGGGCCTCGCCGTGGTTCAGGTCGAACGCGGGACGCTCCGAGCGGATGCGCGGGATCGACGTGAAGTTGTGGCGCGGCGGCGGGCAGCTGGTGGCCCACTCGAGCGAGCCGCCGTAGCCCCACGGGTCGTTGACCGTGACCTTGGGAGCCTTGCGCGCGGTGATCCAGACGTTCAGGAAGAACGGGATGAGCGAGGCGCCCAGGATGATCGAGCCCACCGTCGAGAGCTGGTTCTGCCACGTCCAGCCGTCGGCCGCCGAGTAGTCGGCGTAGCGGCGGACCATGCCGTCGACGCCCAGCCAATGCTGGATGAGGAACGTCATGTGGAAGCCGATGAACAGCATCCAGAAGTGCACGTAGCCGAGGCGCTCGTTGAGCATACGACCGGTCCACTTCGGCCACCAGAAGTAGAAGCCGGCGAACATCGCGAACACGACCGTGCCGAACACCACGTAGTGGAAGTGCGCGACGACGAAGTACGAGTCCGACAGGTGGAAGTCGAGCGGCGGCGACGACAGGATGACGCCGGTCAGACCGCCGAAGACGAACGACACGAGGAAGCCGAGAGCGAAGACCATCGGCGTCTCGAACGTGATCGATCCACGCCACATGGTGCCGATCCAGTTGAAGATCTTCACGCCGGTCGGCACCGCGATGAGCATCGTCATGAGCGCGAAGAACGGCAGCAGGACGGCGCCGGTGACGTACATGTGGTGCGCCCACACGGACACCGACAGCGCGGCGATCGCGATGGTCGCGTACACGAGGGTCTTGTATCCGAAGATCGGCTTGCGGCTGAACACCGGGAAGATCTCCGACACGATGCCGAAGAACGGCAGCGCGATGATGTACACCTCGGGGTGGCCGAAGAACCAGAACAGGTGCTGCCACAGGAGCACGCCCCCGTTGGCCGGGTCGTAGATGTGCGCGCCGAGGATGCGGTCGGCGCCCGCCGCGAGGATCGCGGCGGCGAGCACGGGGAACGCGATGAGGATCAGCAGGCTCGTGATGAGGGTGTTCCACGTGAAGATCGGCATGCGCCACATGGTCATGCCCGGGGCGCGCATCGTGATGATCGTCGTGATGAAGTTCACGGCACCGAAGATCGTTCCGAAGCCGGAGATGCCGAGACCGAGCATCCACATGTTCCCGCCGAAGCCGGGTGAGAACGACGCATTCGCGAGCGGCTGATACGCGAACCAGCCGAACGAGGCCGCACCCTGCGGGGTGAGGAAGCCGGCCACCGCGATGAGCGAGCCGAAGGTGAACAGCCAGAACGCGAAGGCGTTCAGGCGCGGGAACGCCACGTCGGGGGCGCCGATCTGCAGAGGCAGGATGACGTTGGCGAAGCCGGCGAACAGCGGCGTCGCGAACATCAGCAGCATCACGGTGCCGTGCATCGTGAACAGCTGGTTGTACTGCTCCTTGGTAGGGATGATCTGCATGCCCGGCGCGAACAGCTCCGCGCGGATCAGCAGGGCCATCACGCCGCCAAGGCAGAAGAACAGCATGGAGGCGATGAGGTACATGTACCCGATCGTCTTGTGGTCGGTGGAGGTGATCCACTTGACCACGATGTTGCCCTTGTGCTCGACGCGCGAGCCGCTGAGCAGCGCGGCCTGGCGGGCCGGCATGACGGGAGTGGTCTCCTGAAGGGTGGTAGCCATGATGCTCAGTGGCCCTCTTCCTCGTCGGTGTTCGGCGCGCCGGTACCCGGTGCGTTGCCGAGACGGTCGTAGGCGTCGTTGATGTCGCCGGTCTGGCCCTTGGCCTCGAGCTCGTCGAGGTAGGCCTCGTACTCGTCCTCGCTGACGACCTCGACCTCGAAGAGCATCATCGAATGGTACTCGCCGCAGAGCTCGGCGCACTTGCCGGCGTACGTGCCCTCGCGGGTGGGGATGAACGACCACGAGTTGTCGTGACCGATGTACATGTCCTTCTTGTACAGGAAGTCGATGATCCAGAACGAGTGGATGACATCGCGCGACTGCAGGTCGATCGTGACCTTCTGGTTCACCGGGAGGACGAGCTTCGGCAGCTGCTCCTCGTCGATGTTGCCGTCGGCGTCAGGCTGGGCCTGGATGCCCATGCTCCACACGGCGTCGGAGTTGTCCTCCTCGTCGCCGTTGTACTGGAAGTCCCACGCCCACTGCTTGGCGATCGCGGTGATCTCGACGTCGACCTCGTCGGCCGACCACGGGGTCTCGACGCGGGTCTGCTCGCGCGCGGTGAAGGCGAACAGGCCGAGCACCAGGATGAGCGGGACCGTCGTGAAGAAGATCTCGATCGGCATGTTGTAGCGCAGCTGCACGGGCAGACCGGTCTGGCCCTTGCGGCGGCGGTACACGATCATGGCCCAGAGCATGAGGCCCCAGGTGATGATGCCCACGGCGAGCGCCGCGATCCACGAGCCGACCCAGAGCGAGGCGAGTCCCTCGGTCTGGTTGGTCGTCGGGGTACCGCCCTCCTCGAACCCGGGGAGGTAGCCGTGCAGCTCCGTCGGCGTGCAGGCCGCGAGGGAGGCAACGGCTGCGACGGCGACAGGGATCGCTGCCCAGCGGAGACGTCGTTTCGAGGGCACGAATTCACCTTTCGAACGTGGATGGGGCACATGCCAGTCTAGGGCACATGCACACTCGATTCCGGCCACACTCTCAGCGGGACGCGCCTAGCACATCCCGGGGGCCGGACACGCCGAACGGCCCCGCACCGGGTGACGGAGCCGTTCTGCGCGCGTGATCAGTGGAAGCTGTCGCCGCAGGCGCACGAGCCCGAGGCGTTGGGGTTGTCGATCGTGAACCCCTGCTCCGAGATCGTGTCCTTGAAGTCGATCGTCGCGCCGTCGAGGTACGGGACCGACATGTTGTCGACGATGACCTCGACGCCGTCGAAGTCGACGGTCTCGTCGCCCTCGAGATAGCGCTCGTCGAAGTAGAGCTGGTAGATCAGGCCGGAGCACCCGCCGGGCTGCACGGCGACGCGCAGGCGCAGGTCGTCGCGACCCTCCTGCTCGAGCAGGCTCTTGACCTTGTTCGCGGCGGCCGCGGTCAGTCCCACGCCGTGGGCGCGGGTGGTGTCGGCGGTCAGGGTCGTGTCAGTCATGACGCTCTCCTCCTCGGGCCCCGCCGACGGACGGCTCAGGGCGATTCCGTTCGATTGTATCCGCGCCGCCTGGGGACGGGCGCTGTTTCCGATCAGTCCTGGCGCGCGTTCATGCGGCCGAGCAGCAGCGTCTCGCTGATGACCGCATGCCGGAACGTGTCGAGGTGCAGGGACTCGTTGGGGCTATGCGCCCGCGCGTGCGGGTCCTCCACGCCCGTGACGAGGATCTGCGCGCCCGGGTAGCGCTGCACGAGGTCGGCGATGAACGGGATCGAGCCGCCGACGCCGTAGTCCACCGGGTCCTTGCCGTAGCCGTCGCGCATCGCGTCGCGCGCGGCCTCGACCGCCCACCCGCTCGTGTCGACGAGGAAGCCGTCGCCGCAGTCGACCTCGCCGAAGGTGAGCTGCGCGCCGAACGTGTTGTGCGCCTCGAGGTGGGCCTTGATCGCCTCGTACGCGGCCGTGGCGTCCTGGCCGGGGGCGATGCGAGCACTGACGACGACCGTGACCTCGGGCGAGAGCGTGTTGGAGGCGGCCGCGACGCTCGTGTGGTCGATGCCGGTGACGGTGATCGACGGCTTGTTCCAGATGCGCGAGAGGATCGTGCCGTCGCCGATCGGTGTGACGCCGTCGAGCAGGCCGGTCTCGGCGCGCAGCGTCGCCTCGTCGTACTGCGGCGTCTCGGCGTCGCGGACGGTCAGCCCCGCCACGGCGACCGAGCCGTTGTCGTTCCACAGGGTCGAGAGCAGCTTGATCGTCGCGAGCATCGCGTCGGGGATCGCGCCGCCGAACATGCCGGAGTGCGAGGCGTGGTCGAGCGTGCGCACCTTCAGGTGGAACTTGGCGTTGCCGCGCAGCGAGACCGTGACGGCCGGCGTCTCGGAGTCCCAGTTGCCGGAGTCGGCGACGACGATCACGTCGGAGCGCATCGCCTCGGCGTTGTCCTCGAGGAACTGCGTGAAGGAGCGGGAGCCGAACTCCTCCTCCCCCTCGATGTAGAGCACGATGCCGAGGTCCAGGTCGGAGCCGATCGTCTCCTGCAGCGCCCGCAGCGACGCGATGTGCGCCATGACGCCGGCCTTGTCGTCGGCGGCGCCGCGCCCGTAGAGCCGGCCGTCGCGCACCGTGGGCTCGAACGGCGGGGTCTCCCACAGGGCGTCGTCGCCCGGGGGCTGCACATCGTGGTGGGCATAGAGCATGACGGTGGGGCGGCCGTTGCGCGCGGCGCGCGTGGCGAGGATGCCGGGCTGGCCGACCTCGTCGGTGCCGGGGATCGCCGCGCGGTGGATGCGGACCTCGTCGAAGACGCCCGTGTCGCGCGCGAGCTGCGCGATGGCCTCCGCGCTGCGGACGAGCTGGTCCTGGTCGAACGCGGGCCAGGCGATGCCCGGGATCCGCACGAGCCGTCCGAGGTCGGCGAGCGCGGCGGAGATCCCTCCTTCCGC